>JAOPZA010000091.1 GCA_025964325.1 Conexibacter sp.
TATGCGGTGACGCGTTCTGCGCCGGCGAGATGTGCCGACAGGAGCTGTCCGGCTCGGTCCAGCGCCGCGGCCGCTTCATCAAGGATCGGGTAATAGACCTGGAAGACGTGGGGCACCCCAGGGGTGATGTCGAGCGTGACCTCGACGTCGGCGGTGGCGGCTTGTTGCGCGAGGCGGACGGCGTCGTCGAGGAGAACCTCGTGAGTTCCGCCCTGGATGATCAGGGGCGGCAGGCCCGACAGGTCGGCGAATACGGGGCTGATGAGGCCAAGAGCGGCGTCGTGTCCCGACGTATAGTCGGTGACTCGGGTTCGGAGGGCTTCCCGGCTGAGCAGCGGGTCGACCTCGCGCCTGGTTTCCATGGTCGTCCCGGCCAGGGTGAGATCGACATACGGTGACATGACGAACGCCGCGGCTGGCAGGGGCAGCCCGTGATCGCGGGCGTTGACCAGGGTGGCGATGGCGAGGCCGCCGCCGGCGGACTCTCCCGCGAAGGCGATGTCCGAAGGCGCGATGCCGTTGTGCAGGAGGCCTTCATAGGCCGCAAGAGCGTCGTCGACCGCTGCCGGATACGGGTGCTCGGGGGCGAGCCGGTAGTCGACGGAGATGACCTTGGCGTGCGTCCGCCGGCCGACCTGCGAGGCCAGGTCAGCGGAGAGGAAGGCGTCCCCCATCACGTACACGCCGGCGTGGAAGTAAAGAACGACGTGGCGAGGTTCGATTCCGTCGACTGTGATCTCGGCGGTTGGGACGCCGCCCAGCGCGGCCGCGGTCACGGTCACGTCGGCGGGCAGCGGCTGCGCCGAGACCAACTCTCGGAGCAGTCGCCGTTGCTCGTTGACATCGCTATCGGCGGGGAAGGCTGACTGTCGCAGGACTGCGTCGAGGTTCTCGCGTTGCTCGGTGCTCACGGAGATCTCCCCTTCGGTTGGGATGATTTGGCAGCGGTCCAGGCTCGCTCGCCCATGTCGGTCCGCTGCTGAAATTTCATGCTGGGAGGCCGACCAGTTTTGCCGCCAGGCAGGTGAGGACGCGTCACCGGATCACGGTGATTACGAGCCTGGAAGGCTGGTGCGCACACGGCGGCCGAAGGCGACCGCGCGCGCGAGGTGTCCGCAGTACGGCGCGCCCGGGCAGCGCGTAAACGACAGCGCGACCGTCTGGACGTGCTCGTCGACGGGTTCGCGCCCCCGACCCGGCAGCAGCACGATCGTGAAGACCGCGCCCATCGCGCACAGAGCTCCACCGACGATGAAGGCGCCCTTGAATCCGTGCGTCAGCGCCGCCGGCAGTGCCAAGCCGGTGTTCAGCGCGCTGGTCGTGCGGCTCGTTGCGACCGAGGAGAGGATGGCCAGGCCGAGCGAGCCGCCGACTTGCTGGGTCATGTTGAGCAACCCTGACGCCAGCCCCGCGTCGTCAGGGGCCACGCCGCTGGTCGCGGCGATCGTGACCGGGACGAACGCCAGTCCCAGGCCGGCGCCGAGGATGATCATCGCGGGCACCACATGGCTTCCATAGTCGCCGTCACCGGACACGCTGGTGAGGAAGATGAACCCGCCGGTCGCGATGAGAAGACCTGCGAAGAGCACGGGCTTCGGCGTAAAGCGGTCGACAAGCCGGGACGCAACGGCCGACGCGCCGATGAGCGTCAGGCTCAGCGGCAGGTATGCGATGCCGGTCTTCAGCGCGCTGAAGCCAAGCACCTGCTGCAGGTAGAGCGTGAGGAAGAAGAACATTCCGAACAACGCGGCCACCACGACGAGCAGCGTCGCGTCCGAGGCGGCAAGGCTGCGGTTGGAGAAGATCCGCAGCGGAACCAGCGGATCCTCGTGACGGCGCTCGACGGCGACGAACGCAGCGATCAGCACGGCAGAGACGACGAAGCCGACGATCGTGCGCCCCGACGTCCAGCCCCAGCTATCGGCTTTGATCAGCGTGAACACCAGCGCGATCGTCCCGAGCGTGATCGTGACCGCGCCCCCCACGTCGTATCCGCCCTTCGCGACCGCCGTCGACCGGCTCTCGGGAACGATCCGCGGCGCCAGCGCCAGGACCGCTACGCCGATCGGCACGTTGACGAAGAACACCCAGCGCCAGCTGAGCGTCTGCACGAGCAGGCCGCCGAGCAGCAGGCCCACGGCACCCCCGGCGCCGGCGATCGCGCCCCAGACCGACAGCGCGCGATTGCGCTCTGGTCCTTCGGCAAACGTCGTCAGGATGATCGAGAGCGCAGCCGGCGACACCATCGCCCCGCCCAGCCCCTGGAACCCCCGGGCGACGAGCAGCTCGCCCTCGGACTGGGAGACTCCGCAGACGAGCGATGCGGCAGCGAACACCGCGATGCCGGCCATGAACAGCCGGCGCCGCCCGAGCCGGTCGGCAAGCCGGCCGCCGAGCAGCAGGAAGCCCCCGAAGATCAGCGTGTACGCGTTCAGGATCCAGGAGAGGCTCTGCTCCGAGAACCCGACGTCGCGCTTGATCGTCGGCAGCGCGACATTGACGATGCTGGCGTCCAGGATGACCATGAACTGTGCAACGGCGACGATCGCCAGCACCGCGTTCGCGTTGACGCCAGCGGTCCGACCCGCACCGGGTTGAGCGGCCTCGGCCGACATGCCGCTATCGGACATAGATCTCGATCTCCTCGGGTCGATGACTCGCGACCGGATCGTCGGCGGCGCGCGGGTGATGCGTCATCGCCGGATCCCGGTGATTCAGCAGCTGACGGCCGCGTACTAGAACGTGCGTTGCGCGAGCTGCGTCCGTGACTTCACCCCGAGCTTGCGGAACGCCTTGCGCAGGTGGTATTCGACGGTGCTCGGGCTGATGAACAGCTGAGCGGCGATCTCTCGGTTCGTATCTCCCTTCACCGCGAGGCGCGCGACCTGCGCTTCCTGCGCAGTGAGCTGGTCGATCGTGCGCGCGGTCCGTCTGCGGGCGCGCTCACCCGTGGCCTCGAGCTCGACCCGCGCGCGCTCGGCAAACGCCTCCATTCCAAAGCCCGTGAACATCTCGTGAGCGATCCGCAGCTCGGTACGAGCGTCCAGGCGACGACGCTGACGTCGGAGCCACTCGCCGTAGAGGAGATGTGCGCGCGCGAGCTCGGGCGCAAGCCGCGTGCGGCCGAGCCGTTCGATCGCTTCGCGGTACAGCGATTGCGCCGCGTCACCGTGTGTCAGCAACGCTCGCGAACGGGCCGCGACCCCCAGCCCCCAGTCGGTGCCGGCGACGGCGGTGTCCTCCGTGAGGCGCTCGAGGGCACTGGCGGCATGTTCCGGCGCCGCGCTCCGGCTGGCCGCCTCGATCAGCTCGGCCAGCGCCCAGCTGGAGATGAACAGCTCGGGCGTGTCGTCGCTCGCGCGCTGGGCTGCAACCAGCGCCTCGCTGTAGCGCCCGAGTCCGTTGAACAGGATCGCCTTCACGAACTCGCTCCATTGGACGGCAAATCCCTGCCCCACGGCGGCAGACTCCTTGATCGCCGACTCGAGCAGCGTGAGGCCCTCAGCTTCCCGACCTTGAAGAGCCACGAGCAGCATCGCCGCGTAGGGCGCGAGACGGGTCCCCGTCGCCTCGACGATCGCATCGGCCTCCGCGGTCGCCTCCGCGGCCTGCGCGAACTCGCCCGACCAGGCGTCGATGACCGCGCCTGTAACCAGCCCCATCGGCACGCGGGCGAGTGCGCCCGCCTCGCGTGCCAGTCCGAGCTGACGCGCGTTGATCGCGTACCAACTCTCATCGTCCCAGAGAACGTAGGACGGAATCGGGGGCAACGCGGTCCACCGGAAGCTGTCATCGGCCGGAGTCTCTGCGGCGGCAAAGGCGCTCGATGCGCGCCTCAGCGCCGATGCCGCTGCGGCGCGTCCCTCGGTGATCAGCAGCGCAAGTCCGTCCAACAGCAGATCGAACGGCTGCGACGGGTGTGTCGACGGGGGAGCCGACCTCGCCGCGCGTGAGACCTCGAGCAGACCACCGGCGGTGGCCAGGCTCCCGGCGAACCACGCTGCGCCCCACGCGTCCAGGTAGGTCTCTCGCGCAAGGTCCACATCGAACCGCTCCAGTCGCCTGGCGGCACTCAAAAGCAGAGGCGGCGCGTCCCTGCCAGTGTTGGATGAGAACGCGATCTGTCCGCGGAGCAGCTCTGCCTGGACCTGCTGCAGCTCGTCCGGCGAACCTGCCTCGGCCATGGGAAGGAGCCTGAGCGCATCATCGAAGGCGCCAGCAAACAGATTTGCTCGCGCGGCGCCAAGCGCCCGGTCCGCCCTTCGCGCGGGGTCACCCGTCAATGCGAACGAACGCTGCAGAAACGCCGCCGCGGCGGCCAGGCCGCCCCGTGCCTGCGCACGACCCGCCGAGCGCTCGAGCTCAGACGCCACCTCTTCGTCGGGTGCTGACGCTGCAGCAGCGAGGTGCCATGCGCGGCGATCTGGGTCTGCCGCGCGATCCGTCACCTCCGCCAAGGCCGAATGGACAGCCCGCCGCTGCTCGACCGGGGCTGACCCGTACACCGCCGAGCGCACCAGCGGATGGCGGAACGTGACGTGATCTCCGAGTTCGAGCAGGCCGTCGGTCTCGCCGGCAGCCGCGACCCCGGCCGAGATTCCGAGCTTCTCGGCCGCGCGCCACAGCAACAGCGGGTCGCCGACCGGCTCCGCCGCCGCCAGCAACAGCAGGAGGCGCGTGTCGTCGGGAAGGTCTTCCAGCCGACGCGTGAAGCTCTCCTCGATGCTGGCAGACAGCGGCATCGCGGCCGGCAGGCCAAACCCGCCCGCCAGCTCCGCCGGCGTCAGCCCGCTCGGCAACTCCAGCAGCGCGAGCGGATTCCCACGGGTCTCGACGACGATCCTCTCCAGCACGGGCTCATCGAGCCGAGCCGGCAAGACGGACTCCAACAGCGCCCGTGCATCGCGACGCCGCAGGGGCGCAACGTGATGCGACGGAAGGCCCCCGAGCGCGTCGTCGACCTGGCGCGCGGCGAATACGAGCGCGATCTTCTCCGCCAGCAGGCGGCGAGCCACGAACGCAAGCGCCCGCGCCGACGCATGGTCCAGCCACTGCGCGTCATCGACAACAGCCAGGAGCGGCCGCTCCTCGGCCGCCTCGGACAACAGGCCGAGAACGGCCAAACCAACCAAGAACGGATTCGGCGCGGGCCCCGTGATGAGTCCGAACGCGACGGCAAGCGCCTCGTGCTGGGGCTGCGGGAGACGGTCCGAAAAGTCGAGGAACGGGGAACACAGCTGCTGAGCCGCTGCGAACGGGAGCTCCATCTCCGCTTCGACCCCGGACGTCCGGGCGATCCGAAACTCGCGCGCAGCCTCGACCGCATACTCGAGGAGCGCCGTCTTGCCGACGCCCGCTTCGCCATGCACGACCAACACGCCGCCGCGCCCGCCGCCCACGCCGTCCAGCAGCCGGTCGAGCGCCTCGCGCTCGCGTTCCCGGCCGAGCAACTGCGCTCCTGACGAGAGAACATGTGGCGACGCTGCGCTCATCCCTCCTAAGCTTGGCCGAGGACGACGCTCAGGTAAAGACTAAGGGGTTCAGGGATTCGAACGCCTGGCGGTAGCGCCAAACTCGCATCCCCGTGTCAACGAGCAGCGCTGCTATGCCAAGCGAGTCGAGCTAAATGTCAGGACGGCTCTCAGGAAAGGTGTGCGTCATCACGGGCACGGGCGGCAGCATCGGCCGCGCGACCGCGCTTGCGTTCGCTTGAGAGGGCGCGTCGGTCGTCGGTTGCGACGTGACCTTCGAGCCCGCGGAGTCGACCGTCGAAATCGTGCGCAGCGCTGGGGGCGAGATGACCTCCAGGCAGCCATGCCGTCTGGACGATCCGGCCGACTGTCAGGCGCTCATCGAGCTGGCGCTTGGCACGTACAGCAGGATCGACGTGCTCTTCAACCTCGCCGCGACGTCGTACTTCAACTGGCTCGAGGACATCACCGACGAGGAGTGGGATAGGGCTCGCTGGGGCGAGGTCGACCCGGTCTTCTACCTCACCCGCGCGGCGTGGCCGCATCTGAAGGCCAGCCGCGGCGTGGTCGTGAACATGGCGTCCCTGAACGCGTCGCTCAGCTTCAGGCTCCTCCCCTCGCTTGCCCACACGACGAACAAGGCGGGAATCATCGGGATGACGCGACAGCTGGCCATGGAGGGTCGAGAGCACGGGATCCGCGCCAACTCGATCTCCCCCGGCCTGATCGAAAGCAACGCAACACGAGACCAGCTCAAGGATCCGGAGTGGGCGAACGCGATGCTTGGCAAGACGCTGCTGGGTCGCCTCGGCCGGCCCGAGGAAGTCGCGAACGTCGCACTGTTCCTGGCCTCGGAGGAGAGCTCCTACGTGACGGGCGTCGACATCGTGGTCGACGGCGGGATGAAGGTCTGGTGAATACTCCAGTAGCCATCGGCTCCGCTCTCGACGAGACCACCGAGGACAGGATCGTCCAGGTGGCGGAACACGTTTCGGTCGCCCGGGGCCTGCTCGACCGGGAAGACCTCCTCCAGACGCTGGATCGCGCTGTGACCAAACGGGTGACGGTCATCTCGGCGCCGCCGGGAAGTGGGAAGACTTCGCTGTTGCGTGCGTGGGCTGACCGCTCGACCAACCTCCGTCGCGTCGCGTTCGTGTCCGTCGATCGCGACCAACAGAATGCGCAGCGGTTCTGGTGCGCCATCCTCGACGCGCTGCGCAGCCCGGCGCACTCGATCGATCCTGAGACGCAACCTGCCGCGACCGTTGCGCTCGACGACGACCAGGTGCTCGACAGAGTCCTGTCGGAGCTCGCCCAGCACGTCGAACCCGTCGTGCTGATCGTCGACGATCTCCACGAGCTGAGGTCAGCTGACGCCCTCGCGCAGCTCGAGCATCTGCTCGCGATTCTGCCGAGCCCTGCGCGCGTGGTGCTGTCGTCTCGCCGGGATCCGCCGATCAGACTGCACCAGCTCAGGCTCGCCGACGAGATCGCCGAGATCCGAGCCGGCGATCTGCAGTTCACCGAGCGCGAGACGCGCGAGCTGCTTGCTGCCTCCGAGATCAGTTTGTCCGACGCCGGGGTGGCAGCGTTGCACCGGCGCACGGAAGGTTGGGCGGCTGGCCTGCGCCTGGCGGTGATCTCGCTCAGCGGCCACCCGGATCCCGAGCGTTTCGTGGCTGAGTTCTCGGGCACCGACAGGGCGATTGGCGAATACCTGATGGCCGAGATGCTCGAGCGCCAACCGGGCGAGGTTCAGAGCATGCTGTTGCGAACCTCGCTTGTCGACCGGATGAACGGTGAGCTCGCCGACCTGCTGGCAGGCCGCTCGGGCTCGGAGCAGATGCTTCTGCAACTGGAGGAAGCCAACGCGTTCGTCGTGGCGCTCGACGCTCAGCGCACCTGGTTCCGCTACCACCACCTGCTGGCGGACTTCCTGCGCCTGGAGCTCCGCCGAACGTTCGCCGATGAGGTTCCTGACCTCCACCGCCGGGCCGCACGGTGGTTCGCCGACCGCGGAGAGGTTGTCGAGGCCGTGCACCACACGCTCGCGGCCGGCGACTGGCCCGATGCCGCTCGGCTCGTGGCAGACCACTCGTTCAGGTGGGTGCTCGACGGGCAAGCCGGAACGATCGACGCGGTGCTGCAGGCGTTTCCCGAGGGCGCATCAGCAGACCATCCCGACTTGGCGCTGGCCCACGCGGCAGCTGAGCTGAACCACGGACGAGTGGAGGAAGCGGCTGCGCAACTGGCGCTGGCCGAGTCTCACGTCCAGAGCGCTCGACCGGCTCGGCGCCGTCGCCTCACCGTGGCGATCGCGTCACTGCGGCTGGCGCTGGCACGGCGCACGGGTCACTTCACGGAAGTCATCGAGCAGGTGAACCTGCTCGATGCGTCGATCGCTGACGACTCGAACGATCCGATCGCGATGGACAGTGAGCTCCGAGCCGTCGCGCTGCTGAATCTCGGGATCGTCGAGACGTGGTCTCGGCGATTCGGCGACGCCGAGCGGCACCTTTCCGAGGGCGCCGCGCTCGCCCAGGCGATCGGCCGGCACTATCTCGAGGTCGGGTGTCGCGCTCACCAGGTCTTCCCGACAACGCTCGTCTCGCTCGCGAGCGTGCGCGAACGGGGGCGTCAGGCGGTGGCCCTGGCCGAACGCTATGGCTTGGGCGATCGGCCGATACTCGCGCCCGCGCTTGGGGCGGCTGCCTTCTGGGCGATTTGGATGGGAGACTTCGACGAAGGAGAGAGCGCGCTGCGCCGCGCCTCGGAGGTCGCCGAGCCACAAGTCGACCCGGCCGGCGCGGTGATGCTGCACATGGTGACGGGCCAGTTGCACGTCGCTCGCGGGCAGCATCAAGCGGCGCTCGAAGCATTCGCTGCGGGAGCGCAGGCGCAGTCGCTTCTCACGGGTGTGCACGCTCTCGCGACGCCGGTCGTCGGATGGCTCGCGGCCACGCAGGCTCGGCTCGGGATGCCGGATGAGGCGCGCAAGACGCTGACCGGATTCTCTGGCGAAACCGGTCGGCCGGGTTTCATCCCCAACGCGCGCGCAGTGATCTGCATGGCGGAGAGAGACCCCGCCGGTGCGTTGGACGTACTTCGAGACGTTCCGGACGTCACGCCCCCGACCGGCCCCGGGTTCACTCTCGTTGAAGCGCATCTGCTCGCTGGCACCGCGTATCTGGATCTAGGGGATCGAAACGCCGCCGCTGCCGCAGCCGAGGCCGCGCTCGCCGCCGCCGAGCCGGACCGGCTGATCTTCCCGTTTGCGATGACCGAAGCCGCGGAACTGCTCGACGCGCTCCCGCGTCACGAAACGGCTCACGGCGCCCTTCTCGCCGACATCGTCGACCTGCTGCGAGGCGCGCCGGCGCCGAGCACCGACCGAGAGCGCCTGTCGCAACGGGAGGAGCTCAGCCCCAGCGAGTTGCGCGTACTGCGATATCTGCCGACAAACCTGACGCGGCCCGAGATCGCGCGAGAGCTCTACGTCTCCATCAACACGGTCAACACGCACATCCGCAACATCTACTCCAAGCTCGGTGCGCGCGATCGCTCTTCCGCCGTTCAACGCGCACGGGAGCTCCGGCTCCTCTCAACTGGGCGCTCCTGAAGATCGCCGAAGGAGCGCGAGCACCGGCGTGCGCACAATCACCAGATCCAGGCGTCGCTGGCTCACCAGGTCGGGCTGCAGGATGGTCGCGTGGCCTCATCGCCGGGCTTGTACGCGATCCGGATAAAGGGCCGGCTTGGAGCTACCGCTCTGTCGGCCTTTCCCTCGATGGTGGCTGAGCTGAAAGGCAGCGAGACCGTGCTCACCGGTTTGCTCGAGGATCGGTCCGCGTTGTTCGGCGTCGTTGCACAGATCGAGGCGCTCGGCCTCGAACTGCTCGAACTCCGACAGATCCGGGCGACACCGACAGCGCGTGAACCAGGCGGTGACCGCCCATCGCATGGCATCTGAGGCCAAGCACGGTCCGGAAATCACCATCATCCGGTGAGGACACCTCACCTGGGTCGGGACGAACCTGCGGCCCATGAAGCTTGTCGTCAACGGCGCCGACGTCGAGGTCGACGACCGACACGCGAAGACCCCGCTGCTGTGGGTGCTCCGGGACGTCCTTGGCCTGCATGGCACGAAGTTCGGCTGCGGAGCCGGCTTCTGCGCGGCCTGCACGGTATTGATCGACGGACACAATCAGAAGTCGTGTCAGACAGCGACCGAGAGGGCGGTCGGGAAGGCCGTCACCACAGTCGAGGGAGCCTCCGGTCCGGTCATCGACGCCGTCCGCAGCGCCTGGCACCGCGGCAACGTAGTGCAATGCGGGTACTGCCAGCCCGGGCAGACGCTGGCCGCGGTGTCGCTGCTCGAGTCAGTCGCGTCCCCTGACGACGCGAAGATCGACGAGTGGATGAGCGGGAACCTGTGCAGGTGCGGGACCTATCCGCGGATCCGAGCCGCGATCCACGACGCCGCGCTCACGCTCACCGCCGGCCCTGAGCCCGATCCGCTCACGGCTCCGGCAGAGCCGGAGTTCCGGCGGCTGACCCCGGAGGAGGTCGCCGACCCGGTGCACCCGTACATCCGGATCCGCGAGGACGGGACGATCGTTGCGTACTCGAGCCAGATCGAGATGGGTCAGGGGGTTCACACGGGGCTGGCGACGATCGTCGCCGAGGAACTCGACGCCGACTTCGACTCGGTCCGGGTCGTCAACGCCTCAAACGGGGGCGGGCCGCCCCGCGACGTCTACGGGAATCCGGACGCCGGCGGCGTATTGCAGCTCACAGGGGGCTCCAACTCGACGAAGGGCTTCTGGGTTCGCTACCGCGTGGTGGCAGCCCAAGCCCGGGCCCGGCTCGCCGCCGCCGCAGCGCAGGAGTGGAACGTGCCCGTCGACGAGATCGAGTTCGACCGCGGGATCATGCATCACGCGGGCGGGATGGAGGCGACGTTCGGGCAGTTGGCCGCGCGTGCCGAGCAGCTGCCGGTTCCAGAAGGCGTCGAGCCAAAGGACGCCGCCGACTACAAGCTGATCGCCACCGAGGGTCGGCTGCGGGTCGACTCGGTGCAGAAGATCCTCGGCGCTACCCGGTTCACGATCGACGTAAGCGTCCCCGGGATGTTGACCGCGGTCGTGCTCCACCCACCCCGGTTCGGCGCGAAGGTCGCTTCGGTGGACGATCACGCGGCGCTGGCCGAGCCAGGCGTCGTCGCGGTCGTTGCGATCGAGGAGGGCGTCGCCGTCGTCGGCGAGACGGTCGCCGACGTCCAGCGTGGGCTGCGCGCGTTGGTCGTCGACTGGGACGACAGCGACGCCGAGCGCCGGAGCTCGGCCGAGCTGCTTGCCGAGCATATGCGGTTGCTGGAGACCGGCGAGCAGTCAGTGGTCGCGCGGGACGACGGCAGTGCGGAGAAGGTGCTCGAAGCCGCAACGACGGTTGTCGACGGCACGTACACGCTGCCATATCTGGCTCACGCGACGATGGAGCCGAACAACGCGGCGTGCCGGATGCGCGACGACGGCGTGCTCGAGGTCTGGGCCAGCACCGAGTCGCCTGAGTACACGCGGATGTCGGCCTCGGAAGCCGGCGGCATCGACAAGGAGCAGGTCGAAGTACACGTCAGCTTTGCCGGGGGATCGTTCGGGCTCCACAGCAGCTCCGAGCGAGACCCCACGACCGAGGCCGTACACGTCGCACGCGCGCTCAGCTGGAAGTACCCCATCAAGGTCCAGTCGCTCCGCGAGGAGGACTTCAAGACGGGCCGCTACCGCGCGATGGCCGTCCATCGAGTCCGGGCCGGAGCCGACGCAGAAGGCCACCTGACGGCATACCACCAGCAGATCGTGGCCGAGCCGACATCGACGAACCTCCCGTTCGTGCGCGACGTCATGTTCACCGGGGGCGTGGACTTCTTCACGACGACGGGCGCGGCCGACCCTCCCTACGAGCTCGAGAACTTCAAGCTCGAATCAACGAACTTCGAGTCCGGCGTCCCGACGATGGTGTGGCGATCGGTCGGTAACTCGCACACAGAGTTCGCGCGCGAATCGGCGATCGACGAGCTCGCGATCGCTGTCCGCCGCGACCCCGTCGACCTGCGACGCGACCTGCTCGCCGGCAACCCGCGAACGCTGCGCGCACTGGAGCTGGCGGCCGAGATCGCCGACTGGGGCACCCCGCTTCCGGAAGGTCGCGCGCGCGGGATCGCATGCTCCAGCTTTCTCAGCCACAGCGCCCAGGTGACCGACATCTCGCTCGACGCCCGCGAGCGCGTCCACATCGATCGGATCGTGTTCGCCCTCGACTGCGGCATCACCATCAACCCGGACCTGATCCGCGCCCAAGTGGAAGGCGGGCTGCTGTTCGGGCTGAGCGCCGCCGCCTGGGGCGAGGTCCTGCTCGGCGACGGCGGCGAGATCGTCACCCAAAACTTCGACCGCTACCCGATCATGCGGATGCGCTCGGTCCCCTCGATCGAGGTGCACCTGATCGATTCGACCGAGCCGCCGACCGGCGTCGGCGAGGTCAGCGTCCCATCCGCCGCACCGGCACTGACCAACGCCATCGCGGCCCTCACCGGCACACGAGTCCGTCAGCTCCCCATCAACGACACAGTCAAGATCGCCTAGGAGGAACCGACGGGACCCACGCCACGATCGACTTCGACGGCACGCTCGCCAACTGAGCCCGCCCGACACGCTCGGATGAGAGACGTTGTGGAGGAGGTCGGGCGCTGGGCAGTCCGCCGCGATCGGATCGCGATCGCGATGGTCGTCGGCGCGGAGCGTTCAGCTCCCCGCCCGCTCGGGACGAAGATGCCGATCAACGATCGGGGCGAGATCGCGAGCGCGGTCAGGACTCGCTCGCACACCTCCAACACCCGAACCACGTATTGATCATCAGCGCCGCGGGGAACGGCGCTAGCTCGGCAGCGTTCGCGGCAGCCCGAAGTACGGCAGCACGCCGTTGTCGCCGAAGCGCGTGATGGCGCTGATCGCCTCGCCTTCCACGGTGAGCACGAACAGGCCACTGGCGCGCGCGACGCCGGCGTGGGGGTCGCTGAGGTAGTAGCCGAACGCCGGCTGGCCGTTCGCTCGCGTGGGGACCAGGCGGATGCCGCCCCCGCTGCACCAGATCCCCCGCGTCCGGAGGAACTCGGCGATCGCGGGCCGGCCCTGGTACTCATGCGGCGCGGGCGGCATCCGGATCCACGCGTCCTCCGTCAGCAGCGCCACCACGGCGTCGATGTCGCCGCGCTCGAAGGCGTCGCCGAAGCGTGAGAGCAGCGCGCGCTCGGCCGGCGAGTCGGGCAGGCTGGACCCGCCAGGACGCTCCGGCATCGCCTCGATCGAGGCCCGCGCCCGCTGCAGTGCGCTGTTGACGGACGCCTCCGTGCTGTCGACCATCTCCGCCACCTCGGCGGCGCGGTATCCGAGCACGTCGCGCAGCACCAGCACCGCGCGCTGCTGGGGCGTCATCCGTTGCAGGCACGAGACGAACGCGAGCCCCACGGCCTCCTTCGTCTCGTACCGGGCGTCGGGCCCCTCGGCCCGATCCGGGAGGCCCTCGAGCAGCGCGTCGGGATAGGGCTGAAGCCAGATCGGCTCGCCCCAGCGGCTCGGCTCGGGCGCGCCCGCAGGAGGGTTAGAGCCGAGCACGTTCTGGGGTCCCCGGCCGCTGTCGCGCAGCGCGTTGAGGCAGCGGTTCGTGGCGATCCGGTACAGCCACGAGCGCAGCGACGCCCGGCCCTCGAAGTCGACCAGCCCGCGCCAGGCGGCCAGCAGGGTCTCCTGGACCATGTCCTCGGCGTCCTGCACCGAGCCCAGAATCCGGTAGCAGTGCACCTGCAGCTCCCGGCGATGCGGGTCGGTCAGCGCCCGGAAGGCTTCCTCGTCGCCCGCGCGGGCACGCTCGAGCGTGGCGTCGGTCATCGGTTGATTCTCCCAAGGTCTGAGGCCTCCTCGTGCATCGAGACGTAGAGACACCGGCGGACCGCGAAACTCATCGCTCAATCAGCGCGGTCGGCCGGTGTCTGTACCGACATGACCTCAAAACAGAGATGGCTCCTCGCCCTGGCCGCCCTGGCCGCGTTCATGACGTCGCTCGACACGCTCGTGGTGACGACCGCCCTGAGCACCATCCGGCGTGATCTCGGCGCTTCGGTCGAGCAGCTCGAGTGGACGGTGAACGCCTACAACCTCAGCTTCGCCGTGCTGCTGATGACCGCGGCCGCGCTCGGCGACCGCTTCGGCCGCCGCCGGCTCTTCGCGGCCGGCATCGGCCTGTTCGTGCTCGCCTCGGCCGCGTGCGCGCTCGCAACGTCGGTCGGCGTGCTGATCGCCGCACGCGCGGTGCAGGGCGCGGGCGCCGCGATGGTGACCACCCTCGCGCTCGCGCTCGTGGGCGCGGCGTTCCCGCCGGAGCGCCGCGGGTCGGCGCTGGGCATCTTCTTCGCCGTCAACGGCCTGGCCGTGGCCGGCGGCCCGCTCGTCGGCGGCGCCGTCACCCAGGGGATCGCCTGGGAGTGGATCTTCTGGCTCAACGTGCCGATCGGCCTCGCGCTGATCCCGCTGGTCCTGACTCGCATCCCGGAGAGCCGCGGCCCGGACTCACGCGTGGACCTGCCCGGCCTGGCGCTGGTGAGCGGCGGAGTGCTCGGCGTGGTGTGGGCGCTCGTGCGCGGGAACAGCGCGGGATGGGCCAGCGCCGAGGTGCTGGGCGCGTTCGTCGGGGGCCTGGGCCTGCTGGCCGCGTTCGTCGGCTTGGAGCTGCGCACGCGGACGCCGATGCTGCCGATGCACTACTTCCGCTCGCGTGCCTTCTCGGCCGGCAACGCCGCGATCTTCTGCGCGGTCGGCTCGCTGTTCTGCGCCGTGTTCTTCATGTCCCAGTTCCTGCAGGCGGGGCTCGGCTACGGGCCCCTGGACGCCGGCCTGCGGCTGCTGCCCTGGACGGCGACCCTGTTCTTCGTCGCCCCGGTTGCCGGGAAGCTCGTCGACCGCTTCGGCGAGCGCCCCTTCCTCGTGGCCGGGCCGCTGCTCCAGGCCGTGGGGATGGCGTGGGTCGCCCTGATCGCGCACGCCGGCATGGACTACGCGCAGATGATCCCGCCGCTGATGGTCGCGGGCGTCGGGATCTCGATGTCCTTCCCCGCCGCGCAGAACTCCGTCGTGGGGTCGGTGCCGCCCGAGGCGATCGGCAAGGCCGCGGGCACCAACAGCACGATGCGCGAGCTGGGCGGCGTGCTCGGCATCGCGCTCGGCGTCGCGGCGTTCGCCGCAGCAGGAAGCTACGCTTCGCCGGCCCAGTTCAGCGACGGCTTCGTGGCGGCGATGGGCGTGGCGTCCGGCTTGTCCCTGCTCGCCGCGCTGGCCGGCGCGGCGCTGCCGGCGCGAGCGGCGACCGGGGCGCTGGAGCAGGCGCCGGAAGCGGGGTGACTGACCTACCGCACCGCGAGCTGACTGACCTACCGCACCCACGAGTGAGCTCGTCAACTGAGCGCATCGCCGACAGAAGGAGAACAGATGGCAACGCCGTTCACCCATAGGAAGCTCACCGACGTCAAGGACTCGGCCCCCGACTTCGGCGTCACCGGCGCCGAGGTGCGCTTCGCCAAGGACGACATCGGCGGGGAGCAGACGGGGATCAGCCACCACCGGCTCGAGCCCAACATCCGCCAGCCCTTCGGGCACCGCCACGAGAAGGCCGAGGAGGTCTACGTCGTGGTCGCCGGATCCGGGCGGATGAAGCTCGACGACGAGATCATCGAGATCGAGACGCTCGACGCGATCCGCGTCGCCCCGACCGTCACCCGCGGCTTCGAGGCCGGCACGGACGGCCTCGAGTTCATCGCCACGGGCGCGCGCCACGACGGGGACGGCGAGGTCATCCCGGGCTGGTGGGCCGAGTAGCCGCGGCGATTCGCCTCGATGCCGGCGGTGACGACGCGCGGTGGCGAAATCCGTCGCGCGCCGGCCGCGGGCTCCAAGCCGCACGCACCGGATCTGATGTGAGTAGCGTTTGCGGGATCGCGCACACCGGCGCCCGCATCTCCTACCTCACGCTGCGCGCCGGCACGCCGGTGTTCTCGAGCGACGGCAAGCGCCTCGGCGTTGTGCAGCGCGTGCGCGCCGACAACGCCACCAACCTGTTCGGCGGCATCGTCGTCGACACCCGCCTCGGCCCAGGCGGGCTGCGCTTCGTAGACGCCGCGCAGATCGCGGGGATCTACGAGCGGGCGGTCGAGCTGACGCTCGACGCGCGCGAGGCCGAGCGACTCCCGCGGCCGAGCTGACGTCGGTTTCCGCCGCGGAGCGCGGCGAGGACCGCGTGCTGGGCCTCGCCGGCGCGGCGTCGTCGATCAGCCCAGCTCGGCGGCGGCCGCCGGCCGCGGCGGCGCGCCCTCCTCGGCCGCGCTCTCCCCGCGCGTGTTCGTGGTGCGCAGCGCGAAGATGGCCGCGGCGGCGAGGCAGATGCTGCACGCCAGCAGCGCCCGCTGGAATCCGGCGGTCAGCGCCTCGGGCGACGGCGTGTGCGCCGCCAGCAGATCGTTCGTCCGTGCCGTCGCGAGTGCCGAGAAGGCCGCGAGCCCGAGGGCGCCTCCGACCTGCTGGGAGGCGTTCAGCAGCGCCGCGGCAAGACCGGCCTGCTCGGCCGGCACGCCGTCGTTGGCGGCCGTCGTGACCGCGACGAACACGGCACCCAGGCCGAACGAGGCGATCAGCAGGCCGGGCAGCATGTCGGCCACGTACGAACCGCCCACCGGCACGCGGGAGAGCCAGAAGACGCCGGCCGCCGCCAGCAGCGCGCCGGCGACCATCACCGGCCGCGTCCCGATCCTCGCCAGCAGTTGCGAGGCGACGCCGGCGGCGATGCCGACGCCGAAGCACAACGGCAGATACGAGAGACCGGTCTCGATCTGGGAGTAGCCGAGGACGTTCTGCATGTAGAGCGTCAGGAAGAAGAACATCGAGATGATCCCCGCGATGCCGATCAGCTGCGTGACGTCGGCCGCCGCCAGGCCCTTCACACGGAAGATCGACAGCGGCAGCAGCGGGTTGCTGCTGCGCTGCTCGTTGACGACGAACGCGACGACCAGCGCGAAGGCCCCGGCGAGGCCGCCGATCGTCCGCACCGCGCCCCAGCCGACATCGGGCGCCTTGACGAGCGTGTAGACGAGCAGCAGCATCCCGGCGGTGCTGAGGAACGCCCCGCGGAGATCGAGCTTGGTGAGGTCCGGACGGCGGCGATCGTCGGCGAACAGCCAGAGCATCGCCGCGAGCGCGAGCAGGCAGACCGGCTCGTTGACGAGCAGCACCCAGCGCCAGCCCGGGCCCTCCGACAGCACGCCGCCCAGCAGCACGCCGACGGCGGAGGCCAGCCCGGCGACGCCGCCCCAGACGCCGAGCGCCTTGACGCGGTCGCTGCCGGTGAAGGTCGTCGTCAGCAGCGACAGCGCAGACGGCAGCATCATCGCGGCGCCGATCCCCTGTGCCAGCCGCGCCCCGACCAGCACCCCCGCGCTCGGCGCGAGGCCGCCGGTGAGCGACGACAACGCGAACAGGGTCGTGCCCGCGACGAGGATGCGGCGCCGTCCGAACAGGTCGGCGGCGCGACCGCCCAGGAGCATGAAGCCGCCGTACGTGAGCAGGTACCCGCTCAGCACCCACTGCAGGCTCTGCACCGAGAAGTGCAGGTCGCTGCGGATCGAGGGCAGGGCGACGTTGACGATCGAGGCGTCGACGAAGTCCAGGAACGCGACCGTGCAGAGCAGCGCGAGGATCAGCTTCCCGCGGCGGGTGGCGAGCGCGGATGGCGCACGCGTTCTCGTTGTCGGTGCAGCTGTCGTCGTTGCCACGAGGTCATACCTCCGAAGTGGGAGCTGAGGGAGCTGACGAACGCGGTCGTCACATCGAGCGGGTGCGAGTCGTCACCCCTTTGACGACAGGCGACGACAGGATGTGACCGTGAACGACGACGCGATCGCGACGCAGTTCGAAGAGCACCGCACGCGACTGCGGGCGGTGGCCTACCGGATGCTCGGCTCGACCAGCGAGGCCGAGGACGCGGTGCAGGAGGCATGGCTCCGTCTCAACCGCTCGGACGCGGAGACGATCGACAACCTGCCGGGCTGGCTGACGACCGTGGTCGCCCGCGTTGCGCTCGACATGCTCAAGGCCCGCAACCGCCGGCGCGAGGACTACGTCGGCAGCTGGTCGCCCGAGCCGGTCGTGACCGCCGGGACCGACGCGTCCGACCCCGAGCGGGAGGCGCTGATCGCCGACTCCGTCGGCCTCGCCCTGCTCGTCGTGCTCGAGACGCTCTCGCCGAAGGAGCGCCTCGCCTTCGTCTTGCACGACATGTTCGCCGTCTCCTTCCAGGAGATCGCGGCGATCGTCGACGGCACGCCCGACGCCGCCCGCCAGATGGCGAGCCGCGCGCGCCGGCGCGTCCGCGGCGCAGCGACCGTCGACAGCGACCTCCCGCGCCAGCGCGAGGTCGTCGACGCCTTCCTGCGCGCCGCCCGCGACGGCGACTTCGAAGCACTCGTCTCGGTGCTCGACCCCGACGTCGTGTTCCGGCACGATGGCGGCAGCGGCCGGCGTGCGCAGGGCCCGATCGTCGGCGCCGAAGCGGTCGCCCGCAGCGCGCTCGCGCGAGGGCGCCGCTTCGTCGGCCTCGCCGAGCCGGCGGTCGTCAACGGCGCGGCCGGCATCGTCGTCGCCTCGGGCAACCACGTCATCGGCGTCGCCGGGCTCACCGTCGCGGGCGACCGCATCACCGAGATCGACCTCGTCACCGACCCGGCGAAGCTGCGCGACGCCCGCCGGCCACGGGCGTGAGCGGAATGGCGCGGGCTATCCCACGTCGCGTCGTAGCAACCGCGGGTTGGTCGCCCACCCGGGGAAGCAGACGCCGCTACGACCCGCCCGCGTCCGGGCCGACCGCCGACGGAGCCGGCAGTTGCTGATCGTGGCGAACGCCGGCACGTGCGCTGCGGGCCAGCGCGGACGGCCACCAGACGCGCCGGTCGAGCTCGATCACGAGCGCGGGCACGAGGATGGTGCGCACGAGCAGGGTGTCCAGCAGGACGCCGAAGGCGATCACGAACCCGAGCTCGGTGAACCCGATCAGCGGCAACGAGGCCAGCGCCGCGAACGTGCCGGCCAGGACGATGCCGGCCGAGGTGATCACCGGGCCGGTCATCGCGAGGCCGCGGATCACCCCGCGCCGGGTGCCGAGGCCCAGCGCCTCCTCGCGCACGCGAGCCATCAGGAAGATGTTGTAGTCGACGCCGAGGGCGACGAGGAAGAGGAATGTGAACAGCACCAGCGAGGGATCCTCGCCCGGATAGCCGAACGCGTGCCCGAACAGGAACGCCCCCGTGCCGAGCGCAGCGCCGTAGGAGAGCAGGACGGTGGCGATCAGCAGCACCGGCGCGACGAGCGCGCGCAGCATCAGTCCGAGGACGGCGAAGACGACGAGCAGGATCATCGGCACGATCACCTTCGTGTCGCGTGTCGCCGCGGCCCGCTGGTCGACCTCCTGCGCGGTCGGGCCGCCGACCAGCGTGCCGCTGCCGCCGGCCGCCTTGGCGGCGGTGCGCAGCGGCGCGATCACGTCGAAGGCCGACTGGCTCGAGGGGTTGGCGGTCAGCGTGGCGGTGAAGACGGAGCTGGCCGTGCCGTGCTGCACGGGACCGACGGCTGCCACGCCCGGCGCCCGCGCGACCGCTGCCTCGACCGCCGCGACGGGCCGCCCGCGTGGGACGACGACCTGCGCGGGCGCGCTCATGCCCGCCGGATAGTGGGCGGCGATCGTGTGCTGGCCGGCGACCGACTCGACGTTCCCGCGAAACGAGTTGCCGCTCGTCAGACCCGTGTCGAGCGACAGCACACCGAGGCACATGACGCTCAGAGCCGCCGTCGCGATCAGCGCAATCGAGCGGTGGCCGCGATCGACGCGGCCGGCGATCGCCGTCCACCGCCGGACCCCGCGCTCGTCGGCCGACTCGCCCGTGCACTCGGGTACGAACGGCCAGAAGATCCGGCGACCGCAGATCGCCAGCAGCGCCGGCAGCAGCGTCAGCGCGCTCAGCAACGACAGCGCGATGCCGGTCGCGGCGACCGGGCCAAGGCCGCGGGTCCCGTTCGCGCGGGCGGCCAGCAGGCAGAACAGCGCGAGGATCACCGTGCAGGCGCTGGCGGCGATCACGGGCCCGGCAAGACCGAGCGCCGCGCGCATCGCGTCATGGTGGTCCCTGTGGCGGCGAAGCTCCTCGCGGTAGCGGGAGACGAGCAGCAGCGCGTAGTCGGTCCCCGCGCCGAACACGAGCACGGTGAGGATGCCCGCCGCCTCGGCGTTGACCGTGACGCCCGCGAGCGTCAGCAGGTAGCCGAGTCCCTCCGAGCAGACTTCGGCGACCGCGACGGCGAGCAGCGGGATGAACCAGAAGATCGGGCTGCGGTAGATGATCAAGAGCAGGACGAAGATCAGCGCCACCGTCACCAGCAGCAGCGTCCCGTTGACGCTGCTGAACACCTGTTCCGCGTCGTAGGAGGAACCCGCCGCGCCGGACACGGCGACCTGGAGGCCGGGCGGTGCGCGGTCGTGGACGACGTGCTTGATCTTCTGGACTGCGGCGTCGAGCGCCCGCTGGCTGTTGCGCAGCCGCAGTCCGAAGACGAGCAGGGCGGCCTGCCCGTCGTGCGAGGGCGCGGCCCCCGTGGCCTGCACGCCGTCGCGCGGAAGCTCCGCGTTCAAGGTCTCGCGAGCAGCGACGACAGTCCGGCGATCCGCGGCGCGCAGGCCTCCGGCGCGGTGGAAGACGACGACCGCCGGGGTCAGCTCGTCCCGCCCCGTGATCTGCTTGACCTGTGCGAGCGCCTTCGAGGACTCGGCGTTGCCCGGCAGGTAGGAGGCCGGGTCGTTGTCCTGCGCGTCGTGGAACCTCGTCGCCACCGAGCCCGCGACGGCGGCGACGCCCAGCCAGGCGAGGGCAACGATCCACTTGCCGCGCCGACCGGTGACGAGCGCGAACAGCCGGCGCGTCCATGCCAGGCCGCCGCGCGGGCGCTCGGCGGGAGCGGTCATGCGCAGCCCAACGCAGTCACCAGGAACGGCCACGAGCGCTCCAGCTCACGTCGCCAGGTCGGCCATTCGTGCGCGCCGTGCCCGCGGCTCACCGTCGCGGGGATGCCGAGCGCCGCCAGACGGATCGCCAGGCTCTCGGTCGTGGGAGCGACCCAGCGTTCGAGCAGGCCGCTGCCCGGTGGCACGTCATCGGTGGGCGGCGGCCGTCCGTCGGCGCACGAGAGGTAGAGGGCGGTCCCGCGCAGCCGCTCGGCGAGGTGATAGGGGTCGTTCGCGAGCCAGCGACCGCGGTCGCGCCGCGGCGAGCCCCACAGCGCGTGTCGCTGCTCGCGCTCGCGCAGCAGCATCGCGGCGATGAACGCCGGCATGCCGCGGCGCGTGATGTGCAGCAGGCCGCTGTAGGACGCGGCCGCGGCGAACATGCCCGGTCGCTTCGCGGCGTAGACGATCGCGCCGTAGCCGCCCATCGAGACGCCGGCGATCACGCGCGTCGAGCTGGCGCGATACCGGGACTCGAGCAGGTCCGGGATCTCGTCGAGGTGAAAGCCCTCCCAGCGCGGACGCGAGCCGGTCGCGTCCGGCTGATGCCAGTCGGTGTAGAACCCGACCGCGCCGGCCTCCGGCAGGACGACGAGCGCATCCAGCGCGTCGCTGCGCGCGACGAGCGCCGCCTCGCGCGTCCATGACGACGGGCCGTCGTCGGCGCCGTGGAGCAGCATGAGCAGCGGCCAGCGTCTCGACGACGTCGTCGAGAACCCGCGCGGCGTGAGCAGCAGCAGGGAGGCGGGGCGTCCCAGCGCAGGCGAGCGGATCGTGATCTCGCGCAGGCGCTCGCCGCGAGCGACGTCGCCGAGCACGTCGAGGCCCACCCCGCCGACCCCCGCTGCCGTCGTCACGGCTGGATCCTCTCCGGCGCTCCGGCACGGAGCAGCAGCCCGAGCGGCGCGGCGAGCGCGATCAGCGCCGCCGACAGCAGGAACGCGGTCTGCATCCCCGTGGTGAACGCGAGGTGGCTCGCCGTCCGGATCGCCTCGCCGAGCTGCTCGGAGCTGCCGCGCGGCAGGGGCGCGCGACCCTCGGCGACGAGGTCGTGCGCGCGCGCGACCGCAGCGGCGACGGGCCGCGAGACACCGGCCTCGCGCAGCCGGGCGCCGAGCACGTCGCCGACGCGGACCGACACCACGACGCCGATCACCGCGACGCCGAGGACGCCGCCGATCTGGCTGGCGGCCTGCTGGACGGCCGACGCGGTCCCGGCGAGATCCGCGGCGTTGTCGTCGACGATCGTGCTGGTCGCGGCGATCACCCACGCACCGGTGCCGAGTCCGAGCAGCATCGCGGGCGACGCGACACCCCAATATCCGCTCCCCACCGAGACCTGGGCGAGGCCGACGAGCCCGATCGCGACCGCCACCATGCCGATCACGACCGGCCAGCGCGGCCCGATGCGCTCGGTCAGCAGCCCTCCGACCAGCGCTCCGATCACGACCGCCATCGTCGGCGCCAGCAGCCACGCGCCCGCCGCGCTCGGCGTCAACCCGTGGACGTTCTGGAGATAGAGGGTCAGCAGGAACAGCAGCCCGAACACCGCGAAGGAGCTCATCGCGACGAGCACCGCGCCGACGCGCGTCGCCCGCTGGCCGAGCAGCGTGCGCAGCGGTCGCGGCGACGGGCGGGCGCGCGACTCGCCGACGGCGACGCGGACGAGCGCCACGGCGAGCACGGCGACCGGGACGTTGACGAGGAACACCGCCGGCCAGCCGAAGCCCTGCACGACGAACCCCGCGAAGACGGGACCGAGCCCGATCGCCAGCGCGTTGACGGCTCCCCAGACGCCGAGGACCATGCCGAGCCGCTCGCGCGGGAAGGCCGTGCTCAGCAGCGCGAGCGCGGTCGGTTGCAGCAACGCGGCGAACAGGCCCTGCCCGGCCCGGAAGGCGACGAGCTCGCCGACGCCCGCGGACAAGCTGATCCCCAGCGAGCACGCCCCGAACCCGAGCGCGCCGACGACGAACGTCGCCCGCCGGCCGACCCGATCGGCGAGCCGTCCGGCCGGGAGGATGCACACGGCCAGCGTCACGAGGTAGACGTTGGCGATCAGCGTGAGGTCGGCGAGCGATGCATCGGTCGAGCGCGCGATCCACGGCGCGGCGATCGTGATCGCGGTGCCGTCGAGCCCGACCATCATGCCGCCGAGGCACACGGCCGCCAGCAGCAGGCCCGGCCGCGCCGTGGTGTCGCGCTCGGCATGCGAGCGCCCTGCGCGAGTCATGCCACGAGCCCCGTCGGGGTGTCGCGCGCCGCGCGAACGAGCCCCTGGGCGAGTTCGCGCTCGGCATGCGAGCGCCCTGCGCGAGTCATGCCGCGAGGAGGGCGCCGCCGTCGTGGGCGGTGCACTCGAGCTGCTCTGCGAGGGTCGCCAGCGAGGCGGCGTAGCCCGACGGGGCGTCGAGGTCGTAGAGGTGGACGGACGTGGACGGTCGTCCCGCTCCCGACCAGCCCACGAGCGCGGGAGCCCTCTCGGGCGCCGTCACCGCGATCCGCAGCGGCGCGATCGCGAGGCCGTCGCCGGTCGCCTTCAGGACGGCTTCCTTGCGCGTCCAGTAGCGGCAGAACCCCCACGGACGCGCCGCGGACGGCATCGCCGTGAACGCCTGCTGCTCGGTCGCGCAGAGGACCGACGCGACGAGCGACGCCTCCGGCGCGGTCGCGTCGACGCACTCGACGTCCACGCCGAGCGGCACCGCCCGGCTGATCGCCACGACGATGCACGCGCCCGAGTGCGAGATCGAGAACTGGAGCTCCGATGCGGTGTCGCCGAAGCGCGGCTTCTCGTGCGCCTCGAGCTTGGCGGCATAGCGGACCGCGCGCGGGGCGATCGCGACGTGGTGGGCGGCGACGATCCGCGTCAGCGCGTGCGCGACGAGGAAGCGCGCTCGGTCCGCGGCCCGCAGGAAGCCGCTGTGCCGGCGCCGCTCGTCCTCGTCGAGCAGGTCGAGCAGATGCTCGTCGGCCGCGCTCGTCGACGCCCACCAGAGCTGACACGAGCGTGCGTGCAGTCGCGGGATCACAAACGCTAGGCGGCGGCGCGAACGAGCCCCGGCAGCAGCTCGTTGAGGCGGGCGGCGAGGGCGTCGACGTGGGGCGGATCGAGCACCGACAGGTGGTGTCCGGGGACGGTGACGATCTCGAGCTGCTCGCCGCACACCGCATCCCAGCCGCGCGCGGGATCGCGGCGGTCGAAGCGCGGATCGCGCATGCCGTCGGTCTGCGCGTCGCGCGCGCTGTAGAGGACGACCGGCCCGTCGATGCGGCCCGGGCGATAGCGATCGAGCGCACGCACGTCGAGGTACGACGTGCGCTGGTGCTCGATGATCGCCGCGCCCGCGACCGGGTCGATCAGCCCGGCCGCGAGGATCGTCTCGATCAGCAGGTCGGTCTGCGCCTCGTCGTCGAGCCGGGCCATCCGCTCGTACGGGAGCGCGAGCGGCTTGCCGTAGCTGCTCTCGAGGAAGTCCGCGAAGCGCTGGAACCGGCGCTCGAGCACCTGCAGCTCCGACGTCTCGGGGGGGTCGGGCAGCGGCAGGATCGTGTCGATCATCGCCAGCAGCTCGATCCGCTCGCCGGCAGACTGCAGGCGCCGCGCGGTCTCGTAGGCGAGCGCCCCGCCGAACGACCAGCCCGCGAGCAGGTACGGACCGGTCGACTGCGTCTTGCGGAGCAGCTCGACGTAGCGCTCGGCGCGGTGCTCGACCGTGAACACGTCGCTGAGCCGGTCGAGGCCCCACACGGTGAGGCCGGGATCCAGCTGCTCGACCAGCTGCCGGTAGACGAGCGTGTCGCCGCCGCCGGGATGGAACATGAACAGCGACGTCGCCGCCCCGTCTCCCTCGCGCAGCAGACGCAGCGGCGAGCGCGACGCCGGGTCCGGCTCGCGCACCAGCGCGGCCTGGCGCTCGATCGTCGGATTGGCCAGCAGCTGATCGGCGGAGACCAGGCGGCCGCTGCGGCGGGAGAGCAGCTCGCTCACGCGGTCTGCGGCCGCCGCGTCGCGGTCCTGTTCGTCGCAGCTGTCGGTCACGCCGAAGTCCGCGCGCCCGAGGACCTCCTCCCACGCCGCGGCGACCAGGCGCTCGCCGGCGTCCCGCGGCGCCACCCGAACGCGGCGAACGGGCTCGTGGGCGGCGGCGGTGGGCGCCGGCGCGGACAGGTCGAGCGCCTCGCAGAGCCACGTCGCGACGTCGTCGATGCTCGCGCCGCGGAGCATCAGCGAGGGCGGCAGCAGGCGATCGAAGTCATGCTGCAGCGCGTTGCGAATCCGCATCGCCAGGAGCGAGTCGAGGCCGAGCGTCGTGAGCGGGGCGTCAGCGTCGAGACGCCCGGGTTCGACACCGAGCACTGCCGCGACGCGCTCGTCGACCCGCGCCCGGATGCGCGCCGGCGCCTGGGCGGGATCGAGGGCCGCGACACCCGGCCACGCGCTCCCCGTCTGCCTGCCCGAGCGCCCGGCGGAGCCGACGATGCGCGAGAGCAGTGGGATCTCGGCGAGGTCGGGAAACGCGTCGGTCAGCTCGTCGGCGTCGAGCCTGAGCACCCCGGCGGCGGGGATCCGGGCGGCCAGCAGCGACTCGAGCGCCTCGAGGCCCTCCGTCGGCGTGATCGGGCTGACGGCGTCGGCGCTGCGCTGCGCTGCCTGGCCGACCTGTGACCAGGTCCCCCAGTTGATCGTGGTCGCGACCATGCCCTGCGCCCGCCGCCACGCGGCGAGCGCGTCGAGGTAGGCGTTCGCCGCTGCGTACGCGGCCTGTCCGGGCGAGCCGATCAGCGCCGCCGCCGAGGAGAAGCCGACCCACCAGTCGAGCTCGAGGCCGGCGGTGGCGGCCGACAGGCGCCACGCCCCCACGGCCTTCGCCGACCAGACGCGCTGCAGGCTCTCGGCGTCCAGACGCGACGCGACGCGATCCTCGAACGCGGCGGCCGCGTGGATCACCCCTCGCAGCGTGGCGCCCGGGGCGGCGCAGGCCGCGATTGCCCGCTCGGCGACGCCCGCGTGCGCGATGTCGCCGCCGACGACGACGACCTCCGTGCCGAGCTCGCGCAGCGCGGCGAGCGCCAGCTCCGCACGTGGCCCCGGCGCGGACCGGCCGTTGAGCACCACGCGCGCGGCGCCGCTCTCCGCCAGCCAGCGCGCGAGCACGAGGCCGAGCCCACCGAGACCGCCGCTGACGAGGTAGGCGCCGTCGGCGCGAACGGTGCGGGCGGCTTCGGTGCTCAGCTCGCTCGCGCTCGGGCGCACGAGCCGCGCGACGTGGCGGCGGCCGGCTCGCCACGCGACCTCGTCTTCGGCGTCGGTCGATCCGAGCTCGCTCAGCAGGTCGTCGATGCCTCCGCCGTGGTCGAGATCGACCCACGTCGGCTGAAGCTCCGGATGCTCGAAGGCGAGCACCCGGACGAGTCCCCGCAGCGCGGCGGACGGCGCGTCGGGCCGATCGCCGTCGGCGACGGCGGCGGCGCCGGTGGTGGCGAAGTACAGCCGCGTGCGGATCGCGCTGCCGGGCGGCCGCTCACTCAGCGCGCGGACGATCCCGGCGCCCGCGAGCACGTGCGCGGCGCCGCGCAGCGGCGCCTGCTCCGGGTCTTCGTCGGACGGTGCGGGGGCGATGAACGCCACGACGCCGTCGAGCGCGTGGTCGGCGCGCAGGATCTGCTCCGCTGCGGCGCCCCACGCGGCACGAGCCTCGGCGCCGCGGGACCGCAGGCCGTCGGCGAGCGCGCCGGCACGCGGGTCCGACTGCGCGCCGACGACGAGCCAGCGGCCGTGCGCGGTCGGCACGCGGGGCGCCTTGACGGCGTGCCACTCGAGCCTCATGAGCTTGTCGGGCAGCGCCATCGGCAGCTCCGTGGCGGAGACGCGGCGAAGCGTCAGCGCGTCGAGCTGGACCCGCACCCGGCCCTCGTCGTCGAGCAGCTGGAGCGTCGTCGTCAGGTCGGGGCTGGCGGGGCCCATGGGCGCCCGGGGGAAGAGCCGGGCGAGGACGACGCCGTCCAGGTCCCCGCGCCAGCGCACCTCGCCGACGGAGCGGGGCAGCCAAGCGTCGCGGTCGGCCGGCCCGAGCGACTCGACGAGCCGATCGATCGCCCGCTCGAGGACCTGGGCGCTCGAGCGCGCCGCTTCCTCGGCCGGGTGCGCTGGCGCGACCACGAACTCGATCGCGCCGTCGAGCGCCGCGGGCGACGCGGGCTCGAGCTCGGCGGCGGTCTCGACCGTGGCGGACAGGTGCTGGCGCCACGCGCCGCGGCCGATCCGGGAGTGCACGGCGAACCGGCCGGTGTGCGGCGTCGAGAGCTGGATGCTCGTGCTCAGCGTGCAGCGATCGCCGAGCGCGCGCGGCTCGTGCAGCACGAGGTCGCGGATCACGATCTCCTCGTCGGGCCGCAGGACCTCGGTCGCGGCCGCGCGGGCGGTCTCGAGCCAGGTGGTGAGCGTGACGAAGCGATCGCCGCCGGCGTTGCCGGGATCGACCGGATCGAGCTCGACCTTCCATGTGGGACGGGACATGCCGGGCAGCTCGATGCGATCGCCGAGCAACCGGTGCGCGGCGGCGGGGACCCGCCGCGGCGACGGCTCGAGCCAGTGGCGGACATGGCGCCATCTCGTCGTCGGCAGGTCGATCAGGCGGGCGCCGGCCGACGCGATCTCCGGCCGGGCGCCGCCGTGGAGCGCCAGGGCGGTCAGCTGGGCGTGGAAGTGGGCGCTCTCGTCCTCGCAGCGACGGCCGGTCTGCACGAGGACCGGCTGCTGCAGGCCGCCATCGCGCGCGCTGTCGACTACGGCATGTGACAGCAGCGGATGGGGTGAGATCTCGACGAAGCTCGCGTGCCCGTCGACGGCAGCCGCGGCGACCGCCTGCGCGAACCGGACCGGGCGGCGGATGTTCGCCGCCCAGTAGTCGGCGTCGAAGACGGGGACCGCGCGCGGGTCGTCGAGCACCGTGCTGTAGAGCGGCGTGTGCGGCTCGCGCGGGACGAGCGCGCGCAGCCCGTCGGCGAGCGCGCCGACCACGGGATCGACGAGCCTGCAGTGGCCGGCGACGACCGACTTGATCTGCTTGGCCAGCCGCCCGCTGCGCTCGACGGCGGCGACGAGCTCGGCGATCTGCGCGGGCGCGCCGGCGACCGCGACCTGCGTCGGCGCGTTGAAGGCGGCGATCTCGACCGCCGGGTAGTCGCGCAGCATCGGCGCGAGCTCGTCGGGCGAGAGCTCGAGCAGCGCCATCGCCCCGGTCCCCGTCAGCGTCGCCAGCAGTCGCGAGCGCAGCGTGACGACGCGCGCGCCGTCCGCTGCCGAGAGCCCGCCGGACGCGACGGCGGCGGCGACCTCCCCGAGCGAGTGACCGACGATCGCGGCGGGCTCCTGCCCCCGCGCTCGCAGCAGCCGCGACAGGGCGACCTGCACGGCGAACAGCACCGGCTGCAGGCGCTCCATCGCCGTCAGCTCCTGACCGCGTTCGAGCTCCTCGCAGACGGAGAAGCCGGCTTCGCGCTGGATCAGCCCGTCGAGCTCCCTCAGCGCCGCGGCGAAGGCCGGCTCGTCGCGCATCAGGCGCAGCCCCATGCCCGCCCATTGCGAGCCCTGTCCGGAGAACACCCATACCGGAGGGGCGTCGAGGCGCTGGGCGCCGGCCTCGACGAGGCTCGGGGCGCGACCACCTTCGGCGCAGGTCCGCAGGCCGGCGATCAGCGAGGCCCGGTCGCGCGCGACGACGGCCGCGCGGGCACGGCCCGACAGGCGCCGGGCGAGCGTGTGCTCCACGTCGCACAGACGCGCGTTCGCGCCGGGACCCTCCAGCCATCCGGCGAGCTCCTCGGCCTGGTCGCGCACGCGCGAGGCGTCCGGGCCGGCAAGCAGGAAACGGCCGATGCGGTCCCCCTCCGCGGGGAGCTCCGCAGGCCGTGCGGCCGGAGGCTGCTCGACGACGACGTGGGCGTTCGTGCCGCCGAAGCCGAACGCCGACACGCCCGCCCGCGCCGGGCGATCGGCGGCCGGCCAGTCGGTCGCGCGGTCGACGACCGCGAGTCCGAGGGACGCGAAGTCGATGTGCGGGTGGCCGTCGCTGTAGTGCAGGTTCGCGGGGATGCGTCGGTGGCCGATCGAGAGCACCAGCTTGATCAGCCCGACGATGCCCGCGGCGGCTTCCAGGTGCCCGAAGTTGCTCTTCGCCGAGCCGATCAGGAGCGGCGTGCGCCCGCGGCGGCCCCCGCCGAGCGCGGCGCTGAGCGCGCGCGCCTCGATCGGGTCGCCGAGCAGCGTTCCCGTGCCGTGCGCCTCGACGTAGTCGACGTCGCCGGGGTCGACCTGCGCCGCGCCGTAGGCGAGGCGCAGCAGCTCCTCCTGCGCCTCGACGTTGGGCGCCGTGATGCCGTTGGAGTGTCCGTCCTGGTTGATCGCCGAGCCGCGCAGCACCGCGAAGATGCGATCGTCGTCCGCCAGCGCGTCCGACAGCCGCTTGAGCACGACGACGCCCGCTCCCTCCGCCCGCACGATGCCGTCGGCGCTCGCCGAGAACGGGCGACAGCGACCGGTCTGCGAGATCACGCCCATCTCATGGAAGGCCGCGGTCACGGCGGGGCCCAGCAGGAGGTTCGTCCCGGCGGCGATGACGAGGTCGCTCTCGCCGGTCATGAGGCTCTGCATGCCGAGGTGCACGGCCACGAGCGACGACGAGCAGGCGGTGTCGACGGCGACGCTCGCGCCCCGCAGATCGAGCGCGTAGGAGAGGCGGTTGGCGGCCAGGCTCAGCGCGCCACCCGTGCCGCTCCACGCGTCCACGCGCGAGAGCTCGGACAGCGAGCGTTGACCGTACTCACCGGCGCTGACGCCGACGAACACCCCGGTGCGGCTGCCACGCAGCGACTCGGGGGAGATCCCCGCGTGCTCGAGGGCCTCCCATCCGACCTCGAGGACCATGCGCTGCTGTGGATCCATCCGCACGGCCTCCCGCGGGCTGATCGCGAAGAACGCGGCGTCGAAGCCGGCGATGTCGTCGAGGAACCCGCCCGCCCGCGTCGTGCGCTCGAGCACCTCGGCGTCGGCCGCCGACTCGCTCCGGGGCCAGCGCTTCGCGGGAAGCGCGCCGACCGCGTCACCGCCGCGCTCCAGCAGGCGCCAGTAGTCCTCGGGCCCGCTGATGTCACCGGGCAGCCGGCAGCCGAGCCCGACGACCGCGACGGGCTCCCGCTCCAGCGTCTTCGGCGCCCGCGTCGGCGCAGGACGCTTCGCTTCGCCCAACAGCGCCGCGGCGATCCGCTCGATTGTCGGGTGCTCCCACAGCAGGGTGCTCGGCACCGAGCGCTCGAGCAGGTCCTCGAGCCGCCCGGCGAGCTCGACGGCGTCCCGCGACGAGAAGCCGTAGTCGACGAGAGCCCGATCGACCTCCACCTCCTCGGGCGCGACACCACATCGTTCGCCGACGAGCGCGCCCAACCAGCGCTCGAGCTCTGCGACCGACATCCTCACGACGCTGCATCCGCGGTGCGGGCGAGGTAGCGAGCGCGGTTGGCCGCGCGAGCGATCTTGCCGCTCGACGTCCGCAGCAGCTTCTCGCCCTTCAGGATCTGGACGTCGCGGAGCTTGAGATCGTGGGCGGCGGCGACCGCGCGGCGAACGGCGAGCTTGATCTCCAACGCGCTCACGTCGGCCGCGCCGGCGCCGCGCGCGCGCTCCATCACCACGACGATCGCCTCGCCCGCGTCCGTCGGGATGCCCAGGGCCGCGACGCGTCCGGCCTGCACCGCGGGGTGGGCCTCCTGCACGGTCTGCTCGATGTCCTGCGGATAGTGGTTCTTGCCGTCGATGATGATCAGGTCCTTGAGGCGCCCGGTGATGTAGAGCTCGCCCTCGCAGCTCACGCCGAGGTCGCCGGTGCGCAGCCAGCCGGCCACGGGCGCCCCGTCCTCGCCGCCGACCAGCCGGCCGTTGAACACCTCTTCGCTGCGCGCGGGCTGGCCCCAGTAGCTGGTCGCGACATTGGGACCGTGCACCCAGACCTCGCCGACCTCGCCGTCGGGCAGGGCGGTGCGGTCGGCGGGATCGGCGATGCAGACATGCTGGCCGGCGGGCTTGCCCGCCGACACGAGCGCGATCGCGTCGACGTCGTCGCGCGCCGTGACGGCGCGCCCCGCCGTCAGCTCCGAGCGCGTGAAGCGCGCGATCGTCGGGCCAGCCGCGTCGGTCGCGCTGACGAACACCGTCGCCTCGGCCAGGCCGTACGACGGGCGGTGAGCGTTCGGCGCGAACCCATGCGGGCCGAAGGCCTCCCGGAAACGCTCCACCGTGCGCGGACGCACCGGCTCGGAGCCGTTGATCGCGACGCGCACGCCGGACAGGTCGAGTCTCGCGCGATCCTCCGCCCGGACGCGGTCGACGGCGTAGTCGAAGGCGAAGTTCGGCGCCGCCGTCATCACGTGCGGATGGGCCGCCAGCATCTCGAGCCAGCCGAGCGGGCGCCGGATGAAGTCGAACGGGGTCGAGAAGACCGACCGCGCGCCGAGCCCGACGGGGAGCCCCGCCAGCAGCACGAGCCCCATGTCGTGGAAGAACGGGATCCAGCCGACGAACGTCGAGTGCTCGCCGAGGTCCAAGGCCGCTGCCAGCTGCCGCACGTTGGTGGCCACGGCCTCGTGGGTGATGACCGCGCCGGCGGGCGCGCCCGTCGACCCGGAGGTGTACTGCAGATAGGCGGGCGCAGCGAGGTCGATCTCCGGCAGTCGGAAGGCCCGCGCCGCGTCGAGGTCGATGCCGTCGACGGCGATCACGTCGGCGGGCCGCGGGACCCGCGGGTCGTCGAGCAGCTGATCCAGCGACGCGCGCGTGGCCTCCGCCGTGAGCCAGACGGTCGCCTCGCAGTCGGCGAGCGCGCCCGTCAGGCGATCGGCGTGCGAGCTCACTTCCGGGGCGAACAACGGCACCGCGATCGCGCCTGACGCAAGCGCGCCGAAGAACGCCACCGGATAGCTGAGATCCTGCGGACACAGCACCGCGACCCGCGCCGAGGTGTCGGCGACCTCCCTGATCCTCGCCGCGACCGCGGCGACGCGCAGGTACAGCTCCGACCAGGTGAGCGTCTGGGGGACGCCGGCGCGGTCCGCGCTGTAGTCGACGAACGTGAACGCGGGCTCGTCGAGCGTCGACCGGGCCACCAGCGACGTCACCAACGACTCGACCGCAAGGCGCGCGGTCGCGTCACTCACCGAGTCCAACGTCGCACGTGTCATGAGGCGCGTCTCGACGTCCTGAGCCGGACGGCCGGATAGGATGAATTGCACATTAAATTGATCTCCCGGCCTGAGCCGTCCTGTTACATGGCGGGTGCCAAAAAGGTATCACCGCTTCGGTGCAGCCACAACTTTTAGTAACTAGATCGTCATGTCGAGCAACGCGGGTGAAATTAACCCAACCCTCCGCATCCCGCCCCAACGCTCAGCGGATCACGAGCGTCCGCGTCACATCGTCGTGCGGTAGTGGAGGTGGACCACGCCGTTGCCGAAACGGCGCTCGCCGAGCAGTTCGAGCGTCACGCGGACATCGTCGGGGAGGGACCGTCTGCCGCCTCCCACCACGATCGGGCTGACGAGCAGGTGCCACTCGTCGACCAACCCGGCCCTGATCGCGTGGGCGGCGAGGCCGGGACCGCCCACGCTGATGTCGCGTTCCGCGGTCGCTCTCATCTGCCGGACCGCCTCGGGGTCGAAGTCGCGCTCGATCCGCGTCCTCGCGCTCGAGACGCTCGCGAGCGTCGTGGAGTACACGACCTTGTCGGCCGCCTGCCAGAGCTCCGCGAAGTCCCGCATGACGGGCCGCTCGTCGGCGCCGGTGCCCGCCGTCTCCCAGCCGACCATCACCTCGTACATCCGGCGCCCGTAGAGGTAGGTGCCGAGCGGCCGCTCGAGGTCGTTGACGAAGCCGTGCACCTCCTCGTCCGGCACAGCCCAGTCGAACCTGCCGTGCTCGTCCGCGACGTAGCCGTCGAGCGACGTGATCGCCGAGTAGATCAGCTTGGCCATCGTGACCTCCCTCTCCACCTATTGAGTGAATTTCGCAACCAGCACGAGAAGCATAGGTAACGACTCCTAACGCGGCAGACGCCCACGCGAACGGCCGCTGAGTGGACGTGTCGGCGTCACCCCGGTCCGACGGGCAAGGGGCGCGCGCGCAGCAGGTCCCCCACGCGTCGCTCGACCTCGAGGCGGAGGAGGTCGCCGTCCACGTCGGTGGGCAGCTCGATCACGACGCCGTCGTCGCCGGCCTCGATCCGCAGCGGGGCCACCGCCTGCGGCATGTCCGCGGGCAGCTCGATCACCGTGCCGTCCTCGTAGGACGCGATCACCCGCGGGTCGATGTACGACGCCCGCGCGACCGTGGGCGTGTTGCCGAGCGCGGCGCTCACCTCGCGGACCGCGCGGCTCACGGCCCGCTTGCCGCGCTGGCCGTCCGCTTGCTCGCGCGCGAGCGCGACGGCGGCGAGCACGGTCGCCGCCCAGGTGCGGAACTCCTTCGCCGAGAACGGTCCCTCGGCCCAGGAGCGCAGGGCGTTGTTGACATCGGGCGCCTGGATGCGCCGCCAGCCGGCGGCGGGCGGACGCAGCCGGTACACGAGCAGCTCGGGCGGCGCGCCGCGGCGCTGCCGCAGCGGAGCGAGCACCCGCACGGACTCGGGATCGATGACCGTCATCCGCCGGCGCTTGCCCGACTTGGCGACGAAGTCGAACCGCGCCCCGGCGTCGCGCACCGTCACCTGGTCTCGACGGAGCGTGGTGAGCCCGACGTGCCCGTTGTCGCGCGCGTAGCGGTCCCATCCGACCCGGAAGAGGCCGACGTCGAGGAGCCTGATCGCGAGCGCCAGCGCGCGGTCGCGGCTCAGCCCGTCGGCCTCGAGCAGGCTTCTCGCGGTGCGCCGGATGCCCGGCAGCCGCGCCGCGAAGTCGAGCATGTCGTCGAACTTCTCGGCGTCGCGCCGCTGGCGCCAGGCCCGGTGGTAGAGGTACTGCCGGCGGCGCTTGGCGTCGACGCCGGTCGCCTGCAGGTGCGCGTTCGGGCTCGCGGCGATCCACACGTCCGTCCATGCCGGCGGGATCGCGAGCGCCTTGATGCGAGCCAGCGTCTCCGCGTCGGTGACCCGCGCGCCGTCCGGGTCGAGGTACACGAACGTGCTGCCCCGGCGCTCGCGTCGCAGGCCCGGCTCGCCGCCGTGGACGTGCACGAGGTCCTCGGCTGCGCGGATGTCGGACGTCGCGGTCATGTCGGCCCTGCCGCATCGGGTCACGTAGGCCGCGGCCGCGGCACGTCAAGGTCGCGCGAGCCGGCGCTCTGACCTGCCGGTCGTCGCGCGCGAGCATGAGACGTACGATGCGCTCGTGGCGCTTGCAACGGGGACGACGACGTTTGGGCCGGAGAACGCCTCCCTCCAGGTGAAGACGTATCGCGAGGGCATGGCCGCGAGGGCGGGCCACGACCTCGTCATGGACGTCGCGCATTGGCAGGGGAGCATCGCCATCGCCCCCGACCCCGAGCGCTCCACGATCGAGCTCACGGCCGATCCGCGCTCGCTCGAGGTGCGCGAGGGCGTGGGCGGCGTGAGACCGCTCACGGACAAGGATCGGGCGGAGATCCGCCGCACGATCGACGAGAAGGTCCTGCGCGGGCAGCCGATCGAGTTCCGCTCCCGCGCGGTGCGGTCGGGCGACGGCGACGAGCGGCTGACCGTCGAGGGAGAGCTCACGATCGCGGGTCGCACGCAGCCGGTCGCGGCGCAGTTCGACGTCGACGCCGAGGGCCGCGTGCACGGGACGATCCCGCTGCGCCAGAGCGACTGGGGCATCAAGCCCTACCGCGGGCTGATGGGCGCGCTGAAGGTCCGCGACGAGCTCGAGATCGTCGTCGACGCGCGGCTGCCCCCGGACCGTCACGAAGGAGATCGGGGATGAGCGCCACGAACGTGCACCACCCGTGCTTCGCCCGCTTCTTCGATCGCGTCAGCGCGCCGATGGAGAGAGAGGTCGGCCGCCATCGCGACACGCTGCTCGCCGGGCTTGCCGGACGCGTGGTGGAGATCGGCGCCGGCAACGGCATGAACTTCGCCCACTACCCGGCCACCGTCGAGGATGTCGTCGCACTCGAGCCGGAGCCCTATCTGCGGGCCAGAGCAGTGGAGGCGGCGCGGCGCGCGCCCGTGCACGTGAGCGTGCGCGACGGCCTCGCCGACCCGCTCCCGCTCGGGGCGAGCAGCTTCGATGCCGCGGTCGCGAGCCTCGTGCTGTGCACCGTGCCCGACCAGGCGCGCGCACTGGCGGAGCTGCGGCGCGTGCTCAAGCCCGGGGGCGAGCTGCGGTTCCTGGAGCACGTCCGCTCGGACCGCCCGCGCAAGCGACGCCTGCAGCAGCGCCTCGACGCGTCCGGCCTGTGGCCGCGCCTCGCCGGCGGCTGCCACTGCGCTCGCGACACCGCGGGGGCGATCAGCGCGGCCGGCTTCCAGATCGAACAGCTCCGCAAGATGAACATCGGACCGTCGTGCATGCACACGAATCCGAACGTGCTCGGCGTCGCACGCTCACCCCAGACGGCCGAGCAAGCGCCTGCCTGACGAGCGCGTCTAGCTCTCGGCCGGACGCGGCTGAGGGATCGCGGCGTCGAGGTGGCGACCGTCGCGCCGGCTCGGGCATGCGACGGCCGGCCGCTGGATGTCGCATCTGGTGATCGCGACGTAGGCGACGAGGGCCACGAAGCCGAGCAGCGCCAGTCCGCTGACGGTCCCGTCACCAAGGCCGAGCCCGGTCCGCGCGTGCGACTTCCCGAACCAATCGGCGAAGGAGGCGCCCAGCGGCCGGGTGACGATGTACGCGGCCCAGAACGCGACGATCGGGTTGAGCCTGAAGCGCCACCAGGCCAGAGCCGGGACGGAGATGATCAAGGCGAAGAGAACGGCCGAGTCGAAGAACCCGAGGTTCAGGGACAGCGCGGTCAGGTCTCCGGCCGCGGTGCCGAGCGCGAACGTCGCGAGCACGGCGGCCCAGTAGTAGACCTCGCGACGGCGTGTGGTGATGCTGTGGATCGAGAGCGTGCCCTCGCTGCGGTGCCAGAGGAAGAAGATCGCGGCGACGACGACGGCGAAGAAGGGCGTGGTCACCGCGTAGGACAGTCCGGCGCCGACGTGGATGCCGTCCGCCGCCATGGTGCCGAAGACCGCGACCATCATCACGGCGAACCAGTAGACCGGTGCACGGTATTCGCGGGTGCGCAACTGCAGTCGCAGGGCAACCGCCAGTCCGACGATGCCGATCAGGCCTGCCGCCGGGATGCTCTTCTGGCCGAGGAAGTCCGACATCGTCTCCCCCATGCCGGTCGTGAGGACCTTGATGATCCAGAAGAGCACGGCGACCTCCGGCACCTTCGCCGCGATCGGCGCGGGAGCGGGGGGCTGGCGGGTGGAGGCACGGAGCACGAGGTGGCGGGACTGGCTGGCGGCGCGACGACCGCCGGTGGCGGCGCTGCGCGGCACGATCGCATCGCGGCCTGAACGCAGCCTGACCGCGGATCGGCTCGCGGGCTCGATCCGCCGCCGGCTCCGAGGTGCATCGGCGTCGACGAGGTCTGCGCGCGCGTTCGCTCTCGACGAACACGTGCGCCGGTGACCGGACACACGATCGAGGCCTTTGACAGCGTGACGCAGCGCATGAACGCGAGCGACGGGTACTTCGCCTCGGCGGACGCGCTGCACCGCTTCTACTCGCTCGGCGGCGGCGGCTCGGTCGACGTCAGGGCTGACGGCCAGCGCCAGACCGTCCTGCGCAACGCGCCGCCGGCGGCCGCGTCGCCGGGCAACCCGGCCAGCGGCCTCGAGCAGGTGCTCGCCGGTGCCTATCCGACGGTCGACGCCTGGGACGGTGGCGGCTGGAGCACCGCCGCGCCGGTCGACCGCCGCGCCGGTCGATGTCCATGCGGGCGATCGCTGGTCGGTCCACTCCCGGATCACGCCCAACGACTTCGACTTCCCGGCCGCGACGGTGCCGGCGGACGTCGACCTGCCCTTCGACGACCTGCGCGCGCTGTTGACCGGCGTCTACGGCACCGCCGTCGGCGTGCTCGACACCTACGCGCTGCCCGGGGAGGCGTCCCCGACGCTGGCCGCACCCGCACGCGGCTACGACCCTGGACGCAACTTCTACGACCCGGACACCTTCATGATCGACAGCGCGCTGCTCTACTCCGGCGACCCCTACCTCGAGCGCCAGGCGCGCGAGACGATCGAGAAGTCCGGCGCGGCGATCCGGCCGGACGGCCAGATCCCGCACCACTTCAACGGCACCGATCCGACCTACGTCGCGATCAGCGGCGCGACGCAGACGGGTCCGAACATCTTCTGGATCTCGGCCGCGCTGCGCTACGCGGAGACGACGGGCGACGTCTCCTGGCTGCGCGGCCAGATGCCGACGATCGAGCGCGCGATGAACTTCCTGACCGACCGCTACGACCCGTGGGTCCAGCTCGTCAGCGCCCCCGGCCCCTTGTGGATCGACGTCTTCGTCCGCGAGAACTACACGTCCGACACCAATGCGTACATGGTTCACCTGCTGCGTCAGGTGGCCGACGTGGAGGACCAGCTCAGCGAGAGCGCGCTGGGAGCGCGGCGGCGGGCGATGGCCGCCGACGTCGCGCAGGGGATGAACGAGCACCTGTGGGCCGGCGACCACTACATCACACAGCTCAACCCCGACGGGACGACGCGCGACTTCGTGGACTACGACGCCAACCTGCTCGCCGTGGCGTTCGGCGTCACCTCGCCCGACCAGGCGACGAAGGTGCTCGCCCGCGTGGACGGCGGCACGTGCGGCTCCGGGCGGCCGACCTCGGTGTCCGAGCGCTACTACGGGCCGGCCGACACCTATGGCGGCAACACGGGCGACTCGGCCACCGCGATGGCTCGCATCGGCTGGGCCGACGGGCTCGCGCGTCGCGCCGCCGGAGACCGCGCCGCCTTCACGACGAAGATCCTCCAGCCGTTGCAGTCGGACCTGCTCGAGCACACGTTCCTCACGGAGCGCTACGACTGCGCCGGCAACCCGATCCGCACGCCCTATTACCACGAGTACCCGGAGGTCGTGGCGATGCTCCTGCGCGAGGTCGCCTACGGCATCGATGTCGGCCTGGGCACCGTCGACATCGACCCGTTCACGCGCGAGCGCTTCCGCTACCACCTCGGCAGTGTCGACGTGGCGTACTCGCGCGATCGCGTCGTCATGAGGCTGCCCGGCACGGGCCAGAGCGCCTATGCGGTGCACGGGCTGGACCCGAACGCGTCCTATCGTGTCGCCGTGCGAGGCGGCGATCGCCACCGACCGTCGCCGCACCTGCGGACCGACGCGGCAGGGGTCGCCCGGTTCGGCGCGCCGGTCGGTCCGGGCGTCCAGGTGGAGGTCGAGCGGCAGCAGCACTGACCGCGCGACCTGCGAGCGACGCCTTCCACGACCGCGCGATCGTCGACCCGCGACGGCGAGAAGTTCGGCACAGGTCGCGTCGTGCCGCAGGAGCGCGTCCCGCTGCAGGACGACCGCAGCGAGCGGGTCGCGGCCGAGCGCGACGCGACCTAGACGATCCGAGCGCGATCTCGGAGCGACTGCGAGGCGGTTCGAGACGATGCCGGGGCGGGTACCGGGGCCCCCATGCTCATCACGCGGTGGTACCGCACCGGCGCCATGTACTCCGTCGACGTGGGCCTGTTCCAGGACTCCGACGACGACGGGATCGGCGACTTCCGGGGCTTGATGGGGCGGCTGGACTACCTGAGCCGGCTGGGCGTCACGACGGTCTGGCTCAACCCGATCCACCCCTCACCGCGTCGCGACGGCGGATACGACGTCTCCGACTACTACGGCGTGCACCCGCGGCTGGGGAGCCTCGGCGACTTCGCGACGTTCACCCACGAGGCCGACGAGAGAGGCATCAGGGTGATGCTCGACCTCGTCGTCAACCACACCAGCGACCAGCACCCCTGGTTCCAGTCCGCCCGCTCCGATCCCCAGTCGCCGTTCCGCGACTGGTACGTCTGGGCCGAGACGGAGCCGCCCAACCGCTTCGAGGGGATGGTCTTCCCCGGTGTCGAGAACGAGACGTGGACCTACGACGAGGTGGCCGGGGCGTGGTACCGGCACCGCTTCTATCGCTTCGAGCCCGATCTCAACACCGACAACCCCGCCGTCCGCGACGAGATCCGCAAGATCACCCTGTTCTGGCTGCGACATGGGATCGCGGGGTTCCGCGTCGACGCCGCCCCGTTCCTGATCGAACCGAAGACCCGTGCGGAGCAGCGGGCGGCGTACGAGTTCCTGCACGACCTGCGCGAGTGGCTCTCCTGGCACCGCGGTGACTCCGTGATGCTGGCCGAGGCCAACGTCTCCGACGACGAGCTGATCGAGTACTTCGGAAACGCCGACGGCAGCGCGACGCGCTTCCTGATGGTCTTCGCGTTCCGGCTCAACCAAGCGATGATCCTGGCGCTGGCGCGCCAGGACGCACGACCGATCGCGGCCACGCTCCACGAGCTTCCGGATCTTCCCCAGCACGGCCAGTGGGCGACGTTCCTGCGCAACCACGACGAGGTCGACCTCGGACGCCTGTCCGACGAAGAGCGTCAGGAGGTCTTCGCCGAGTTCGGCCCGGATCCGAGCATGCAGCTCTACGGGCGCGGGATCCGACGGCGACTCGCGCCGATGCTGGGCGGGAACCGGCGACGCATCGAGGTCGCGTACAGCCTGCAGCTGAGCATGCCCGGCACTCCCGTGATCCGCTACGGCGAGGAGATCGGCATGGGCGACAACCTCGATCTGCCCGAACGGGAGGCGATCCGCACGCCGATGCAATGGGACGACACGCGCAACGCCGGCTTCTCCCGCGCGGATCCCGAGCGGCTCGTGGCTCCGGTCATCGACTTCGGTCCGTACGACTACCGACGCGTGAACGTGACCGCCCAACGTCTCGACCCGAACAGCCTGCTCACGTGGTTCGAACGCATCCTTCACGCGCTGCGCGAATGCCCCGAGATCGGCAGCGGCGAGCACGCCATCATCGACGCCGGGCCGGAGCACGTCCTCGTCCACCGCGCCGACGGCGACAGCGGCAGCATGCTGTTCGCGCACAACCTCGCGGACCGGCCGTGCACGCTGCAGCTCGGAGCCGAGCACGACCCGGAGCAGCGGCCGCTCAACTTCTTCGGCGACTCGGACTACGGAGGCGAGGTGGATCTCGACGCGGTCGAGCTCGCCGGCTTCGGCTACCGCTGGATCCGTCTGCGACAAGCGCCCGGGAGCTAGTCGGACGTGTCCGTTCCATGGTGGCGCTCGGCGGTCGTGTACCAGATCTATCCGCGTTCGTTCGCGGACGCCGACGCCGACGGCGTCGGTGACCTGCGGGGCATCACGGGGCGCCTCGAGCACGTGCGCGACCTCGGCGCGGACGCCGTCTGGCTGTCGCCGATCTACCGCTCTCCGATGGCGGACTTCGGCTACGACATCGCCGACTACACCGACGTCGACCCGATGTTCGGCAGCCTCGCCGACGCCGACGCGCTGATCGCCCGCGCGCACGAGCTCGGTCTTCGCGTCCTGCTGGACTTCGTCCCGAACCACACGTCGGACCTCCATCCGTGGTTTGTCGAGTCGCGCGCGAGTCCGGATGCCGCGAAGCGCAACTGGTACGTCTGGCGCGACGGGGAGGGGGTGCCCAACAACTGGCTGTCGACGTTCGGGGAGCAGCGTCCCGCGTGGACGCGGGACCACCCGACCGGCGAGTGGTACCTGCACTCGTTCCTCCCCCAGCAGCCCGACCTCAACTGGGACGAGCCGGCGGTCGAGGCGGCGATGCACGACGTGCTGCGCTTCTGGCTGCGGCGCGGCGTCGACGGGGTCCGCATCGACGTCGCCCAGAAGATCGGCAAGGACCCGGCGCTCGGCGACAACGAGCCCGGCCGCCGTCACGACGAGGACTGGCCGTCGGTCCACCCGCGGCTGGCGGCGATCCGCCGCGTGCTCGAGGAGTTCGACGACGACCGGGTCGCCGTCGGCGAGGTCTACCTGCTCGACCAGCGCGCGCTCGCGCGGTACGTCACCTCCGGCGACGAGCTGCACCTCGCGCACAACTTCTACTTCCTGCGCCTCCCCTGGTCGGCCGAGCGCTTCCGCGCCGCCGTCGACGAGTTCGAGCTGCTCACGCACGCCGGCGGTTGGCCGGCGTGGTGCCTGAACAACCACGACCATCCGCGGACCGCCACGCGCTACGGCCACGCTCGCGCGCGCGTCGCTGCGGTGATGGTGCTGACGCTGCGCGGCACGCCGTTCATCTTCCAGGGCGAGGAGCTCGGGCTCACGGACGGCGCGGTGCCGGCCGAGGCGATCGTCGACGTCGACCGGCGCGACCCCGAGCGCGTCCCGATCCCATGGGAGCCGGGACCGGGCACCGGCTTCACGACCGGCCGCCCGTGGCTGCCGACGCATCCGGACGCGGACCGGCTCGCCGCGACCGTCCAGGACGGCAACCCGGCGTCGGCACTCGAGCTCTACCGTGCGCTGCTCGCGCTGCGACGCGCGACGCCCGCGCTGCAGCACGGCTCGTATCGCCCGGTCCACGCCGCGCCCGACCTCTTCGCCTACGTCCGCGAGCACGAGGGCGAGCGCGTGCTCGTCGCGCTGAACTTCGCCCCGTTCCCTCGCCCGCTCCCCGCCGAGGCCGAGGGCGCGCGCGTCCTGCTCTCGACGCACGCCGAGCGCACCGGCGAGCTGGCGGGCGACGAGGCGCGCGTGTTCGAGCTCGGCCGCGCCGACCAGGCGCCGGTCGCGGAATGACGCCGCTGGGCTCGGGGCCGAGCCCGTAGCGTCCGCGACCCGACTGACCGCTACCGACGCAACCGGCGTGGCGCGGCGCGATCTCGTCCCCTGCGAGAGAATCGCCGCGTGGCGCGGATCCTCGTCGCACCCGACTCGTTCAAGGGCACGTTCTCCGCGGCGGAGGTGGCGGAGGCGATCGCGCGCGGCGCACGCCGCCGTGGCGTCGACGTCGACCGCTGCCCGGCGGCCGACGGCGGCGAGGGAACGCTCGACGCGCTGCTGGCCGGCGCGGCTGCGAACGAGGGCGAGACGGCGGGCGAGCGTCTCGTACCGGTCCACGACCCGCTCGGCCGCCCGCTGCACGCGCGGCTCGGACTGCTCGACGGCGGCGCTCGCGCGGTCGTCGAGACGGCGCAGGCGTCGGGCCTCGGTCTCGTCGCAGAGCCGGAGCGCGACGCCGAGCGCGCCTCGACGCGCGGCACCGGCGAGCTGATCGTCGCCGCCGTCGAGGCCGGCGCGCGCGAGCTGACGGTGACGGTCGGCGGCAGCGCGACGAGCGACGGCGGCGCCGGCGCGCTCGACGCGATCGCGGCCGCCGGGGGCCTGCGCGGGGCGCACATGACCGTGCTGTGCGACGTGACGACGCCGTTCGAGCGCGCGGCTGAGGTCTACGGTCCGCAGAAGGGCGCGGATCCTGCCGCGGTCGCGCGCCTGACGGCGCGCCTTCACGCGCTCGCGGACGAGCTGCCGCGCGACCCGCGCGGCGTGCCGATGACGGGCGCGGCCGGCGGCCTCGCAGGCGGTCTGTGGGCGGCGTTCGGCGCCGAGCTGGTCGCGGGAGCGCCCTACGTGCTGGACCTGCTGAGATTCGATCGGCGCGCCCGCGCTGCCGACGCGGTCGTCACGGGCGAGGGCCGCCTCGACGCGCAGTCGCTCGCCGGAAAGCTCGTCGGCGCGATCGCGGAGCGCGGCGGCGGCGCGGGCGTGCCCGTGCACGCCTTCGTCGGATGCAGCGAGCTGAGCGCGGCCGACGCCCGCGCGCTCGGGCTCGCGGAGGTCGTCGAGGCCTCGACGCTGGCGTCGCTGGAGGCGGCCGGAGCGGTGCTCGCGGCGCGGCTCGCAGGCGTCGCCTGAGTTCCACGCCGCGCGAGCACGGCGATTCGCGGCCTGCGAATCGCGCCGCGAGGAACGGCGCCGCATGATCGGTAGGGCGTCCGGATGGTGGGTACATCGGAGCCCGATGCGATCCAGCTACCGCAACCGCCTTGCCGAGATCGAGCAGCAGGGACTCGACGGCATCGACCTCGCCGTCGAGGCGCTCGACGGCGTGCTGCACGCGTTGGCGCTCCACGACGTGGCGAAGGCGCGGACCGTGGTGGCCGACGACGATGCGCTCGACGGACGCTGCCTCGAGACCCACGGGGGGATCCTGTCGCTGCTCGCGCTGCAGGCTCCGGTCGCCGGCGACCTGCGAACGATGATCGCCCTGATCGACGTCGTCAGCCGGATCGAGCGCATCGGCGAGCAGTGCGTGATGATCGCGAGGCTCGTCACGCCCGACGAGGTCGACGCGCCGAACGACGGGCTCGTGGTCGACTCCATCGCGCGGATGGGCCGGCTGGCGCACGAGCAGTTGCTGATGGCCAAGCACGCGTTCGCGACCCGCAACGTCGCGCTGGCAGAGCAGCTCGTGCAGCACGACCGCGAGATCAACGCGCTCAACCGCGCGGTCTTCCGCCGCGGGCTCGAGATCGGGGGCGCCGCCGACGTGCGCGAATGGGCGATGCGCATGACGCTCACCGCTCGCTGCCTCGAGCGGATCGGCGACAACGCCGTCGACATCGGCGAACGCGCGGCCTTCATCGCCACCGGTCGGCTGCGCGAGTTCTCCGACGCCTCGCATCCGTAGGCACCGGGGACGGACACCCACACGACGTTCACGCCGCCGTCACGGGGAGGTAACAGCGTGTGGCCGTGCGCCCGAGATGGTCGGGCCATGCGCAGACTCCTGATTCCCACACTCGCCGCGCTGCTCGCCGCGGCACTCACGGCCGGCTTCGCGATGGCCAACCGCCACGACGGACCCCGCGGCGGCGGTGACGGCCGCGGCGACAGCCGCCACCAGGCCTACGCGATCGGGCTGTGGGGCGACGCGCCCTACTCCGACACGCAGGCGACCGTCGGCGTGCCGAACCTGATCGCCGACATGAACAGCCAGTCGCTCGCGTTCACCGCCCACGACGGCGACCTCAAGAGCGGCTCGAGCCAGTGCACCGACGCCGTCTACACGCAGGCACTCGCGTTCCTCAACTCGCTCGAGGCACCCGCCGTCTTCACCCCCGGCGACAACGACTGGACCGACTGCGACCGCGGCCCCTACAACTCGCTCGAGCGGCTCGACCACGAGCGCCAGCTGCTCTTCAACAGCTCCTCCACGCTCGGACAGCACCGCCTGCGCCAGGAGGTCCAGCAGACCCCGAGATGCCTCGGCGTGAGCGGCGCCGTGCCGTGCGTGGAGAACCGCCGCTGGACCGTCGGCGGCGTCACCTACGCGACGCTCAACATCCAGGGCTCCTGCAACAACCTCTGCGACACCGCTCCCGATCCGGCCGAGTACGCCGCGCGCAACCAGGCCGACATCGCCTGGATGCAGCAGACCTTCGACGCAGCGAAGCACGACGGGTCCGCCGCGGTGATGTTCATCTCGCAGGCCGATCCCGGCTGGGACGGCTCCGACGCGACGCGCGCGCCGACGCGCGATCCGAGAACGCTGGTGGAGAGCGACGGCCAGCCCGACGGCTACCACGACTTCCTCAGCGCACTGCGCGACCAGACGGTCGCGTTCCGCAAGCCGGTCGCGTACGTGAACGGCGACTCGCACTACCTCCGCATCGACAAGCCGTTCCAGAACGCGCAGGGCCAGCGGCTCGAGAACTTCACCCGCGTCGAGACGTTCGGCGATCACCAGGAGAACGGCGACAACGACGTCCACTGGCTGAAGGTCTCGGTCGACCCGAACAGCCGCGAGGTGTTCGCCTACCAGCCGCAGCTCGTCCCCGCCAACCGCACGGCCGTGCCCGCGCAGTAGCCCACGCACGACCGAGGCCCTCCATGCCGGAGGGCCTCGGTCGCCGGCATGCTGAGCACCGGTCTCGGCCGTCCGGCTCTTCGAGGTGTCACGCTGTCGAGGTGGGAGATCGGCGTCGGACCCGCTGTGGCTGAGCACGGGAGCGTGACCGCGACCGCGATCCGCGCCGCCGTGCGGGGCGAGGTGCAGGGCGTCGGGTTTCGCGACGCGACGGTCCGGCGGGCGCGCGCGCTCGCGCTGACGGGATGGGTGCGCAACGGCGCGGACGGCAGCGTGGAGGTTCACGCCGAGGGTCCCGAGCCGGCGGTCGACGCGCTCGTCGCCTTCCTGCACGACGGGCCGCAGCCGGCACGAGTCACGGCGGTCGCGATCGAACGGGTCGGGATCGAGGGCCACGAGCAGTTCGCGATCCGGGGTCTCAGCGCCGGGGTCTTCGTCGTCCAGGAGCACGTGGCGACCGCGCACCATTTCGACCTGCGCCTGGAGGTCGACGGGGTCATGCGCTCGTGGGCGATCCCGAAGGGGCCCTCGCTCGACCCGGCGGTCAAGCGCCTGGCCGTCGAGGTCGACGATCACGAGACGGCGCACAACACGTTCGAGGGGGCGCTCGGAGCAGGCCGCGTGATCGTCTGGGATCACGGGACGTACGAGCAAGGCGGACGCGTTGCCTGGCCGGAGGCGCTGAGCCGCGGCCATGCGGTCTTCGTCCTCCATGGCGAGAAGCTGCACGGCGGCTTCGCCCTGCAGCGCACCCGAGCCGGACCGAAGGCGCAGTGGCTGCTGATCAAGCGCCGCGACGAGCAGGCGCGCCCCGGCTCGGACGTCGTGGCCGAGCACCCGCGCTCGGTTCTCAGCGGCCGCACAATCGACGAGATCCACGCATGAGTCGCGGGCGAGGATCGGTCACGTTCGGTTCAGGTGACGTTGCAACCATTGGACGTCGTGCTGGTTGACGTTCACCCGTCGTCGCTGCCCGCGAGGATCTCGAGCGGCGGGTCGGCGCGAGGGTGAGCCCCGCGACGGCACGGACGGCGGTTGCGACCGTTGGCGGGGCCGTCGCGAGGCTCGTGCGCCAACGTCCCGCGCTCGTGTCGCTGGCGCCGTTGCTGCCGTTGTGGCTCGCGGTCAGCCTGCTGCGCAGCGGCGGGCCGGGCGCTGTCGGGGACGAGCAGTCGTTCCTGCGCTACGCCGACAACCTGCTCCACGGCACCTTTGCGACCCCGGGCACCGGGGACGCGACGCAGTTCCTGTGGCACGGCCCCGGCCTGCCGGCGCTGCTGGCGCCGTTCGTCGCGCTGCACGCGTCGTTGCCGCTGATGCGGCTGCTGGGTCCGCTGCTGCTGTTCCTCGCGATCGTCCTCTTCTACCGGCTTCTGCGGATGCGGCTCTCGCACGGATGGGCCCTGGCCGGCGCCTGGCTGCTCGGGTTCTACGTCCCGTTCGGCGAGATCGTCGGGCCGTTGCACAAGGAGCCGCTCGCGCTGCTGCTGCTGGTCGCCGCGCTGCTCGGCACCGCCCGCTACGTCGAGCACGGACGCGTCGGTCAGCTCGCCCTCGCCGGGCTCTCGCTCGCGGGGTTGGCGATGACGCGGCTGGAGTACGGCTGGGTGATCCTGGCGCTGCTCGGCCTCGCGGCGCTCTGGACGGCCGCGACCCGCGGGATCGTCCCGCGCCGGGCGCTGTCGATCTGCGCCGTCGCGCTCGCCGGCTGCGTGCCGTGGCTGCTCTACACCTACTCGTTGACCGGCCACGTCCTGTACTGGGGCAACTCAGGCGGGCTGTCGCTGTACTGGATGGCGCCGCACAACGACCAGCTGGGCGCCTGGCATGCGGTCCACTCGGTCTTCTCGCAGCCCGCGCTCGCGCCGTTTCGCCCGTTCTTCAACCACGTCGAGACGCTCTCGCCGCTGCAGCGCGATCTCGCGTTCGACCACGCGGCGATCATCGCCATCGGACACAACCCCGCGGGCTACGTGCTGAACCTGCTCGCGAATGCCGCCCGCAGCTGCTTCGCGGCGCCGATCTCGAGCCAGGTCCCGATCGGCGCCGTCGTGCTCGAAGCGGCGTTCACGATCCCGCTGCTGACGGGCCTGGTCCTCTGCGCGCGCGCGGCGCGGCGCGGACTGGTGCGTCTGCCACGCGAGGCAGGGCCGTTCGCCGCGTTCGGAATCGTCGGCTTGGCCGTGCATCTGCTGCCCTCCTCCGAGCCGCGAATGGTGCTGCCGCTCGTTCCGATCGCGCTGTGGCTCGTGCTGCAGACCGCGGCAGGCCAAGCGCATCGGCGGCGCGCGCTGCACAGTCGCGCCGCGCGTGGGACGCCCGCGCTCGCCTGAGCGGGGCGCGAAGCCCGGGGCCGCGCTCAGCCGTCGCGGCGGCGGAGCTCGATCCGCCCGTCGCGCTCGCGCGCCTCGAACGCCGGCTGCGGTGCGGTCGCCGGCCCACGCCGGATCGACCCGTCGCGCAGGTCGAACGTCGAGCCGTGGCAGCCGCAGACGACCTGCTCGCCGTCGACCGTACCGAGCTCGCTCAGCGAGCAGCCACGGTGCGAGCAGCGGTCGTGGATCGCGAGGAGGCGGTCGCCGTCGCGCAACAGCAGCACCGGGGTCTCGTCGACGACGACCCGCGTGGGCCGCCCCTGCGGCAGCCCGGAGGCGTCGCCGGCCGCGGTCCAGTCGCCGGGGCCCGGGTCGAAGACCGTCTGGTCGGGGCCGATCCCGCGGGCGAACGAGAGATGGCCGCCGAAGTAGCCGCCGGCGACGAGCATCGCCGCGCCGCCGAGGCCGAGCAGGGCGCCGCCACGGTGCGCGCCGCGACGGCGCGCGACCAGCGAGGCGGCGTAGAACGACGTCGCGCCGGTGTTCGAGACGGCGTGGACGAGGCCGGCGCGGCGGACGCGGTCGCTGCCTCGTTCGCTGTCGGCATAGTCGTTCGCCCCCGTCAGCGCGGTCGGCGCGGCGGCGGTGAGGCCGATGCCGATCAGGCGCGCCTGGGCGCGGCCGTCCGCGTCGCCGCGGAGGACGTCGAGCAGCGTGGCGCTGAGGAACGAGCCGATGACGACGTCCGTCAACGTCGGATGGAGCGGGTGCCCCAGCCACGTGCCGCTCAGCGCGTCCTTCGACGGGCCCGGTCTCACCGCGCTCCGGATGCGCTTCGCGATCGCCTTGGCGACCGGATCGAGCACGGCGGCCGACTCGACCCGATCGATCAGCGGGCCGAAGGGCGTCGGCCGCCGGCTGCTCGTGCCTTCTGGGGCGCTCATGGAGGAGGCGGTACCCGCGTTCGGCGCACCGTACCCGCGGGGTCAGTGAATCGGCGCGGTCTGGTCGGGCACGTGGAGCTCGAAGATGTGGAAGTCCTGGCGGATCACCGGCGCGGAGACGTTGTAGACCGGAACGACGCCGATCCGGCCCTCGAAGGTGCCGGCGTGCGCGTGCCCGTGGACGACGAGCGTCGGTTCGTGCTCGACGATCGGCGCCGCCAGCCGGTCGGTCCCGAGGAACGCCATGATCCCCTCCCCCTCGCCCACGAGCGTCTGCTCGGTCGGCGCGTAGTGGAGCAGCACGAGCCGCAGCTGGCAGAGCGAGATCTCGCGCAGCCCGCGGTCGAGCGCCTCGACGTCGCGCTGTCCCTCGCGGTAGACCTCGCGCAGCAGCGGCTCGCCGAAGTCCGGCATGTGCGACCCGGGGAAGCCGCCGACGAACCCCTTCACGCCGACGACGCCGATCTCGATCCCGCCGAGGCGGCAGACGTCCGCCTCCCGCTCGAGCACGCGGATCCCGCCGTCGCGCAGGACCCGCGTCAGCTCCTCGGCGCGATCGACGTGCCAGTCGTGGTTACCCAGCACGGCGTAGACGGGGATCTCGAGATCGCGACACGCGTCGGCCAGCACGGCTCCCTCGCTCGGCTTCCCGTAGGTCGTGAGGTCGCCCGCCAGCAGCAGCAGGTCGGCCGCGCCGGGCAGCGCCGCGAACGCCGCGCGGATCTCCTCGCTCCGGTCCTCGCGACAGTGCACGTCGCCGGTCGTGGCGACGCGCACGACGCGCGCGGGCGACGGCGTCTCGCTCATGGCCCTCCCCTACCCGACGGGCTGGGCAGCGCAACGGCTGGGCGCCCCCGCCGCCGGGTACCACCGCGCCATGGACGACGACCGCTTCGACGGGATCGTGAAGGCCCTGCGCGTCGCAGTCCCGGCGCTTCACGAGGCCGAGGTGCCGTTCCTGCTCGGCGGCAGCACGGCCGCCTGGGCCTACGGCGGCCCGCGGCCGCTCAAGGACCTCGATCTGATGATCCGTCCAGCCGACGCCGAGCGGGCGCAGCAGGTCCTCGTGGCCGCCGGCTTTCGACCCGAGCAGCCGCCCGAGGAGTGGCTCCTGAAGGCGTGGCTCGACGACGCGCTCGTCGACCTCATCTTCGGTCCGCGCGGCGTCGCGATCACCGACGAGGTGCTCGCTCGCGGCCGCGAGCAGAGCATCTGCGCGCTGCGCGTGCGCGTGATGGCGCTCGAGGACGTCCTGACGAGCAAGCTCCTCGCCCTCGACGAGCACCAGCTCGACCTCGCCGACCTGCTGCAGATCGCGCGCGCCATCCGCGAGCAGGTCGACTGGGACGAGGTCCACCGCCGGACCGAGCAGTCGCCCTACGCGGCAGCCTTCTTGACGCTCCTCGAGCGGCTCGGAATCGCGACGTATCGCGTCCACGCGCGACCGGCCGACGCGTGAGCGTCCGGCAGCGGGTTGGCACCGCCGGCCGCATCACCACCGAGCCGTGAAGAGAACGCCCGTGCGGTCGCGTACGTCGCGGGTGGCGTGTGGGGCCCGCGAGTTGAGGGGAGAGTGGTGCGTGCCAGCCGTGCAGCGCGATCGAGCGCGATGCACCCCGGCACCCGCCCCGTACGCATCGACCCGGAGGTACCTGTGATCGTTCTCGGCATCGTCCTGCTCCTCATCGGCCTGCTCGCGCACATCGGCATCCTGTGGATCATCGGCCTCGTCCTCGTCATCGTCGGCGCCGTCCTCTTCCTGCTCGGCTCGATGGATCGCGCCGTCGGCGGCCGACGCCATTACTGGTGACGCGGGCCGCCGGCTGGCGCACGCCCGACGCGCGACGGCTGAATTGAGGCGCGTACCTTGAGAGGCCGTTAATCGAAAGGGCAGGGTCCGACGCAGGCCGCGTAGGGCATCGTCATCAGCGACGACGAGCCCCGACGTGCCCGGCGCGGGATCGACCGGATTCAAGCCCGCGCGCCGCGGGTACGCGAGTCGGGACGCCAGCGCCGATGCGCGACTCTTGATCGCGGAAGGAGGACGAAGGTGGGTATCGACGACGTTGCAAGCAAGGAGTCGGCCGTCGTGGCTGCGGCGACCGCGGCGGTGCTCTCGCCGCGCGTCCGCGGCGTCATCCGACGCGGCGCGGTCTACGGCGTCGCCGGTGCGATGAAGGCCGGTGACGTGGCGGCCGGCGCGGTCCGCGGCGTGGCGCGCGGATTCCAGGACGGCTCGTCGGACGCCGAGCAACCGGCGGCGGCCGAGCCTGCCCCCCCGCCGGTGCCGGTGGCCGCGACCGCCGACAGACCGGCCCGCACCCCGCGTGCGCCACGCACCCCGAGAGCGCCGAGCTGATGACGACGGCAGAGGACACCACGAACAGCGGGGCCTCGGTCGAGGAGCGGGCCGAGGAGCTCGTGCAGCGCGCCACGAACGCCGCGACGCGGTTCCTGACCGTCGCCGTCGAGCGCACCCGCGAGGAGATCGAGGACATCGTCGCCGAGGCGCAGGAGCTGCGCCGCGGCGGCCGCACGCCCGGCGCGTAGTCCTCGCGGGCGTGCCGAACTGCGTGGGAGCACGCTGGTGAGGTGAGCGTGACGGCAGCTGCCGCGATCGAGCCGCGTGTGATCCGGGCGAGCTCGGGTCGGCTGCGGATCGCGCTGGCCGGATGGAACGGCGCGGCGCCCGCGGCCGTGAACGGCGAGCTGGCCGCGATGCCGGGCGTGACGAGCGCAGAGGCGAACCCGGTCACCGGCAACGCGCTCGTCCGCTTCGACCGGGCCGCCACGAGCGTCGACGCGCTGCTCGCGGACCTGCGACGGATCAGCTGGCCGCGGACGGTGCGCCGGGGGGTCACGCGCGACTCGTCCGAGGCGCTCGTCGCGTCCCCGAGCGAGCGCGCGCCGTCGCGTGCCGGCGGGGCGCCGCGCGGGCACACGGGTCATCTCTCGCGCGCGCGGATCGCGGTGCGCGGCATCGATCGCGACCCGCAGCTGGCGCGGCGCGTCGTCGAGCGCCTCGAGCGGCGCCCGGACGTGCGGCGCGCGGTCGCGAGCACGACGACCGGCCGCGTGCTGGTCGAGTTCTGCGGCCGCGTTCCCGACGTCCAGGACGTGCTCTCGGAGCTGTCGGTGCTCGAGCTGCCGGCGCTGCCGGACGAAGACCGACCCGCGCACCCGCTCGATCCCGCGCCGCTGATCCAGAGCACCGCACGACTGATCGGCTCGGCGCTCGGCCTCGGGCTGATCGCCGTGCGCCGCGCGGCGCATCGCCCCGGGCCGCCGATCGAGGGTCGCGCGCCCGCCGTCGCCGCGGGCGCGATCGGGATCGCCGAGGGGCTCCCGTTCGTGCGCTCGGCGTTGCGCGACGCGTTCGGGCGCGACCGCGCCCAGCTGCTGCTCGCCGGCTGCAGCATCGTGTCGCTGACGCTGTCCGGCTCGCCGCTCGGGCTCGCCGTCAACGCCGCGAGCGCGCTGCGGATGTGGACCGAGGTGCGTGCGCGGCGGGCCGCCTGGGAGGAGTACGAGCGCCGTCTCGAGGACGCCGCCCGCGGCGAGCCGGGCGCCGTCGTACGGCTCGAGGCGGGCGACCGCGTCCCGCTCCACGGGCTCGTGCTGGAGGGCGCCGGCACCGCGGTCGGCGTCGACGGGCTGCCGGACGCGATCTATCCCGGCACCGAGCTGCCGGCGGGCGCGCGCGTACTCGGCGGCCCCTTCACGATCGAGCTCGACGACGGCCGGCCGTTCACCCCACAGCCGCGTGCGGCCCCGCCCCCGCGCTCGCCGCTCGACCGCTACATGCGGCTCGTCAGCCCGTTGTCGCTTGCCTACGCCGGTCTCACCGTCGCGCTCACGCGCTCGCTCGGCCGCGGCTTCACGGCCCTGCTGCTCGTCAACCCGCGCGCCGCCCTGATCGGCGCCGAGGCCGCGGACGCGGGCGCCTCGGCACGCGTCCTGCGCGCGGGCGTGACGGTCGTCGGGACGCGACCGGAGCGCGTCGTGCGGCGTCCCGACACGCTCGTGCTCGACGGCCCCCGCACGCTCACGGACGGCTTCGAGGCGTCGCGGATCGTGCCGCTCGCCGGCGGCGACGCGGCCGCCCTCGGCACGCTCGCCGCCGCCGTCGCCTCGGCGGCCGGATCGCCGTGGGGCGCCGCGCTGCGGGCCGGCTCGGGCACCCGCGGCCGCGACGGGCGGATCGAGCGGACGCACGCGAGCGCCGAGGTCGACGGCGTCCGCTACGAGCTCGGACCGGCCGACGCGGCGGGGCTCGACGAGCATCCGGTGGCGGCGCGGGCGCGCGAGCGCGGCGACGAGGCGCTCGTGCTGCGCGAGGCCGCGACCGGACGCGCGCTCGCGAGCGTCCACATACGCCCGCGGCTGGCGTCCGGCGTGCGCGCGCTCGTGCGCGAATGTCGCGATCGCAAGGTCGAGCTGGCGCTGCGCGAGCACGGGGAGCGACGTGCGGCGCAGGCGGTCGCGCGGCGCGCCGACATCCCGCTGGTGCTCGACGCCGACCTCGTCGAGCTCGTGCGCGAGCGCCAGCGCGCCGGCGCGCTCGTCGCCGTCCTGTCCGACGACCCGAACGCAGCGGAGGCGTTCGAGGCCTGCGACCTCGCGGTCGGGCTGACGTCGGGCCGCAGCGCGCGCTTCCCGGCGCGCGCCGACCTGCTGGCACCCGACCTCGCCGCCGTCGCCGCGATCGTCGAGGCGGGCGCGCGGCACGACGAGAGCGTGGCGGCCGCGGTCGCGCTCTCCGCCGCCGCGAACGTCGCCGGCGCCGCCTGGGGCCTCCGGGGCCCGCCGCGGCTCGTGCGCGCCTCGCATGCCACCTACATCGGCGCCCTCGCCGCGATCGGCGTGGGCTGGGTGCGGCTGCGCGGCGGTGGTCGCTCGCGGTCGCTGACCGCGCGGCTCGTCGATCCGCGACCGGAGCGCTGGGGACGACAGACGCCGGCGGAGGTGCTGGCCGCCGTGCGCAGCCGTCCCGCGGGACTGACCGAGCGCGAGGTTGAGCAGCGCCGCGGGCGCCGCGCGCTGGGGCGCGAGCGCAACGTGCTCGTCGCGGCCGCGCTCGACCAGATCCGCTCGCCGCTGACGGGCATCCTGGCGGCGGGGGCGGGTCTCTCGCTCGCGCTCGGCGAGGTCGGCGACGTCGCGATGATCGCGGCCGTGATCGCCGCCAACGCGGCGGTGGGAGCGTGGCAGGAACGCCAGGCGGGGAAGGCCGCGGAGACGCTCCAGCGCATGGGCGCCGTGACCGCGCGGGTCGTGCGCGACGGCGAGGTCGTGACGGTTCCCGCCGAGGACGTCGTGCGCGGCGACGTGCTCGTGCTCGCTTCGGGCGACGGCGTGGTCGCCGACGCGCGTCTGCTCGAGGCCGACGGGCTCGAGGCCGACGAGGCGGCGCTGACGGGCGAGTCGCTGCCGGTCGCGAAGTTCGTCGACGACGGTCCCGACGCGGCGCGCGTCGTGCTCGAAGGCAGCGACGTGACGGTCGGCGGCGGCCGCGCGGTCGTCGTCGCGGTCGGCTCCGGCACGCGCCTCGGCGCGACGGCCGCAGCGCTGGCGCTGCACGAGACGCGCGAGAGCCCCCTCGGCGACCGCCTCAACCGCCTCTTCCGTCAGGGCCTGCCGCTGATCGCCGGCGGCGGCGTCCTCGTCGCGCTCGCCGGGATCGTGTCCGGCGGCGCCCCGCTCGCGCAGGTCGCGCTCGGCGCCAGCATCGCGATCGCCGCCGTGCCCGAGGGACTGCCGCTGCTGGCCGGCGTCGCCGAGGCGGCGGTCGCGCGCCGGCTCTCGCGCCGCGGCGCGCTCGTGCGGCGGCTGGGCGCCGTCGAGGCGCTCGGGCGCGTCGACGTCGCCTGCTGCGACAAGACCGGCACGCTGACGCAGGGACGGCTCGCGCTGCGGCTGCTCGCGACGCCGGACGAGTCGGCCGACTTCCCCGGGCCGTTGACGCCGGCGCTGCGCGACGTGCTGCGTGTCGCGGCGCAGGCGAGCCCGCACCCGGAGGCGGCAGACGCGTCCGCGCACCCGACCGACGTCGCCGTCGTCGAGGCGGCCGAGCGCGCCGGCCTCGGCGACGAGGCGCGCGCGGCGCGCACGGAGGAGGCGCCGTTCGACCCGACGCGCTCGCTCCACGCCGCGCGCATCAACGGGCGGCTGTGCGTGAAGGGCGCGCCGGAGGTCGTCGTCGAGCGCTGCACGCGCGTCCGCACCGGCGGCGCGGAGCGCGAGCTCGACGACGACGGCCGCGCGCAGCTGCTGGCCGTCGCCGATCGACTCGCCGAACGCGGCCTGCGGGTGCTGATGGTCGCCGAGGGCGGCGCCGAAGCGCGGCTCGAGGACCCGGACGGCCTCGTCGCGATCGGCTTCGTCGGCATCGCGGACCCGCTGCGGCCGGGCGTGCGGGCCGCGATCGAGCGCTGTCGCGAGGCGGGCGTCCGGCTCGTCATGCTGACCGGCGACCACCCCGCGACGGCGCGCGCGATCGCGCAGGAGGCGGGGATCGCGGCGAGCGACGACGAGATCCTGACCGGCGAGGACCTCGCCGAGCTGCAGAACGGCGAGCTCGACGTGCGGCTCGAGCACGCCACCGTCGTCGCCCGCATCACGCCGCTGGACAAGGTGCGGATCGTCGAGAGCCTGCAACGCCGCGGCCACACGGTCGCGATGACGGGCGACGGCGTCAACGACGCGCCCGCGCTGCGGCTCGCCGACGTCGGCGTCGCGATGGGCTCCGGCGGCACCGAGGTCGCGCGGCAGGCCGCCGACGTCGTGCTCGCCGACGACGACTTCGCGACGCTCGTCGACGCGCTCGTCGAGGGCCGCGCGTTCTGGCGCAACATCCGCCGCTCGCTCGGGCTGCTGCTCGGCGGCAACCTCGGCGAGCTCGGCCTCGTTGCGAGCGCGACCGTGCTGGGCCGCCGCGCGCCGCTGACGACGCGCCAGATCCTCGCGGTCAACCTCGCGACCGACGTGCTGCCGGCGCTCGCCGTCGCCGTCCAGCCGCCGGAGCACCGAACGCTGTCGGAGCTCGCGCGCGAGGGGACGGCCGAGCTCGACGCGCCGCTGCGCGAGGAGATCCTGCGCCGCGGCACCGCGACGGCGCTGCCCGCGCTCGCCGGCTACCTGACCGCGGGAGGCCTCGGCGCGCCCGGCCAGACGGTCGCGTTCGCCAGCATCGTCGCGACGCAGCTGGCGCAGACGCTCGACCTCGGGCTCGCGCAGGGGACGCTGAGCCGCTCGGTACTGGCCGCCGTCGCCGGCTCGGGCGCGCTGCTCGCGGCGACGCTCAGCGTGCCGCCGCTGCAGGCGTTCCTCGGGCTCGCCGCACCGACGCCCTTCGGCGCCGCGCTGATCCTGAGCGCCGCCGGCGGCGCGGTCCTGCTCGCGCGGCTGCTGCCCGGCGCGCGCACGGGCGGCGCCCGGCCGGCTGAGGTCCGTCCGCGCCTCGAGCTCGTGCGCGGCTAGCTGTAAGAGCTAGGGAGGTTGTTCAGCTCGCGGAGGCGGGCTGCGGGCGGCTTGTGGTTGAGGGAGCCGTGTGGGCGGTGATGGTTGTAGGTGTGGAGCCAGCCGTCAAGGGCTGCGGTGCG
>JAOPZA010000102.1 GCA_025964325.1 Conexibacter sp.
CGGCCGCGCCCGAGGCCGAGGCGCCGGTCGAGCCGGCCGCGCCCGAGGCCGAGGCGGAGGCGCCGGTCGAGCCGGCCGCCGCCCCGCGCGAGGCGGACGAGACCCCCGCCGACGACACGTCGCAGGCCTGATCCGCGCGCGCGTCCCGTTCGTCGGACTGACCGGCGGCATCGCCGCCGGGAAGTCCACCGCACTCGACGCCCTCGCGCGACTCGGCGCCGCGACGTTCTCCTCCGACCGCGCGGTGCACGAGCTCTACGAGACCCCTGAGGTGCGCGACCTCGTCGTCGCGCGCTGGGGGGTCGGCGTCGCCCCGGACGGCGTCGTCGACCGCGCCGCGATCGCCGCCCGCGCGTTCGCCGACCCCGACGAGCGCGGCTGGCTGGAGTCCACGCTGTGGCCGCGCGTCGGCGCCAGCATGGCGGCCTGGCGCGAGCAGGCGCTCGCGCAGGAGCCGCCGCCCCCCGCGGCCATCGTCGAGACGCCGCTGCTGTTCGAGGCCGGGATGGACGCCGGCTTCGACGCCACGGTCGTCGTGATCGCGCCCGAGGCGCTGCGCGCCGAGCGCGCCGCGGCACGCGGCCACGCGGCGGTCGACGAGCGTACGGCGCGCCAGCTGACGCAGGAGGAGAAGGCGGCGCGCGCCACCTACGTGATCGCGAACGACGGCACCGTCGAGCAGCTGGAGCGCAAGCTGTCGGAGGTCCTTGCAAAGCTGAGGGGATGAGCTCGCGACCGGCACAACTGCGCGGGACGCGGCAGCACGCCAGTGCGGCGGCCGTGAGGCGGCGGCGCGCCGCGGCACGTCGGCGGCGCTGGTTCGTCGGCCTGCTCGTCGTCGCGCTCTGCGCCCTCGGCGTGAAGCTCGTCGCGCCGACGTTCCACACCGCCGTGCGCGACCTCGGCAGCCTTCCGCTCGCGCACGAGCAGGTGATCCGCCGGCAGGCGGCGCAGAAGCGGCTCGACCCGGCCCTGATCGCGGGCGTGATCTACGCCGAGTCGAAGTTCAGCGACGCGCAGTCCTCCGCGGGAGCGCTGGGGCTGATGCAGCTGCTGCCCTCGACCGCCCACTTCATCGCGCAACGCACAGGCGGATCGGCGTTCACGACCGAGGACCTCTCGACGCCCGACGTCAACATCGCGTACGGCAGCTGGTACCTGCGCTACCTGCTCGATCGGTACAACGAGAACGAGGTGCTCGCGCTGGCCGCCTACAACGGCGGCGAGACGAACGTGAACAAGTGGATCGCGCAGGCGCGCGACAACGGCACGGCCTTCACGCTCGGCGACATCCCGTTCCCGGAGACGCGCGCCTACGTCGAGAAGGTGATGGGCGCGCAGCACGACTACCGCCGCACCCACGCGAAGCAGCTCGGTCTCGAAGGCGGCTAGACGGGAGTGGCGGGTTGGACGGGAGTTGGCCGGTTGGACGGGAGTTGGCGGGTTGGACGGGAGGTGGCCACCAGGCCAACTCCCAATGGAATCGGCGCCAGCCGATTCCACCGCCAGCCGCTTCCACGGTGGCGGTGACGTTGGGCCTCGCGACGATCGCGTTCCGACCGCATTAGGCCGCGGAGCTCGTCGTATCCGGCGAGCGCGCGTCGGCCTACTGTCGGTCCATGCCCGAGCGCATCGTCTACGTCTCGCGCCTGGTGCGGCTGCCGCTGCTGGGCGCCGACGGTGCCGACGTCGGCCGCATCGTCGACGTCGTGGTCGGGCTGGGGGGAGCGCCGCCCCGGGTGATCGGGTTCGTCGTCGCCGTCCAGCGGCGGCGGGTCTTCGTCGGCGTCGGCCGCGTCAGCGAAGTCGACCCGACCGGTGTCCGGCTGCGGCGCGGCTCCATCAACATGCGCCAGTTCGAGGTTCGCAGCGGCGAGCGTCTGGTCGACCGTGAGCTGCTCGGCCAGCGCCTGCGCGACCGGCGCGTCGTCGACATCGGCATCGCCGTGTCGCCCGAGCCGTTCGCCTGGGAGGTCGCGACGGTCGCCCTCGGCAGCGGCCGCCTGCTCGGCCTGCGCCATGCCCCCGAGATCCTCGACTGGAGCGAGGCGGGGGAGCTGTTCGCCGACCCGGGTCCGACCGCCCGCCAGGCGGCGACGCTCGACCGCCTGCACCCGGCCGAGATGGCGGCCGAGCTGCGCGCCCTGCCGCTGACCCGCCGGAGGGTGCTGGCCGAGGCGCTCGAGGACGAGCGGCTCGCCGACCTGCTGGAGGAGCTCGACGAGGACGAGCAGGTGCGCCTCGTCGAGGGGCTCGACCACGAGCGGCTCGCACGCGTGCTGGAGGAGATGGAGGCCGACGACGCCGCCGACCTGCTGGGCGAGCTGCCCGACCGCCGCCGCGACGAGCTGCTCGGCGCGATGGACCCGGGCGAGGCGGCGCCGGTGCGGCGGCTGCTGACCTACGCGGCCGACACCGCCGGTGGCCTGATGACGCCGGAGCCGGTCATCCTCGGCCCGCAGGCGACGGTCGCGGACGCGCTCGCGCGCCTGCGCGACCACGACCTGCCGGTGCCGCTGGCGGCGCAGGTCTTCGTCGCCCGGCCGCCGTTCGAGACGCCGACCGGCCGCTTCCTCGGCGTCGCCGGGTTCCAGCGGCTTTTGCGGGAGGCGCCGGGCAAGGCACTCGGCCGCTGCATCGACGAGCTGGACGTGCTCGCGCCCCGCGACTCCGACCGCCGGGTGGCGGAGCGGCTCGCCGCCTACGACATCGTCGCACTGCCGGTCTGCGACGAGGCGGGCCGGCTGCTGGGCGCGGTCACGATCGACGACGTGCTCGACCGCATGCTTCCGACCGACTGGCGCGTGTCAGGCCTGGAGCGCTGATGGCGCGCCGCGACGAGCTCGGCACGCCACGTGGCACGCCGGGCGGTCCACAGGTCGACCCTGATCTGTTCGGACGGCTCTCCGAGCAGCTCGCCCGCTTCCTCGGCACCGGCCGCTACCTGGCGATGCAGACCGTGCTCGTGGTCGTCTGGATCGGCCTCAACCTGGCCGCCGTGTCGCTGCGTTGGGATCCGTACCCGTTCATCCTGCTGAACCTCGCCTTCTCGACGCAGGCGGCCTATGCCGCGCCGCTGATCCTGCTGGCGCAGAACCGCCAGGCCGATCGCGAGCGCGAGGAGATCGAGCGCGACCGCGCGATGAACGCCCGTTCGCTCGCCGACACCGACTTCCTCGCGCGCGAGATGGCGGCGATCCGCGTCGCACTGGAGCAGAAGGCCGACCGCGACGACCTCGCCGACGCCGTCGCCAGACTGTCCGCCACAGTCGAACGTCTGTTCGACCGGGACCGCCGCTACCCTTGAGGAGATGCCGCCCTTTCGTCTCGACGCCACCTACGCACCGACTGCCGACCAGCCGAAGGCGATCAGCTCGCTGGCGGAGGGCATCGACGCGAACGAGCGGGCGATGACGCTGCTGGGCGCGACCGGCACGGGCAAGACGAAGACGATGGCCGCGACGTTCGAGCAGGTCCAGCGACCGTCCCTGATCATCGCCCACAACAAGACGCTGGCGGCGCAGCTCTGCAACGAGTTCCGCACGTACTTCCCGGACAACGCGGTCGAATACTTCGTCTCGTACTACGACTACTACCAGCCCGAGGCGTACGTCCCGAGCCGCGACCTCTACATCGAGAAGGACTCGGCGATCAACCAGGAGATCGAGCGCCTGCGTCACGCCGCCACGGCGGCGCTGTTCGCCCGGCGCGACGTGATCGTCGTCGCCTCCGTCTCGAGCATCTACGGCCTCGGCTCGCCGGAGACCTACGACCGCAACATGCTGATCCTCAGACGCGGCGAGCTGATCGACCGCGACGAGGTGCTGCGCAAGCTCGTCTCGATCCAGTACACGCGCAACGACCAGGTGCTCTCGCGCGGCAACTTCCGCGTGCGCGGCGAGACGCTCGAGGTCTTCCCGGCCTATGCCGAGAGCGCCTACCGCGCGACGCTGTTCGGCGACGAGATCGAGGAGCTGATCCACTTCGACCCGCTCACCGGCGAGGTGATCGAGGAGGGGCTCGAGCACGTCGCCGTCTGGCCCGCCTCGCACTACAACGTCGAGGAAGGCCACATCGAGGGCGCGGTCGCGGAGATCGGGCGGGAGCTGAACGAGCGCTGCGCCGAGTTGGAGAGAGAGGGCAAGCTGCTCGAGTCCCACCGCCTGCGCCAGCGCACGCAGTACGACATGGAGATGCTGCGCGAGATGGGCTTCTGCTCCGGGGTCGAGAACTACTCGCAGATCCTCGACAAGCGCAAGCCGGGCGAGCGGCCGTACTGCCTGATCGACTACTTCCCCGAGGACTTCGTCTGCTTCATCGACGAGTCGCACCAGACGGTGCCTCAGATCGGCGGCATGTTCGAGGGCGACCGCTCGCGCAAGCAGACGCTCGTCGACTACGGCTTCCGCCTGCCGAGCGCGATGGGCAACCGGCCACAGACGTTCGACGAGTTCCTCTCGATCACGCCGCGGATCGTCTTCGTCTCGGCCACGCCCGGCGAGTATGAGCGGACCCACTCGCCGCGGATCGTCGAGCAGATCGTGCGGCCGACCGGGATCATCGACCCGGCCATCGACGTGCGCGAGACGAGAGACCAGATCGACGACCTGATGAACGAGATCCGCGAGCGGGTCGACCGCGACGAGCGGACGCTGGTGACGACGCTGACGAAGAAGATGTCGGAGGACCTGACCGGCTACCTGCTCGAGATGGGCTTCAAGGTCCGCTACCTCCACTCGGAGATCGACACGATCGAGCGGATCCAGATCATCCGCGAGCTGCGGCTCGGCGACTACGACGTGCTCGTCGGCGTCAACCTGCTGCGCGAGGGTCTCGACCTGCCGGAGGTCTCGCTCGTGGCGATCCTCGACGCCGACAAGGAAGGCTTCCTGCGCGGCGCCACCTCGCTGATCCAGACGATCGGGCGGGCCGCCCGCAACGTCGAGGGCAAGGTGCTGATGTACGCCGACAAGGAGACGAAGGCGATGCGGATCGCGCTCGAGGAGACCGACCGCCGCCGCGCGATCCAGGTCAGATACAACGAGGACCACGGCATCACGCCGGAGACGATCGTCAAGGGCATCTCCGACATCGCCGAGTTCCTGCAGGCCGAGTCGAAGGTCCCGAAGGGACGCAGACGGCGCCAGAAGCTCGACGGCGGCAAGCAGCTGCAGCCGGCCGAGATCGAGAAGGCGCTCGTCGAGGTGGAGGAGGAGATGCTCGCGGCAGCCGAGGAGCTCCGCTTCGAGTACGCGGCGAAGCTGCGCGACGAGCTGAAGACCCTCCGGCGCGAGCTGGACATCGCGGTCGCCGACGCGCGCGCTGCTGCTCCGACGACGCCGGCGTAGAGCGCCTCGCGCGCCTGCCGCGCAGAAGGCGCGACCCGGCCCACCCGGCTGGGCTGCCATCTCGCCTGAACGCAAGAATATGGCGCCTACTCGCCGCGGCACGAGAGTAGGGTCAACCGACCGCGAACGTCTGAACTGAGCCTCGGAAGGACGGTGGAATGTCCACTCGCCCAAACCTCGCCCAGCGCGCCGGTCGTTGGAGTGCCGCGCACCGCCGCATTGCGATCCTCGGCTGGCTCGCGCTCGTGATCGCCAGCCTCTTCATCGGCAGCGCCGTCGGAACGAAGCACCTCGCGCACGAGGACCTCGGCAGTGGTCAGTCCCGCCATGCCGATCAGATCCTCGCCGACGCCGGCTTCAACAAGCTCGCGAGCGAGGAGGTGCTGATCCAGTCGCAGGCCGCCGGCCTGACGGCGAGCGATCCGGCGTTCCGGGCCGCGATTCGGGAGGTCGTGGTGCGCCTGCGCGAGTTCCCGACCGTCACGAACATCCAGTCGCCGCTGGCGCCCGAGAACCGCGCGCAGATCTCGCGCGAGCAGCGCTCCGCGCTCGTCCAGTTCGACATCAGGGGCGACGAGGACCGGGCGAAGGACCGCGTCGGGCCGATCCTCGACGCGGTCGCGCAACTCGATCGCGCCCACCCGCGGCTACGGATCGAGGAGTTCGGCGACGCGAGCGCGAACAAGGCGCTTTCGAAGGCGTTCCAGGACGACTTCCGTAAGGCCGAATTCCTGTCGCTGCCGATCACGCTCGTGATCCTCCTGATCGCGTTCGGAGCGCTTGTCGCGGCGGGAATTCCGCTGTTGCTCGGGCTCTCGGCGGTGGCGATCACGCTCGGCCTGCTGGCGCCGCTGAGCCAGGCGTTCCCGGTCGACGAGGCGATCTCCTCCGTGATCCTGCTCGTCGGGCTCGCGGTCGGCGTCGACTACTCGCTCTTCTACATCCGGCGCGAACGCGACGAGCGCGCGGCCGGTCGTGGGAAGGAGGCCGCGCTCGACCTCGCCGCGGCGACCTCCGGGCGCGCCGTGCTCGTCTCCGGCTGCACGGTGATGCTCGCGATGGCCGGCATGTATGTGACCGGCAACGCGACGTTCCAGTCGTTCGCCACCGGCACGATCATGGTCGTCGCGGCCGCCGTGATCGGCTCCGTCACCGTCCTCCCGGCGCTCCTGTCGCTGCTCGGGGACAAGGTGAACAAGGGCCGTGTGCCGTTCCTCCACAGCCTCCACAGGCATGGCGCCGAGTCCGGCTTCTGGGCGGCGATCGTCGGACGGGTGCTGCGCCATCCGGTCCTCTCGGTCGTGACGGCCGGCGCGCTGCTCCTGGTTCTCGCGCTGCCGACGCTGCACATGCACACGGTCAACTCCGGCGTGCAGGGGCTTCCGCGTGACCTGCCGGTGATGCAGACCTACGACCGCATCCAGAAGGCGTTCCCCGGCCAGCCGATCTCGGCGCTGATCGCGCTCAAGGCGCCGAACGTGAGGACGCCGGAGGTCGCTGCCGCGATCCAGCAGCTGCGCGCGCGAGCCGTCGCGACGGGCCTGATGCGCGAGCCGGTCACGGTCATCGACAGCGGAGACGGAACGGTCGCCCGGATCAGCATCCCGCTGGTCGGCAACGGCACCGACGAGCGCTCCAACAGCGCGCTGAAGGCGCTGCGCAACGACATCATCCCGCAAACCCTCGGGCGCGTGCCGGGCGCGGAGGCCCCGGTGACGGGACTGACCGCCAACTCGTTCGACTTCAACGAGCTGATGAAGGCCCGCGCGCCGTGGGTCTTCGCGTTCGTGCTGTCGCTCGCCTTCCTGCTGCTCCTCGTGACGTTCCGCTCGATCGTCATCCCCGCGAAGGCGATCGCCCTCAACCTGCTCTCGGTCGGCGCCGCCTACGGCGTGCTCGTGTGGATCTTCCAGGACGGCCACTTCGAGTCGCTGCTCGGATTCAGGTCGATGGGCGGCATCACCTCGTGGCTGCCGCTGTTCCTGTTCGTGATCCTGTTCGGGCTCTCGATGGACTACCACGTGTTCATCCTGAGCCGCGTGCGCGAGGGATACGACCGCGGCATGAGCACCGAGGCGGCGGTCTCGCACGGGATCAGGGCGACGGCCGGCGTCGTTACGAGTGCCGCCGTCGTGATGGTCGGCGTGTTCGCGGTCTTCGCGACGCTCAGCTCGATCGACTTCAAGCAGATGGGGATCGGGCTGTCGGTCGCCGTGCTGATCGACGCGACGATCGTCCGCGCAGTTCTGCTGCCCGCGAGCATGAAGCTGCTCGGTCACTGGAACTGGTACCTGCCCTCGTGGCTCGGGTGGCTGCCGCGCGTCGCGCCCGAGCTCGAGGCGCCCCTGCCGGCGGCCGTCCGGCAGGGGTCCTCGCGCCTGGCGATGGAGGTCGACCGCCACGACGAGCAACTCTCGCTCGCGCTGCAGGGCGAGCTCGACCTCGAGACGGCGCCGCAGTTCCGCGAGCGCCTCGCCGGCGTCGAGGACGAGGCGCGGACGCTGGTCGTCGACCTGCGCCGGGTGACGTTCATGGACTCGAGCGGGATCGGCGAGCTGCTCGGCGCCCATCAGCGCGCGCGGCGCGCCGGCCGGCGGCTGGTCGTGCTGCGGACCGACGGCACCTCGATCGACCGGGTGCTGCAGCTCTCCTCGGTCGATCGGATGGTCGAGACCGCCGCCGCCCCGCCGGAGGAGGTCGGCGCGCTGTCGGATGAAGGCTGACGTCCACGTCCGCTACGGTGGCGGCGGATGTCCGCCGCCAGCCCCGCCGTCGACCGTGAGGCGATCCTCGCCTGGTACGGCGAGCGGCGCCGCGACCTGCCGTGGCGTCGCACGCGCGATCCGTACCGGATCCTCGTCTCCGAGGTGATGCTCCAGCAGACGCAGGTCGCCCGCGTCGTGCCCTACTACGAGACGTTCCTCGCGCGCTTCCCCGACGAGGCCGCGCTCGCGTCCGCGCCGGCCGCCGACGTGCTGCGGCTGTGGAGCGGCCTCGGCTACAACCGCCGCGCGCTCGCGCTGCAGGCGGCGGCCCGCATCGTCGCGCGCGACGGCTGGCCGCGTGACGTGGCGGGATTGCGGCTGCTCCCGGGGATCGGCCCGTACACCGCCGCTGCCGTCGCCTCGTTCGCGTTCGGCCTCGAGGTCGCCGCCGTCGACACGAACGTGCGACGCGTGATCGCACGGCTCGACCGCCGCGAGCGGACGCCGGCGCAACTGGAGCAGCGCGCCGCCGCGCTGCTCGCGCCGGGCCGTGCGGCCGACTGGAATCAGGCGATGATGGAGCTCGGCGCGACCGTCTGCGGCCCGCGCGCGCCGCTCTGCGACGCCTGCCCGGCGGCGACCTGCCGCTCCCGCGGCCGTCCGGCGGTCGCCGCGAGCGGCCGCGCACGAGGCGTCGGCCGGACCTCCGTGCGGATCCGGTTCGAGGACAGCGACCGCTTCGTGCGCGGCCGGATCGTCGCCGCGCTGGCGGCCGGCGAGGCGGTGCCGGACGGATTCGAGCCGGTCCGCCTGGAGCGCGCGCTGGCGGGGCTGGAGCGCGACGGCCTGGTCGTGCGGGAGGGCGCGTCGGTGCGCCTGCCCTGACGCTACGCTTCGCTTCGCCGTTTCCACTCCCGACGGAGGTATGCAATCCGTGGCCCTCGACCGCCAGAGCATCGAGAAGAAGGACTTCCCCATCGGCCGCCGCGGGTACGACCCCGAGGCCGTGGACGGTCACCTGGGTGCGCTGGCCGACGAGGTCGATCTGCTCAAGCGCTCCGCCCGCCAGCGCAGCGAGACGGTCGCGACGACCACGAGCGAGCAGGTCCGCGCGGTGATCGCGGCGGCCGAGGCGAGCGCCGAGGAGATCACGCGCCAGGCGGACGCGGAGGCGCGGGAGATCCGCGACGACGCGAGCGCCGAGAGCCGGCGCGTGAAGGAGGAGGCCGACCAGCGCGCACACGACTACGTCGGCAAGGTCGCCGAGGCGACGAGCGCGATGCTCCAACGCGTCGACGCGATGCAGGGCGAGCTCGACTCGCTGCTGGACGCGCTGCGCACCGGCGCGAACCGCGTCAACGCCGACCTGCAGCTGCTCGAGGGCAACCTCGGCGAGCTGGCGTCGGTCGCCGGCCGGCCGCGCTTCGAGCGGGAGGAGCCGGTCGCCGCCCGCGCCGCCACAGGCCGGGAGGCCCGCGTCGCGGTCGAGGACCCCGAAGCGCCCGGCGGCGCGACCGCCCACCCCTCCCACGCCTTCGCGGATGAGCTCGTGCCCGATCCCGACGCGCCGGGGAGCGCGGCGAGCGCGGGGACCTCGGCGACCGCCGAGGCCGACGGCGACGACGAGGGCGCCCGCCTCGTCGCGCTCGACATGGCCCTGAGCGGCACCGCGCGAGACGAGACGGACCGCTACCTGGCCGAGCACTTCGAGCTCGGCGATCGGACCGCGTTGCTCGACGAGGTGTACGCGACCGTCGAGGGCTGACGCCAGGTGGGCGACCGTCGGGCGCCGGGCTCTCCCTGGCTGCCCCTGGGCGCGCTGCTGCTGCTGGCGGTCGCGTTGCGCTTCGCGACCCTGACGACGCAGAGCCTCTGGTTCGACGAGGCGGCGACGCACGACATCGTCCGGCTGGGGCTGTGGGACATGCTCCAGCAGCTGCCGCACAAGGAGAGCAATCCGCCGCTCTTCTACGTGCTCGAATGGGGCTGGACGCGCGTGTTCGGCAGCGGCCCGTTCGGCCTACGCTCGCTCTCCGCGCTGGCTGGCGTCCTGACGGTGCCGGTCGCCTATGCGCTCGGCCGACAGCTCGCCGGTGCTCGCGCGGCGTTCGCCGTGGGCGCGCTCGTCGCGGTCAACCCGCTGCTGGTCTGGCTCTCACAGGAGGCGCGCAGCTACGCGCTCGTCGTGCTGTGGAGCGCGCTCGGCCTGCTGCTGTTCCTGCGCTGCCTCGACGACGAGCGGCCGCGCCTGCTGGGGTGGTGGACGCTCGCGTCCGGCCTGGCGCTCACGACGCACTACTTCGCCGCTTTCGTGCTGCTCCCGCAGGGAGCGTGGCTGCTGTGGCGCCATCCGCGCCGCCGAGCGGTGATCGCCGCCGTCGGAGCGCTCCTGGTGCTCTGCGCCGCACTGCTCCCGATGCTGCTGGCCCAGCGCGGCAACCCCTACGACATCTCGAGCGGATCGATCGCGGTGCGGCTGCTGCAGGTGCCGAAGCAGTTCCTGTTGGGCTACCGCGGTCCGCTGCAGCTGCCGCTCGGGCTGCTGGCCGGCCTGCTCGTCCTCGGCGGCGCCTGGCTGCTGGTGCGGGAGACCGACCCGGGCGTGCGCCGTCGCGCGGCCGGCGTCGCCGCGATCGCCGCGATCGGTCTCGTGCTGCCGCTGCTCGCGGCGGTCGTCGGAGCCGACTACCTCAACGCGCGCAACCTCGTCCCCGCGCTCGTGCCGTTGCTCGTCGCCCTCGGGGTGGCGTACGGCGCCAGCCGCCGACCCCTACTGGGGGCCGCGCTGGCAGCGGGGCTGTGCGCCGTGTCCCTCGTGATCGTGATCGCGGTCCCGCTCGACAAGGCCTACCAGCGGGCCGACTGGAAGGGCGTCGCGAAGGCGCTCGGCACGACGCCGTTCGCGCGCGCCGTGATCGGATCGGGTGAGCAGCCGCTCGCCGTCTATCGGCGGGCCCTGCGCCCGATGTCCTACTACACGGGCGCCACCATCCGGGAGGTCGATGTCGTGGCCGTAGCGACCGGCGGCACCCAGGGCGACACGCCGCACATCCCGCCCGTGGTCGGCTCCGCTGTGCCCGGCTTCACGCTCGTGCAGCACATCCATACGTCGTCCTACGAGCTCCTTCGCTTCCGCGCCCTCGCCCCGGTGCACGTGCTGCCCGACGCCGTCGCGACCGTCCGCTTCGGCGACCGCGCGCCGTCGATCGACCTGCTGCCGGGTGGCCGGTAGAGAGGGCGCTCTGCCCTGTCGGGGCCGGGCTTCAAGGGAGCCGAGGTGTGGAGCGCCTCGGTGCGCTCGCGGCGCCTTCGCGGGGCACCGGGTGGTTGCATGTGCTTCAACGGAGCCGAGGACCGGAGACCTCGTGAGAGTTCGCGGGGTTGGTCTGCGCGAGCGTCAGCTCGGCGCTTCAACGGAGTCGAGGTCCGAAGACCTCGTTTAGCGCGGTGAGGATGGGGGGGTCAACGAGCCGAGGGCCGGAGACCTCGGTGAGTGCCCGCCTTGTGCACGAGCCCGACGAACGCCGCGCTTCAACGGAGCCGAGGTCCAGAGACCTCGGTGAGGAGCCGACCCGCACCGAACAGGACTTCCTCCGCCTGGCTTCAACGGAGCCGAGGTCCAGAGACCTCGGTGAGAACGCCTTCCGCAAGGCGGTGCTCGGCAGCGAAGTGCTTCAACGGAGCCGAGGTCCAGAGACCTCGGTGAGCGAGACGCCGAGGGACGCATCCCGTTTGCACCCCGCTTCAACGGAGCCGAGTCCAGAGACCTCGGTGAGACGAACCTCTTGAGACTGCCGAGGGCGTCGTGATCCTGCTTCAACGGAGCCGAGGTCCAGAAACCTCGGTGAGGGAGGACGAGATCGGCCGCGCGACTCGGTTCGTGGCGCTTCAACGGAGCCGAGGTCCAGAGACCTCGGTGAGCGAACCGGCTGGCGATGGGCGCCCGCCTGCACCTGCTTCAACGGAGCCGAGGTCCAGAGACCTCGGTGAGAGCCACGAGCCGGCCTGCCGCGTCGCGATGTTGCACACGCTTCAACGGAGCCGGGGTCCAGAGACCTCGGTGAGTTCCGACATTAGGCTCCTATCGCATGGTGAGGCCGCTGGCTTCAACGGAGCCGAGGTCCAGAGACCTCGGTGAGTCCGCCGTTGATCAGGGAGTTCAATCCGAACGGCTCGCTTCAACGGAGCCGAGGTCCAGAGACCTCGGTGAGGGGCAGCTCGGCCGCGAGAGCGACCAGAGTCCTCCAGCTTCAACGGAGCCGAGGTCCAGAGACCTCGGTGAGACCGGATGGTCGGCCGGGTTCGGCGCCGCCCCCGTCTCGCTTCAACGGAGCCGAGGTCCAGAGACCTCGGTGAGATGGAACGCGATCAAGGGCCTCACGGTGGGCGCGTGGCTTCAACGGAGCCGAGGTCCAGAGACCTCGGTGAGCAGTCCACCCGTCCGGCAGCCGCGTGCGCCCTTGCTTCAACGGAGCCGAGGTCCAGAGACCTCGGTGAGACCATGGCGGACGTGATGTCGAACTCGCCGTAGCGCGGGTCTCTGCTTCAACGGAGCCGAGGTCCAGAGACCTCGGTGAGTAGCGCTCCTCGACTCCGGTCGCGAAGACGGTCTTGAGGCTTCAACGGAGCCGAGGTCCAGAGACCTCGGTGAGTCTGGAGCGTGCCGCATGACCCGCGTCCCGACCCCGCTTGAACGGAGCCGAGGTCCAGAGACCTCGGTGAGAGATTGGCTCTCACCTCGGCCTACGGCGGCATCGTGCTTCAACGGAGCCGAGGTCCAGAGACCTCGGTGAGTAGGTGAGGATCGTCGGATCCCCAACCTTCTGGATGTGCTTCAACGGAGCCGAGGTCCAGAGACCTCGGTGAGGGCCGACCGCGACTGCGGCTCATCCTCGGCGGCCTGCTTCAACGGAGCCGAGGTCCAGAGACCTCGGTGAGGGATCATCGACCGAGTCAACGACGTGATCAATGCCTAGCTTCAACGGAGCCGAGGTCCAGAGACCTCGCTGAGGCGGGAACGGGTCGTCCTCGGGGTCCTGGGACGGCGTGCTTCAACGGAGCCGAGGTCCAAAGACCTCGGTGAGCTGAGTCCGTTGACCCCTGTGACGGGGGCGAGACGATGCTTCAACGGAGCCGAGGTCCAGAGACCTCGGTAGTGACGGTGTTGCCGTGAAGCAGGTTCAGCCATCTGCCGCTTCAACGGAGCCGAGGTCCAGAGACCTCGGTGAGGTCGCGCGAGCGCATTGCAGTCACAGACCTCCGCGCTTCAACGGAGCCGAGGTCCAGAGACCTCGGTGAGGAGACGGTGGGACGTCAAGTCGCCGCTGTACGTCTCGCTTCAACGGAGCCGAGGTCCAGAGACCTCGGTGAGAGCCCGGAGAGCTTGCGGAACGGGTAGGTGACGGGGCTTCAACGGAGCCGAGGTCCAGAGACCTCGGTGAGGCTGGTACTGCCGCCAGCTGATGCCGAAGTGCTTGCGCTTCAACGGAGCCGAGGTCCAGAGACCTCGGTGAGGCGGCGCGATCGACGGGCCGAGCGTGAAGGACGTGCTTCAACGGAGCCGAGGTCCAGAGACCTCGGTGAGACCGTTCCACAGCCGCCGGAGGTTCGCGAGCGTGTAGCTTCAACGGAGCCGAGGTCCAGAGACCTCGGTGAGCGACCGCCGAGTAGGGGGCGCCCCGGTGTCCGTACTGCTTCAACGGAGCCGAGGTCCAGAGACCTCGGTGAGGTGCCTACCGGGAGAGGGCCGAGCGGGCCACCGCCGCTTCAACGGAGCCGAGGTCCAGAGACCTCGGTGAGGCAAGCGCGTCCGCACGGTCAGCCGTCGCCAGATGGAGCTTCAACGGAGCCGAGGTCCAGAGAACTCGGTGAGCCGACCGCGATCGCGCAGGTCGACCTCGAAGGTGTCCGCTTCAACGGAGCCGAGGTCCAGAGACCTCGGTGAGCGCCGCCGACCGGCGGCTCACAGTCAGCGTCTGCGGGCTTCAACGGAGCCGAGGTCCAGAGACCTCGGTGAGAGTTGCGCCTCACGCAGGCTCGCCGTCAGGGCGGGTGCTTCAACGGAGCCGAGGTCCAGAGACCTCGGTGAGGGTGCCGACGCTGTTCAGCGCGAGCTGTGTGGCGGCGCTTCAACGGAGCCGAGGTCCAGAGACCTCGGTGAGCCGACATTGTGGACCGCGTTGACTGCCGGTTCCTGCTGCTTCAACGGAGCCGAGGTCCAGAGACCTCGGTGAGTTGCGGTGAAGTCCTCGAACCGGCCCATCGGCCGCAGGCTTCAACGGAGCCGAGGTCCAGAGACCTCGGTGAGACCGGTCATCGGGTGTCATGTGCTGTCGCTTTTCGTCAGCTTCAACGGAGCCGAGGTCCAGAGACCTCGGTGAGGTGATCATCCGCGAGCGGCCCGGCCGGCTGCCGGAGCTTCAACGGAGCCGAGGTCCAGAGACCTCGGTGAGCAAGACCCCGCGGACTGCCTGGCGCTCGTCCGCGATGCTTCAACGGAGCCGAGGTCCAGAGACCTCGGTGAGTGGCGTCGAGCGCGATCCCGTCGCATGGCCGGCGGTCGCTTCAACGGAGCCGAGGTCCAGAGACCTCGGTGAGTCCGATAATCGACGCGCCCAGCGAATCGTTGGCGGCGCTTCAACGGAGCCGAGGTCCAGAGACCTCGGTGAGTCGTCCAGCTCGCCTACCCCGACGTGGTCGTCAAGCTTCAACGGAGCCGAGGTCCAGAGACCTCGGTGAGTCCACGCCTGCTGGTCGTTTCCAAGCGGCTGATTCCAGCTTCAACGGAGCCGAGGTCCAGAGACCTCGGTGAGGACCAGCACGAAGCCGTGGAGTTCGTGCACCTCGGTGCTCCAACGGAGCCGAGGTCCAGAGACCTCGGTGAGTGCTGAGGGGCGAGAGGAGATGCGCACGCGGCTGCTCGGGCTTCAACGGAGCCGAGGTCCAGAGACCTCGGTGAGTCGGGGACTTCGTGGACTTCGACATGTGGACCCTCCGCTTCAACGGAGCCGAGGTCCAGAGACCTCGGTGAGCCGCCTGCGAAAGAGTGATCGCGCTACCAGCAATCGTGCTTCAACGGAGCCGAGGTCCAGAGACCTCGGTGAGAACGGGCCGCCTACGAACCGTCCCGCGGGCCGTGATGCTTCAACGGAGCCGAGGTCCAGAGACCTCGGTGAGCGGCGTGCTGAATCTCGACACCGAGTACGGCGCCACGCTTCAACGGAGCCGAGGTCCAGAGACCTCGGTGAGCGCGACGGCAGCACCGAGTTCGACCTGTCCCGCCTGCTTCAACGGAGCCGAGGTCCAGAGACCTCAGTGAGGCGGTGCCCTCACTGCGGGTTCGAACTACTGGCCACGCTTCAACGGAGCCGAGGTCCAGAGACCTCGGTGAGCGCAGTACACCGCCTTCAAGAACGCGACGCGCCGCGCTTCAACGGAGCCGAGGTCCAGAGACCTCGGTGAGGGCTCGCGAAATACGCAGCCGCTTTGCAGCACTTTTCGATGCTATCGCGAGAGGTGTCCTTCATGACCCGGCGCGGGGATGGCGGTCTCACGCCTACTCAATCGCGATCCGGCCGCTTTGCAGGCACTTCATCCGTGCGAGCGCCGCCCGGGGATCGGGACGCCACCTGACCTCTCGCGTCACCAGATCGCAGGCTCATCGGTCGGCAGCTTGCGCCGGCGGCCGATGAACTCGATGCACTTCACTCCACGACCGGCCGGCGCGCCCAGATCGAAGATGCTCACGCTGTCCTCGGTCGTCTTCATCTCGTCCAGCAACGCGCTCTTGAACCGTGACAGCTCCACCTGAGTGAGGTCGCAGACGAACAGCGAGTACTGCAGCGGCTCGCCGAAGTCGGTCGCGACCCGATGGACACGACGAAGTCGCCGCTGATCACGGATGTCGTACGCGAGGAGGTAACGCGTTCGGTCGGCCACGGCCCCCGGCCTATCGAGTTGTCAAGGAGCGATATGCGGGAACGGTTCCGACCAGAACGGCGGCAAGCAGCCGCGCCTGGATCTCGAGCGCTCGGCGGTACGTTGTCTTGTACCCGAAGAGCGGGTGTGTGGGCTCCGTTCTGACCCGCCGTTCGTATGCGCCGATGACCTTCCGCGGCCCTTCCTTGGTCAGTGCGACTCCGCCGGATCGTCTCGTGAAGTCGCGCTGGCCGACCTCGCCGTTGTTGATCGCCATCAGGACGGTGGAGTCGCCGACGAGCGGTCGGATCTCCTCCATCAGGTCGAGCGCCAGGGCGGGTCTCCCGAAGCCGGATCGATGGAAGAGCCCGACGTATGGGTCGAGCCCGGCTGCGAGCAACGCAGTGACGGCGTCCTTCGCCAGCATCGCGTAGACGAACGACAACAAGGCGTTGACCGGGTCTCTCGGCGGGCGGCGATTGCGCTCGTCGAAGGCGAAGGTCGCGGCTTCCTCGCCGCGCAGCAGTCCGCCGAAGCGCTCGACGTACAGCCGCGCCCCGGTTCCCTCGACGCCCAGCAGCGACGCGGGGTCGCGCTCCTCCTCAGCTGCGCGCCAGCGAAGCGATCTCGGAGGCGACGCGACCGATGTGGGCCGTCTCTCCGCCCTCGGCAGGATCTCCGAAGGTCTTCGGGTGGATGGTCGGTTGGGCGGTTGCCAGATCCGCGGTGCTCAAGTAGCCTGGCGTGGCATGGCAAGCAGTCGGATCGAATGAAGGACGGTCCAACCGCCTCCATAGAATAGAAGGCGCATAAGGGAGGATCTCTGTAAGAGGACCGGCGACACACCACCGGGGTGCATATGCGCTCCGGCCTCGTTGAAGGTACTCGATGGACGCCGTGGGTCCGACTGAGCGGACGAACTCGGCCGGGAGGTTCGCCTCCCGGCCTCTCCACCTCATACGTGGGCTCGATCCTATCGCCATGAAAATCGTGCTGTTTATATTGTCTTGCCGCGCGAACTCGCACGGCGTTGCCGCCACCACCCAAGGGAGAATCGATGACCGTCGACCTGCTGTCAGCGCTGCGCGAGGGGCTTGCTAGCGAGCCGTCGGCGGCCCGTCCGTCGGGCATCGAGATCCGTCAGGACCTGGTGGCGGCGGCCGGACTCCCCGTCAATGCGCCGACGGCAGAGGGTCGCTACGAGATCCACGCGCGATACGTGGACGGCGAGCAGCGCAACGCGATCGAGCTTGACAGCGTCGGCTCGGCGGCGAATCGGCTCGAGGAGGTGCTGCTCGAGTTGCATCGCGCGGGTCGCTACCCGCTGCCGGTGTCGAGCACGACCGTCGAGCCGGCCGTCGGCGAGCCGATCACGATCACGACGCTCGAGACGCCGCATCGTCAATTTGACGCCTGGCTTAGGAACTCCGCTGCGGAGGACGCGGATGCTGGGAGATTCGAGGATAGTGAGCGCGGCCACGAGCTGTCGCTCGCGTACGCTGCGGCGCTCGACCCGCTTCTCGAGACCTCGGCCCACGACCTCCTGTTCGGCGTCTGGGACTCGCACCGCAGAGGTCCGCACGGGCAGGTCCGGATCGGCCGCAGCCTGACGACGACTCTGATCGGGCTCGACCCGATCGAGCAGGCGCAGTCCGCTGCACGCAGAGACCCGCTCAATCTCGGCGAGGCCAGCGGGCTCCCGAGAGGCGCGAAGAGACTCTCCGAGCAGGGCCTCAGTTCGATCCCGCCGCAGCAGCAGATCCCCTACGACGCCGAGCGGGTCGAGCGGGCCAGAAGAGGCGACGACAAGACGCCAGACGGCTTCCGTGGCGGCGTCTCGATCACGGAGGCGCGCTACCTCGGCTTCCTTTCCTTTGCCGCGCTCCGGCGCCTTGGATTCGCCCGCTACGACGCGACCGAGGCCCGCGTCCTCCTGGCCGCGCTCGGCCTCTACGCGTTGACGCTTCGCGCCGACGCCGGCTGGGACCTTCGCTCCCGCTGCGCGCTCGTCGCGCAGGACGACATGCGCTTCGACCTCGTCGGCGCGCGGGGCAGACGCGAGTCGTTCTCGCTCAGCACCGACGAGGCGCGGAAGCTCTTCGAGGATGCCGCCGCGCGCGTCGGTGTGAGAGATCGCAGCGTCCAATTGAAGGCCGGGTCTGCGCTGAACGGTCTCGTCGACAACGCGATCGCCGCGGCGACCGCGAAGGCCGAGTGAGCCGCGCCGATGCTGCGCATCACACTCGGCTTCCCGCTGGGCGTCTACCACGCGCAGTCGGGGTCGTCGTCCGCGGAGCCGGAATGGCCGCCGAATCCGCTTCGCCTGATCGGCGCGCTGCTGGCTGCCGCGCACGGGCGGCACGGCGTCGACCCCGCGCCTGAGCGGGAGCTCCTGCAGCGCCTTTGCGAAGCGCCGGCTCCGCTGATCTTCGCGCCGGAGAGCATCGCCGTCGGCGACCCCGCGGAGGCCGGCGAAGTCACGCGGCTGCGCGGCGCGACGCGCTGGGCGCCCCGCAACTACATCGGCAGAGCGCTCTCTCCCCGCAACCTCGGCCGCGAGCGTGCCGAGGTCAGCAAGGCCGGGGTGGCGGTCGGCGACCGGCGCGTCCACCTCGTCTGGCCCGACCTCGTGCTGAGCGACGCCGAAGTCGAGCGGCTCGCCCTGCTCGCCTCCGACGTCACGTTCGTCGGGACGTCGCGCTCGCCCGCGTTGGTCGATGTCGCGACCGATCTCCCGGCCGACGCCGACGCCGCGCCGTGGACGCCCATCCCGGCGGACCGCATCGCCGGTGCCGTCGTCGTGCGGGTTCCCGACGAGCGGACGATCGCCGACTTCGACTCGCGCGAGGCGGCGCGACGGAGCGACGGCCTCAAGGTCAGGCCGACCGGGCTGATCCCGCAGATCGCGATCGGCGAGGGGATCCGCTACGCGCCTCCGGGCCCCGGCCGCACGCCCGCAACCGCGACGTGCGACCCCCACTGGTGGGGCGAGATGATCGTCCTGGCGATCGACCGGACCCACAGCGAGATGGTCCCGAAGGCGCCGGCGGCCTACCTGCTCGCCCGTGCGGTCCGGGTCGCGCTCCTCGGCTGCTTCGGCGAGGCCGGCACCCCCGACGAGGCGCCGGCGATCCTTACCGCGCGTGGAGGCGACCCGCACTGCGCGATCGTTCCGCTGCCGTACGTCGGGGCGCCGCATGGCAACGGCGACGTGCTCGGCGTCGCGATCGTGCTCCCGCATCGGCAGCGCGTCGCGGATGTCGCCGAGCAGCGGTCTCGCGTAGAGCAGGGACTGCACCGGCTGCTCGACGGAGGTGGCGAAGCAGAGCGCTACGTCCGGATTCCCGGTGCGGGGCGCGTCCAGCTCGCGGTGGTGAATGCCGGGGACGCGCAGAGAAGGACGCTGCGCGAGAGCTCCTACCGGCGCCCGTCGCGCACTTGGGTGACCGTGACCCCGGTCGTCCACTCCCGCTGGCGCAAGGGTGGCCTCGACGGGCTCCTGCGGCAGGTGACCGCCGACTGCGCCCACGTCGGATTGCCGGTGCCCGAGGAGGTCGCGGTGCTGCGCAGCGCCGGCGTGCGGGGCGGGGCCGACCGGATCGTCGCGGTCCGGGACGTGCCGGAGTCGTGGCGTGGTCCGCTGCAGGGACCTGCCGATCATCTTCGGATCACATTTCCCGAGCCCGTCGTCGGACCCGTGCTGCTCGGCCGCGCCCGTCACTTCGGTCTCGGCCTCTGCGTGCCGGCGCCTACGCCCGCCGACGAGGCACGGGCCGCATGATCAATTTCACGGAGTTCTTCCACGAGGTTCACGGACATCGGCCATACCCCTGGCAGGAGCGCCTCACGGCGCGCTGCGCCGCCGGCGTCCTGCCGAGCGTGATCGCCGTCCCCACTGGCGCCGGCAAGACGACGACGGTCGACGCGCTCGTCTGGGCGCTCGCGTCGCAGGCGGAGCGGGCGGCGACCGAACGGACGGTGGGCGTGCGGATCGTGTGGGCGATCGACCGCCGGATCCTCGTCGACGAGGTGCACGCGCACGCCGAGCGCCTCGCGGAGCTGCTCGCCGTCGCCCGCGAGGACGAGCACGACGTGCTCCACGGCCTCGCCCTGCGGCTCGCGCGCCTGGCCGGCGACGGCGCGCCGCCGCTTGTGGCCACGCGCTGGCGCGGCGGGGCCGAACGCGACCAGCGACTTCACGGTTCGCTCCAGCCCCAGATCATCACCAGCACCGTGGCGCAGATCGCGTCGCGCATGCTGTTCCGCGGCTACGGCGTGTCCGAGCGCTCCCGCGTGGTCGCCGCGGGGCTGGCGGGCGCCGACACGACGATCTGCCTCGACGAGGCGCATCTCGCCGAGCCCTTCCGGCAGACCGTGGAGCGCGTCCGCGAGGCTCGGGCCACGGCCGAGGCGGGCTTCGCGGTCCCGCCGCTGAGCGCGATCGTGATCACGGCGACACCGACGAAGCAGGCCGAGCTCACCGCTGTCGTGTCGCTCGAGGACGACGATCGCGCTGAGCCTCGGCTGCGCGAACGGCTGCACGGCGTCAAGCGGGCGACATTGGTCGAGCCGGCGGGGCCGACCGACCGCGAGTGTGTCGCCGCGCTGGTCGACGCGACCCTGGCGCAGGTCGCCGGCGGCGCCGACTCGGTCGCGTGCGTGGTGAACACGGTCCGCTGCGCGCTCGACGTGCACAGACAGGTCGTGGCGGCGCTGAGAAAGGACGAGGAGATCGCCTGCGGGCTGCTCATCGGTCCCCAGCGGCCGCACGATCGCGCCGCCTTCCTCGACGGGGACGGGCTGCGGCTGTTCGACCCGGGAAAGCCCGGGAGACGGCTCGTCGTCGTCGCGACGCAGACGTTCGAGGTCGGGCTCGACGCCGACGTCGAGGCGATGGTGACGGAGTCGGCGTCGGGAACCGCGCTGGTCCAACGGCTCGGCCGGCTGAATCGCCGCGGCAGACGTGCCGGCAGCGCGACGATCGTCCGCGACCCCGACCGCTGGCTCTACCGAGACGACGAGCTGGCAGCGTGGGAATGGCTGGGGCGCCGGCAGCAGCCGGACGGCACGATCGACGTCTCCGTCGCAGCGCTGGCCGAGGGCGAGCCGCTGCCGGCGCCCTCGCGTCCACGCGGAGCGCCGCTGCTCAGCCCGGAGCTCGTCGGCGTTCTCTCCCAGAACGTCCGTGGCGCGGGCGCCTGGCAGGAGCCCGACGTCGAGGTCTTCTGGCGCGGCGCGGAGTCGATCCCGAGCGCCGACGTCAGCGTCTGCTGGCGTGCCGACCTGCGACCGGAGCTGGTTGACGAGGCCGCCGACGACTACCGCGCCATGCTCCTCGCACTCACGCCGCCGCGGGCCGAGGAACTGCTGACGCTGACGGTCAACGCGGCACGCGCGCTGGTCGCGGCCGAGTCGTTCGGCGACCGGGCGGCGGCCAGCGCCAGCAAGCTCGCGTTCGCGGACGCCGACGTGGGGGAGGAGACCGCGGCGCTGGCGAGTCCCGATCCGACGCACGATCCCGCGAAGATCCCCTTCATCGTGCTGCGAGGCGACGAGCTGCTGACGGGCGCGCACGTCGCGGGAGCCGCCGGGACGATCGGCGTGCGAGCGATCCGGCCCGGCGACGTGATCGTGCTGCCGGGGCGGGGGGAGCGTTCGACCGGGTTCGAGACGTTCCCGCGCTCGGACGTCGCTGCGGATCTGGCACCGGTTGGGAGACCCGCCCCGGTGCGTCTCACGCCGGAGGCGCTGGCGATCGCCGGGAGCGGGGAGCTGCGCGAGCGGACCTGGAGAAGGGTCGTCGCTGCATGTGGCCGCGCCGACCTCAAAGTCGCAAAGGCGCGAGGGCCGGAGGAGCCAGCCGCCGCGGTCGCGTCGCTGGTCGACACGCTCAGCAAGGCGCTTCCTGCCCATCCTGGCCTGGCGGCTCTCGCCTCGGCGGCGCTCCAGCAGTCCGGTCACCGTCTCGGGCTCCGTCGGATCGGCCCCCTCGACGCCGACGATGCCGCGGAGGTCGACGAGGTCGACCTCGAGGACGACTGGGACGAGGACGAGGAGGACGACGAGAGCCCGGCGTACGAGGCATTTCCGACTGCCGTCGGCCGCCCGCTCGACACGGCCTGGGTGCTCGTTCCAATCCCCGACCGGCGGCGCGAGCGAGACGAGCGTCCCGGAGACGGGTCCCCACCCACGCTCGACGCACACGCCCGTGCCGTCTGCCGCCAGCTGTCGCTGTACGTCACGCAGCTCGGAGTCCCGCGCGCGATCGCGGACGCACTGCTCGTGGCGGCGCGCGTCCACGATCACGGCAAGGCCGATCCCCGGACCCAGGGCTACTACCGAGGCGGCGTGCGGGCCGCGGGTCTCGATCCGATCGCCAAGAGCGAGTTCGGGACGAACGATCCGCGCATGCATCGGATTGCCATGCTCGGCTCGGGGCTGCCGCCTCGCCAGCGACATGAGGTCGACTCGGTCGCGGTCCTGTCCGACGCGCTGGCTTCCAGCACACTCGTCCTCGCGGACGGCCTCGACCCCGAGTTGATCATGGTGCTGGCGGGCGATCACCACGGCTGGGGGCGACCCGTACCGCCGGTCCCTGGCGACGGCGCTCCGGCGACGCCCTATTTCGTCGATGCGGCCGGGATCTCTGGCAGGGCGGTCGACGTCAACGGCGTGGCAGACGGCGCCTGGATCGAGCGCTTCGTGTCGGTCAACCAGCGCTACGGCGCGTGGGGGCTCGCGTACCTGCAGTCGCTGCTGATGCTCGCCGACCGCGTCGTCTCGTCGAAGGGGGAGTGATGGCGTTCGAGGTGCCGTGGATGCGGCCGCACGCGCCGTACATGCCGATCGCGACCGCCGGACTGCTGGCCGTGCTCGAGGAGAGCGGTCACGCCGCGACGGCGCAGTGGGCTCCGAACGATCGTGGGCGCCTGAGCCTGCGGGTGGGCGGCTCGCTCGACGCCGACGCCGTCGGCGAGCTGATCGCCCGCGCGCCCTGGCCGCAGGAGGATGCGATCAGATGGCCCGGCGACGGCTCGCGCGGAAGCGCGCAGGCGCTCAAGCCGCTGCTGAAGACGACGCCCAAGCCGCTGGAGTGCTTCCGCGCCATGGTCGCCGCGGCACCGCCGCTCGAGGCCGCGCTGTTGCGTGCCCTCCTCACCGACGGAGCCCTCGACGCCGACGGGCTGCCATCGCGCAGCCGGCTGCTGCGGGGCGTGAAGTCAGACCTCACGAGCGTCTTCAAGCGCCCGAGACGGGTGACGGGGGAGCAGCTCGCGGCCGAGCTGCGCGACGGCCTCGCGTTCCGCAGCAATGCGACGGGGCTCGGACTGGGCCTGGTCCCGGAGGTGCAGACGTTCGGCGGCTCGACCGGCCCCGACCCGTCGAGCATCGATGCCTATTCGGCACTGCTCTACCTGCTGCTGTGGCGGGGGATCATCGCGCTGCCGCCGATCCCCGTGGTCCGCGGCCTGCGACGGACGGTCGGCGGACCGCTGGTCACGGGCGTCGACGTGCTCTCGTGGCCCGTCTGGCGGATCCCGGTCGGCCTGAGCGCCCTGAGCACGCTGTTCATGGTCGGCGAAGTGCACGCCGATGAGCCGGACCTGCGCGAGCTGACGGCGTACGGCATCGACGCCGTCTACCGGTCGAGAGCGGTCGAGATCAACACGATGATCGCGGTGTTCCGGTGGGGGCTCGAGGTCGGGAGGTGATCGGCTTGGTCGCGATCCTCATGACGTTTCGGGCGTCGATCGTCGCAACTGCGCGTAGCGCCGTGACAGGGGTCGCGCGGAGGCTGGCGGGGTGGGAAGGCGCCAGCGTCATACCCAATTCATCGAGGATTCGAGGGAGGAGCTCGAGGCAATGGCCAAGGACAAGTCGATTCCGAACGATCAACGCATGAAGGCCCTCGCCGAGCTGAAGTTCCGCAGCGTTCGCAACAGACAGAAGCGGTCGAAATGAGCGATGGCGTCCCGTACGATCGATCGGTGGGAACAACCGCGACACCCCATTCCTCCTCGCTCGAGGCGCCACGTCGCCTGTGGCCGCGGTACCGCTGGCGCACCTGGATCCGTGGATGGGTTCCGTGGGCTCTGGTCGACGTGTTCCCGAGAGGCTGGCGCGACTGCGGCCAGCACGAGTGGTACCGCGAGGACGAGGAGACCGATCGCTGCTACCACTGCATGGTGGGAGTGCGGCCGCACCAACTGATGGAGGCGCCGATCGACCACCAGTTCCGGATCGATCTCTTCCGGGCAGCTCAGCGCGGTAGCGTCGTTGCCGCAGAGGCGCTCGAGCGCCGGCACGCGACCGACCGCGCACTCGGTCGCCCGCGCTGGCACCCGCCGGAGGCGTAGCGCGGCTGCTCGGCGACGCTGGGTTCGCGCGGCCAGTCGAACGTCCGTTCGCCTCTCTATAGTCAATCCGGATGCCGCCATCTGACCAGCTCGTCATCTCCGGAGCCCGCGAGCACAACCTCAAGGACATCAGCCTCACCCTTCCGCGCAACGCGCTCGTGGTGATTACCGGACTGTCCGGCTCGGGCAAGTCCTCGCTTGCGTTCGACACGATCTACGCCGAGGGGCAGCGGCGCTATGTCGAGTCCCTGAGCGCGTACGCGCGCCAGTTCCTGGGGCAGATGGACAAGCCCGACGTCGACTCGATCGACGGGCTCTCGCCGGCGATCTCGATCGACCAGAAGACGACCTCGCGCAACCCGCGCTCGACCGTCGGCACCGTCACCGAGATCTACGACTACCTGCGGCTGCTGTGGGCCCGCATCGGGCAGCCGTACTGCCCGAACTGCGGCAAGCCGATCGCCGGCCAGTCGGCCGAGCAGATCATCGACCAGGTGATGGACATGGAGGACGGCACCCGCTTCATGGTGCTCGCCCCGATCGTCCGCGGCCGCAAGGGCGAGTACGGCAAGCAGTTCGAGGAGCTGCGCGCCGAGGGCTTCACGCGCGTGAAGGTCGACGGCGAGCTGCGCCGGCTCGAGGAGGAGATCGAGCTCGACAAGAGATTCAGACACGACATCTCGGTCGTCGTCGACCGGCTCGTGATGAGACCGGAGCTGCGCAAGCGGCTCGCCGACTCGATCGAGACGGCGGTCGCGCTGGCGGACGGCATCATCGAGGTCGAGCTCGTCGACGAAGGCCGCACGCTGACCTTCTCGGAGAAGTTCGCCTGTCTCGAGTGCGGCATCTCGATGCCGGAGCTGGAGCCGCGGATCTTCTCCTTCAACGCGCCGCACGGCGCCTGCCCGCGCTGCACGGGGCTCGGCTCGCAGATGGAGATCGATCCCGAGCTGGTCGTGCCGGACCCGTCGCTGTCGATCGGCGAGGGCGCGATCGCCCCCTGGTCGGCGAGCGCCTCGAACTACTACGAGCAGCTGACGCAGTCGATCTCGGAGCGCTACGAGGTCGACCTCGAGACGCCGTGGGAGGCGCTCTCGCAGGCGCAGCAGGAGTTCTTCCTCTACGGGACGAACGGCGAGAGAGTCCACATCCAGTACAAGAACCGCTTCGGCCGCCGGCGCTCGTACACGACGAGCTTCGAGGGGATCGTGCCGAACCTCGAGCGCCGCTATCGCGAGACGGACTCGGAGTGGTCGCGGGAGAAGATCGAGGAGTACATGTCGGTCGTGCCGTGCCCCGAATGCCACGGGGCGCGCCTGAAGCCGTCGTCGCGCTCGGTGCGGGTCGGCGGCCTCGCGATCAACGAGTACACCGACCTGCCCGCGCGCCGGGCGCTCGACTGGATCCGCGAGCTGCAGCTGACCGAGCAGGAGCGGCGGATCGCCCGCCTCGTGCTGCGCGAGATCGAGGAGCGGCTCGCATTCCTCGAGAACGTCGGCGTCGGCTACCTGTCGATGAGCCGTGCCTCCGCAACGCTCTCCGGGGGGGAGGCACAGCGGATCCGGCTCGCGACGCAGATCGGGTCCTCGCTCGTCGGCGTGCTCTACATCCTCGACGAGCCGTCGATCGGCCTCCACCAGCGCGACAACGAAAAGCTGATCGGGACGCTGCAGCGGCTGCGCGACCTCGGCAACACCGTGCTCGTCGTCGAGCACGACGAGGGCACGATGCGGGCCGCCGACTACCTCGTCGACATGGGGCCGGGAGCCGGCGAGCACGGCGGCCATGTCGTCGCGCAGGGGACCGCGGCCGAGGTCGAGCTCGTGGCCGAGTCGGCGACCGGGCAGTTCCTCGCCGGCACGCGCCAGATCGAGGTGCCGCCGAAGCGGCGCAAGCCGAGCGGCTACGTGAAGATCGAGGGCGCCTCCCAGCACAACCTCAAGAACGTCGACGTCAAGATCCCGCTCGGCGCGTTCACCGCGGTGACCGGCGTCTCCGGCTCGGGCAAGTCGACGCTCGTCAACGGCATCCTCTACAGAGCGGTCGCGAACAGACTGCACCGGGCGAAGCAGCGGCCGGGCGCGCACCGGCGCATCACCGGGCTCGACCAGCTCGACAAGATCATCGCCGTCGACCAGTCGCCGATCGGTCGCACTCCGCGCTCGAACCCGGCGACCTACATCGGACTCTTCGACCAGGTCCGCGACCTCTTCTCGAAGACGCCGGAGGCGAGAGCGCGCGGCTACAAGGCCGGTCGCTTCTCCTTCAACGTCAAGGGCGGACGCTGCGAGGTCTGCCGCGGCGACGGCCAGATCAAGATCGAGATGCACTTCCTTCCCGACGTCTACGTGCCGTGCGAGCAGTGCCACGGCAAGCGCTACAACAAGGAGACGCTCGAGGTCCGTTTCAAGGGCAAGACGATCGCCGACGTGCTCGAGATGCCGGTCGAGGAGGCGTTCGGCTTCTTCCAGCACATCCCGAAGATCCGCCGGCGCCTGGAGACGCTGAACGACGTCGGCCTCGGCTACATCCGCCTGGGCCAGCCCGCCACGACGCTCTCCGGCGGCGAGGCCCAGCGCGTGAAGCTCGCGACGGAGCTTTCGAAGATCGCCACCGGGCGCACGCTCTACATCCTCGACGAGCCGACCACGGGGCTGCATTTCGCCGACGTCCAGCGGCTCCTCGAGGTCCTGCACCGCCTGGTCGACGCCGGGAACTCCGTCGTGGTGATCGAGCACAACCTGGACGTCATCAAGACCGGCGACTGGCTGGTGGACTTCGGCCCCGAAGGCGGCGACGGCGGCGGCGAGATCGTCGCCTCGGGCACGCCTGAGCAGGTCGCCGCCAACCCGAAGAGCTGGACCGGCCGCT
>JAOPZA010000146.1 GCA_025964325.1 Conexibacter sp.
CGCACCTCCTGGCGCAACCGGCGCACCGCCGCCGGCGCGTCGACCGAGCGGCCGAACCTCGTGCTCGGCGCCGACGTCCACACCTGCTGGGAGAAGTTCACGCGCTACTTCGACGTCGAGGCGCGGATCGCCCCGATGAAGCCCGGCGCCTACACCCTCTCGGCAGCCGACGTGGAGGCGCGAATCGACGAGAACACGATCGCCGTCGGTGCGCTCCTGGGCACGACCTACAGCGGCCAGATCGACGACCTCGCCGGCATCGACGCGCTGCTGACGCGCGTCGAGCAGGAGCGCGGCTGGCGCATCCCGCTCCACGTCGACGCCGCCAGCGGCGGCTTCCTCGCGCCCTTCACGCGCCCGCAGCTGGCGTGGGACTTCCGCCTCCCGAGCGTGCGCTCGATCAATGTCTCGAACCACAAGTTCGGGCTCGTCTACCCGGGCATGGGGACGGTGATCTTCCGCGACGAGTCGGATCTGCCGGAGGAGCTCGTCTTCCACATCGACTACCTCGGCGGCGATATGCCGAACTACAGCCTCAACTTCTCGCGGCCGAGCAACAGCGTGATCCTCCAGTACTACAACTTCCTGCGGCTCGGGCACGAGGGCTACGCCCGCATCGCGCAGGCGATGGTCGCCAACGCGCAGGCGCTCACGCGCGGCCTGCTCGCGACCGGCGCGTTCGTCGCGTTGCACGACGAGCAGACCTTCCCCGTCGTCGTCGTGCGCGCCGAGGACCCGCTGGCGGTCGACGTGTTCGCGGTCGCCGACCAGCTGCGGCGGCGCGGCTGGATCGTTCCCGCCTACCCGATGCGCCCGGACGCCGAGGAGATCAAGGTGCTGCGGATGGTCGTGAAGGAGAGCTTCAGCCGCGACATGGTCGACCTCCTGCTCGCCGACGTGAGGCGGGCGCTCGAGAGCGGCAACTGCAGACCGCAGACGACCCGCTCGCCGGACACGCAGTCGCGGCCGATCTGCTGAGGCGCGCACCGTTCCGTCCCATACCTATGCAATGCTTAGGTAAAGGCGCGGTCGTTCCGTGGGAACGGGGGCGGTGATCGAACGGACAGGTGAGGCGGCAGTGACGACGACGCGAACGCGAAGCCATCGATGCACGACCGTCGCGGTCCTGGTGGCCGTGGCCGCAGCGCTGCTCGCCGGCTGCGGCAGCAGCAGCAGCGGCAAGAGCGGCTCGAGCGGCACGGGCGACCTCGTCGTCTCGGGCGCGACGTCGTTGAAGAAGGCCTTCACGACGTACGGACAGGAGTTCGCCGGCGCGACCGTGCGCTTCTCGTTCGCCGGCTCCGACGAGCTGGCGGCCCAGATCCAGCAGGGCGTCAAGCCCGACGTCTTCGCCTCCGCCAACACGAGACTGCCCGACATGCTGCACGCGAAGGGCCTCGTCGGCACGCCCACCGTCTTCGCCTCCAACCGGCTCGTGATCGCCGTTCCGGCGCAGGGCGCGAAGGTCGCCTCCGTCGCCGACCTCGCGAAGCCCGGCACGACGATCGCGATCGGCTCCGCGAGCGTGCCGATCGGCTCCTACACGCGCAGAGTCCTGAGCGGGCTCGGCGCCGGCGAGAGCGCGGCGATCCTGAAGAACGTGCGCTCGAACGAGCCCGACGTCGGCGGCGTCGTCGGCAAGGTCGCGCAGGGCGCGGTCGACGCCGGCTTCGTCTATGTCACCGACGTTGACGGCGCCGGCGGCAAGGTCAAGGCGATCGCGCTGCCGGCCACGCTGCAGCCGAGCGTCGCCTACGGCGTCGCGGTCGTCAGCGGCGCCAAGCACCCCGAGCAGGCGCGCCGTTTCGTCGCCGGCCTGCTCTCCGGCACCGGTCAGGCCGCGCTGAAGCAGGCCGGCTTCGGGCCGCCGCCGGCGGGCAAGTAGTGGACGCAGCGCAGGAGCGAGCACGGCGGCGCGGCGGCGTCTCGCGCTGGTTCCCGCTGCTGCTGGGCGTCGCGCTCGCGGTCGCGCTGACCTTCCTCGTCCTGCCGATCGTCGCGATCTTCGTCGACACCGGGCCGGGCCGGCTGATCGACAGCCTCGGCGATCCGTCGGCGACCGACGCGCTGGCGCTGAGCCTCGAGACGACGACGATCGCGATCGCGATCGTCGTGCTCGTCGGGACGCCCGCCGCCTACCTGCTCGCGACGCGGCGCTTCCGCGGCCGCGAGCTGGTCGTCACGCTCGTCGAGCTGCCGCTCGTGCTGCCCCCGGCGGTCGCCGGGATCGGGCTGCTGGCGGCCCTCGGTCCCAGAGGACTGCTCGGCGGCGCGCTCGGCGGCGCGCACATCCAGCTCGTGCTGCAGACGGCGGGCGTCGTCGTCGCGCTCGTGTTCGTCGCCGCGCCGTTCCACCTGCGACAGGCGCAGACCGCCTTCGCCGCCGTCGACCCGCGCTGGCGCGAGGCCTCCCGCACGCTCGGCGCGAGCGAGGCGCGGACGTTCCTGCGGATCGCGATCCCAGCGGCGATGCCGGGCCTCGTCGCGGGAATCGCGCTGGCGTGGGGGCGGGCGCTCGGCGAGTTCGGCGCGACGCTGATGTTCGCCGGCTCCTTCCGCGGCATCACGCAGACGGTGCCGCTCGCGATCTACGACCGCTTCGCGACCGACTTCGACGGCGCCCTCGCGCTCTCCGCGATCCTCGTCGCCGTCTCCGCCGCCCTGCTGCTGTCCGTCAAGCTGCTCGGACGCGATGCTCTCCGTTGAGGTCACGGCGCAGCTCGACGCCTTCGCGCTCGAGGTCGCCCTCACCGTCGAGGACGGTCGCTGCCTCGCGCTCGCGGGACCGTCCGGCGCCGGCAAGACGACCGTCCTGCGCGCGATCGCCGGGGTGCTGAGACCGTCGCGCGGACAGATCTCCTGCGGCGGACAGCCGTGGCTCGACACCGATCGCGGGATCGACGTCGCGCCCGAGCGGCGCGGCTGCGGCTACGTCTTCCAGGACTACGCGCTGTTCGGCCATCTCAGCGCCTGGCGCAACGTCGCCTATGGGCTGCGCGGCGTGCCGCGAGCGCAGCGGCGCGAGCGCGCCGTCGCGCTGCTGGCGCGCTTCGGGATGGAGCCGCACGCCGACGCGCGTCCGCTGCGGCTCTCCGGCGGCGAGCGTCAGCGGGTCGCGCTCGCGCGGGCGCTCGCGACCGAGCCGCGCGCGCTGCTGCTCGACGAGCCGCTCTCGGCGCTCGACGCCCGCTCGCGGGCGAGCGCGGGCCGCGAGCTGGCCGGGCTGCTGCGGGATCTCGACGTGCCGTCGGTGCTCGTCACGCACGACTTCATGGAGGCCGCGCTGCTCGGGGACGAGGTCGCCGTGATCGACGGCGGCCGCGTCGTGCAGCGCGGGACGGCGGCGCAGCTCGCGGCCGAGCCGGCCTCCGCGTTCGTCGCCGACTTCACCGGCGCGGCGGTCCTGACGGGCGACGTGCTGGCCGCTCGGCGCTCCGAGGCGCCGGCGCCGGAGCCGCTCACGCGCGTGGCCCTCGACGGCGGCGGGACGATCGCGACGACGGCTGCCGGGGAGGGCGCAGTCGCGGTCGCCGTGCACCCGTGGGAGATCTCGATCGAGCCTGCCGGCACCGTCGCGACCGGCTCCGCGCGCAACCATCTCGACGTCGAGGTCATCTCCGTCACCGCGATCGGGAACCGCTTGCGCGTGGGCCTGGCCGCGCCACAGCCGCTCGCGGCCGAGATCACGCTCGACTCGGGCGAGCAGCTGGCGCTGGCGCCCGGAATGCGCGTCGTCGCGAGCTGGAAGGCGGCGGCGACGAGGCTGATGCCGCGCTAGCCGCCGGCGCGGAGCGCTCGGCCTCACGTGCGACCGCGTCTGGCCTAGCGGTTCGGTGTGCTGCCGCGGCGCGCGACGTGGATCGCGCCGCTGACCGAGTGCGCGGTCGGCAGCGCGTCGCGCAGCGCCTCGATCTCGGCGCGGCGAAAGCGCGGCGAGCCGCCTCGACCTATGTCGCAGGGGAACGCGAGCCGCTCGGACCACTGCCGCAGCGCTGCGGGCGGCACGTCGAGGAGGGCCGCGGCCTCGTCCCAGGCGAGCGCCGACTCACCGTGATCGCGCACCTGACTTGTCACCCCGCCGCTCATACGACCTCACCGTAGTGGATGTCCGGCGCAGTGACAACACGCGTCCACGCGGGTGAGACCCATCTCGAGCGCGCTGCGAGGGGCAACGACCCCTGAACGCTCAAGGAACGCGCGTCCGGGTCAGCGGGGAGGCACGCGGGGGAGGCCGGCGCCGTCGAGGTCGCGGCACAGGTCCGCTGGCGTGTCGTAGGTCGTGCGCGCCCCGGCGGCGTGCAGCTCCTCCGGGCAGAAGCCGCCGGCGAGCAGCGCGATCACGGGAATTCCGGCGCGCTTGGCGGCCTCGCAATCCCAGAGCGAGTCGCCGATCAGCAGCGCCGGGCCGCCGCCGGCGCGTTCGAGCGCGACGCGGAGCACGTGGGGCTCGGGCTTCGTCGCCTCGACGTCGTCGGCGGTGGTCCAGCCGTCGAGCAGCTCGCGCGCGTCGAGCAGGTCGAGGTAGCGGTCGATCTCCGTCGCCTTGCCGGAGCTGGCGAGGGCGGTCGCGAGGCCGCGCTCCTTCAGGGCGACGAGCAGGTCGCGGGCGCCGGGCAGCGGCCGCACCTCGCCGATCAACTCGCCGTAGGCGGCGTCGTGCCCGGCCCTCACCTCGTCACCGTGACGCTGCTCGAACTCCGCGCCGGCGACGGAGGGGACGAACTGGTCACCGCCCTTGCCGACCTCGCGGTGCAGCCGCCACGCCGGCAGCACGCGGCCGGCGACGTCGCGGAAGGCGCGCTGCCACGCGATCACGTGGAGCCAGTTCGTGTCGACGAGCGTGCCGTCGACGTCGAGCAGGACCGCGCGGATCGCCGCGTCGCTCATCAGACCTGCTGCTGCGCGTCGGCCTCGTCGCGCTCCTCGAGCTGCTCGACGGCCTCCAGCACGCCGCGGCGCCGCTTGTGGGCGCGCTCGTAGGTCGCGACGTGCCGCCGCTGGGCCGGCGTCAACTCGCCCAGCCTGGCCGTCAGGATCTCGACGGTGAGCTCGTCGTAGCCGCTGAACGGCTGACGCCGCTCCTCGCGCTCCCGCGTCGGGTTCGTCGTGCCGGTCGCCTGTCGCGCGGTGCGGGTGGCGCTGTCGACGGCGTCGCCGGCGATCCGCTGCACCTCGTGGCTCGCGCGGCGGACGGCCTGCGCGGCGCCGGTCCGGCTCGGGTCGTAGCTCGGCTCGCCCTCCACCTCGGCGCCGACGACGGCGGCCGTGAGCGGCGGCAGCTGCGCGCGCAGCTCGGCGAGCATGCGCTCCTCGTCGGCGCGGTGCTCGGCCGCGAGTCTCGCGGTGCGATCGTCGCCGGCATCGCGGGCGAGCGCCTCGAGCACGTCGTAGGTCGCGATCTCGAGCGCCTCGGTCGCGCACTCGTCCTTCGCGTTCTTCACCAGCTTCTCCTCGAGGCTGGCGCCGCGGACGACGTCGAGGGGCGCCTTGCCGAGCGAGAGGAGCTGGCCGATCAGGCGCTGGGCGATCCCGTAGCCGAACTCGGTGATCCCAGGGGCGTGGCCGAGGTCGGCGAGCCGCCGTCGGATGCGGTCGGCGTGCTCGCGCGTCTCGCGCAGGTGGCGATCGAGCAACGAGCGGTACGTCCCCGTCGGCGTCATCGCGACGTGGGCCTGCAGCGTGCGGACGAGCGCGAGCTCCATCGCCTGCGCCTCCGTCAGGTACTGCGCGATCTTGTCTCCGGTCGTGGCCATGCGGGCCCCCCGTCGTCGCTGATGTGCGCGGAATCGGTCTGCGCAAGAGCTGCCCCGGGCGCGATGCCACCAAACGGCCGCGCGCCCGCGGGCGGGGGTGCGCGTGTTCGGACGATCGTGCCCCGCCCCGGTCGTTTCGCCTCCCGCCGGCCGGGTAGGCCCGGAAGGTCACCGCGAACCAGGAGGACGCCCCCTTGACCGACTCAGTGACGATGCCGGTGAGCGAGGTTCCAGAGCCGGCCGAGCCGGATCAGCCGATGCCGCAGGAGCCGGGTCCGTCGATCCCGGATCCCGTCCCGTACGAGGAGCCGGCCGAGACCCCGCCCGGCCCCGATGTCCCGGATCCCGAGCCGGCCGTCGATCCGCTGCCGGACGCGCCACCGGAGGTGCCCGTCCCGGCAGCGTCCGCCCGGCCGGCACGAGCACGCGAGGAGCAGCGATGAGCGAGCGCCCGAAGCAGTCCGACCAGCTTCCTGAGGAGGCGCCGGCCGAGCAGGTCCCCGACGACGTGCCGGGCGCCGGCGAAGGCGCCGCGCGCGAATCCGGCCGGCGCCAGGCGGCCGACGCGAACAAGCTCGGCTACCGTGACTCCGACGAGCAGGACGCATACGAGCACGCCGGCGATCAGGGCCGGCACGGTCAAGGTCCGGCCGGCGACCGCGACGACCGCCCCGGCACGGACACGTAGGAGAACGACGATGGATTCCGATCCCCGCTCAGAGCAGGAAGAGATCGACGCCGCGGCCGCCGAGGCGGCGCAGATCGGCGGCGTCGCCGGCGACGAGGAGCTCGACCCGGCGGCTCGCCCGCTGGTCGAGGGCGGCGAGGGCGAGGCCGAGGGCTTCGAGCTGGCCGAGGACGACCTGATCGACCACGCCTCGCACGGCGATCAGCACTCCGCGCGGGTGCCCTACTACGACCGCGACGAGCGCGACGAGGAGCCCGGCACGGCCCAGTACGGCGAGGCCGACCACGAGCACGTCTCCGAGATCGACGACGACGCGGAGGACGACGAGGACCCGAACGTCGCGGACGACGCGAGCCGTTAGCCGGAAGCCGCGCGCCGGAGCGTCCGGCAGCCGCGTGCCGCACCCGGGATCGTCTAGCGTGCGGCGCGCCGATGGACCTCGTCAACCTCTACAGCGACACGCAGACGCGCCCGACGGCCGCGATGCGCGCGGCGATCGCGGCCGCCGAGGTCGGCGACGAGCAGCGTGGGGAGGACCCGACCGTGACCGCGCTGCAGGAGCGCGTCGCGGCGCTGCTCGGTCACGAGGCCGCGCTCTTCCTGCCGACCGGCACGATGTGCAACGCGATCGCCGTCCGGCTCCACATCCGCCCGGGCGGCGACGAGCTGCTGCTCGCTCGCAGCGCCCATCCGCTGCAGTTCGAGGCCGGTGGGCCGTCGGCGCTCTCGGGCGCGGTGATGACACCGCTCGACGGCGAGCACGGCATGTTCACGCCGCACGCGCTCGCCGACGCGATCGCCGCGCACCCGGCACATGATCGCCACGCGCCGCGACCCCGGCTCGTCGGCGTCGAGCAGCCGACGAACATGGGCGGCGGACGCGTCTGGCCGCTGCAGCAGGTGGAGGGCGTGCTGGCGGTCGCGCGCGAGCACGGGCTGCGCACGCATCTCGACGGCGCGCGGCTGATGAACGCGGTGGTCGCCTCGGGCGTCGCGGCGGCGACCTGGGCGCGCGGCTTCGACAGCGCGTGGATCGACTTCACGAAGGGCCTCGGCGCGCCGGTCGGCGCCTGCCTGGCCGGCTCGCGCGAGCTGATCGACGAGGCCTGGCGCTACAAGCAGATGTTCGGCGGGGCGATGCGTCAGGCGGGGATCATCGCGGCCGCCGGGCTCTACGCGCTCGAGCATCACGTCGAGCGGCTCGCCGAGGACCACGCCCAGGCGCGCCTGCTGGCGGAGGGCCTCGCCGGACTGCCCGGGATCGAGCTCGATCCGACGGCCGTCGAGACGAACATCGTGATCTTCTCCGTCCCCGACGCGGTGGCGCTGTGCGCGCAGCTCGAGGCGGACGGCGTGCGGATGGGGGCGATCGGCGCGGACCGCGTCCGCGCCGTCACGCACCTGGACGTCGACGCGCGCGCGATCGAGCGCGCGCTGGCGGCGGTTTCCCGGATCCTGCTCGCGGGCAGGCGACGAGCACCGACGAGCAACCGGAGGTCCACATGACGACGAGAGCGGCGTTCAACGCGGAGGAGTGGGCGCGGATCGCCACCGCCCCCGTCCTGACGGGGATGCTGGTGATCTCGGCCGAGCGAGGCGGCACGATCCGGGAGAGCGTGTCGATGGCACGGGCCTACCAGGAGGCGCGCGAGCACCACCCGACCGAGCTGCTCGGCGAGCTGATCGCGACGCCGCCGGCGATCGAGCAGGGCAGCGCGCCGAGAACGTTCGACGACCTCAGACGCGAGGTCCCGGCGCGGCTCGGCGCGGCGATCGCGTTGCTGGCCGAGCGGGCGACGCCCGAGGAGGTCGCCGACTACAAGCGCTTCGTGTACCGGGTCGCCGAGACGGTCGCGAGAGCGCACAAGGAGGGCGGCGTCCTCGGGATCGGCGGCAAGGAGATCAGCCCGAGAGAGCAGGCGGTGCTCGACGAGCTCGCGGCGCTGTTCGACCGCACGCAGCCGTAGTCCTCAGCCCGCGAGCGTCTGGCGCAGCTCCTCGACCGTCACGTCTCTGCCGTAGGCGGGGCCCCCCCGGGCTGGTGCTTGCGGCCGCCCGGCGGCGCGGTCGTTTCCGGCTGCCGCCGGCGGGTAGCCCGTGGCTATGGAAGCCCATGCGACGATGCTCGATGATGCCGCCGAGGAACGGCTCGCCGCCCTGATCGAGAAGGCGCAACCCGGTGGCTGCGTCGATCTCTCGGAGGTGTCGGAAGTGGTCAACGACCTGGACCTGGACGACGACGCGACGCAGGAGCTGCAGCAGCGCCTCGCCGCGCAGGAGATCGACGTGACCGACGACTGCGGCCGGCGCGCGCGCGAGACGCGCGTCGCGAACGCCGACGTGGCGACGATGACGAGCGACGCGCTGCAGCTGTTCCTGCGCGACGCGAGCCGCTTCCCGCTGCTGAGTCGCGACGAGGAGGTCGAGCTGGCGAGACGGATCGAGCGGGGCGACCTGGCCGCGAAGGAGCGCATGATCAACTCGAACCTGCGCCTCGTCGTCTCGCTCGCCCGCAGATACCAGGGCAACGAGCTGCCGCTCCTCGACCTGATCCAGGAGGGCATCTTCGGCCTCATCCGCGCGGCCGAGAAGTTCGACTGGCGCAAGGGCTTCAAGTTCTCCACCTACGCCACCTTCTGGGTCCGGCAGGCGATCGAGCGCGGCCTCGCGAACACCTCGCGGACGATCCGCATCCCGGTGCACATCGGACAGCGTGAGCGCAGACTCGCGCGGGCCGAACGGGAGCTCGCGTCGAGACTCGGGCGCGCGGCGACCGACGCCGAGCTCGGCGAGGCGACCGGCATCACGCCGGAGGAGATGGCGGAGATGCGCGACATGGCGCGGGCGATCACGAGCCTCGACCGGCCCGTCGGCGAGGAGGGCGACACCGACCTCGGCTCGCTGCTGCCGTCGGACGAGCAGCTGCCCGAGGAGGAGGTCGACGTCGCGCTCACGCGGGTCGGCATCCGCAACGCGCTCGAGCAGCTGCCCGAGCGCGAGCGCGAGGTCGTGCGGCTGCGCTACGGCATCGACACCGACACGCCGGTGACCCTGCGCGAGACCGGGGAGCGGATCGGCGTCTCACCCGAGAGCGTGCGCAAGCTGGAGCGCAACGCGCTGCGCCATCTGGCCGAGAACAGGGAAGTTGCGGCTCTTGCCGACGCGGCTTAAGCCGTTGCGGCGTTACCTCGACGACCGGTCGGTCGCGTCGGCAAGGGCCGTTGGGAGTTTCGCTGGCGCGAAACTCCGGCGGCCCAGTGGCTGCGCCGGCTAAGCGTCGACCATCTCAAGCCGCTCATCCAGGCGCGTCATGCGGAAGATCCGCTGGACCGCCTCGGGGCCGCGGACGACGACGAGCCGGCGGCCGTTCTCGCGGGCCCGCGCGTCGGCGGAGACGACGATCCGCAGGCCGGTCGAGTCCATGAACGCGAGCTTGCGGAGGTCGAGCACGAGCGCGGCGGGCGCGTCGCGCTCGATGCGCGTCAGCTCGCGCTCGACCTGAGCGGCGCTCGCGATGTCGAGCTCGCCCTCGAGGGCCAGTCGAACGGTCGTGCCATCGGTCGCGGTCGTGAACTCGAGGAGGGCCATGGAGCGAACGTCACGATACCGGCTCGCAGGAAGGCGCGCCGCCGAGCAGCGGCTCAGGCGCGCGCGAGCCGGTCGGCGAGCTGCAGCCACGCCTCGCCGCGCGTCGGGAACGACGGCACGGCGTAGGCGAGTCGGTCGAGCGGCACCTCGCCGACGACCGCGACGCTCGCCGCGTGGAGCATCTCCGCGACGTCCGGGCCGACGAAGGAGGCGCCGACCAGCACGTTGCGCTGCTCGTCGATCACGAAGCGCACGAGCGAGGCCTCGCCCTTGCCGTGGAAGCTGGCGGCGGCGGTCGCGTCGATGCGCGCGTCGACGGCGGTCGCCTCGATCCCGGCCTCGCGCGCAGCGGCCAGCGTGCGGCCGACGGCCGCGACCTGCGGGTCGGTGAAGATCACGCGCGGCGGCGGCCCGTCGTCGCGCAGCAGGACGTCGGTGCGGCCGCGGATCTGCTCCGCCGCGACGCGCCCCTGCAGCTTGCCCATGTGGGTCAGCAGCGCGCGACCGGTGACGTCGCCGATCGCGTAGAGCCAGTCGCTGCCAGGCACGCGCACGTCGTCGCCGACCGCGACGGTCCGGCCCGGTTCGAGGCCGACCGTCTCGAGCCCGAGGGCGTCGGTATGCGGCCGCCGCCCGGTCGCGACCAGCAGCTCGTCGCCGGTCACCTCCTCGCCGTCCTCGCCGAGCTGCAGCGCGACGCCGTCGGCGTCGCGGCGGGCCGCCGTCACCTTCACGCCGAGGCGCAGGTCGACGCCCCATCTGCGCAGGCCGTCGCCGACGGCCTCGGAGGCGAGCTCCTCCTCCTGGGCGATCAGGCGCGGCCCGAGCTCGACGAGCGTCACGCGCGCGCCGAGGGCGGTCCACGCCTGCGCCATCTCGACGCCGACGACGCCGCCGCCGAGGACGAGCAGCCGCGGCGGCACGTGACGGGCGGTCGTGATCTCGCGGTTGGTCCACGGCTGCGCCTCGCGCAGGCCGGGGACCGGCGGCACGGCGGCGCCGCTCCCGACCGCCAGGACGACGGCTCTGCGAGCGATCAGCGTCTCGTCGCCGACGACGACGCGCCGCTCGCCGTCGAGGCGCGCGGCGCCGCGGAACAGCGTGATGCCCTTGCGCTCCAGCCACGGCAGCTGACCGCTGTCGTCGAGGTCGTGGATCACCTCGTCGCGCCGGCGCAGGGCGGCGATCGGCTCGACCGCGCTGTCGGAGACGCCGTCGACGCGGTGCGTCTCGGCCGCCAGCTCGCCCGGTCGCAGGAGCGCCTTCGACGGCATGCAGGCGTAGTAGGCGCACTCGCCGCCGATCAGCTCGCGCTCGACGATCGCCGTCTCGAGTCCGTGGCCCGCAAGCCGGCCGGCGCAGATCTCGCCCGCGGGCCCCGCTCCGACGACGATCGCGTCGAACGTGCGGCTGCTCACGCGGGCGATGCGGGGACGCCGGTCACAGCGGGGACGATACCCCGCGGGGCGGACCCGTCAACGGAGGCGGGAGCCTTCGCGCGGGCGGGGCGACCGCTCCCGTGCGGTTTGCGACGAACGGGGCGCGGGAACGACGGGGACGACATGAGAGTGCTCGTGATCGCCTCCGAGCCGGCATCGCCGGAGCTGCTGCGCAGCGTCGCCCGCGACCTGCCCGACGACGCCGAGGTGCTCGTGGTCGCGCCGGCGAGCACCGACTCGCCGCTGCGCTTCTGGGTCTCCGACGCCGACGATGCGATCGCGCACGCGGACCGGACCCAGACGGAGACCGTCGAGCGCTTCGAGGAGGCCGGGATCGACGCCTCAGGGGAGGTCGGCGACAGCGAGCCGCTCGTCGCGATCGCCGACGCGTTGACGACCTTCCCGGCCGATCGCGTCGTCGTGCTCGGGCACGAGCGCGACGCCCGCGACTACCGCGAGGACGATCTCGCAGGCCAGGTCCGCGAGCGCTTCGGGCTGCCGGTCGACGTCGGCACCGTCGAGCGCTGACGGCGCGGCGCAGGACGCTAGAACCGCAGCAGCGCCGCGATCCCGCCGAGCGGACCGAGCTCGGGCCGGTCGCGCAGCGTCACGACGCGCGCCGACTGCAGCAGCGCCGAGGAGATCGCGTCCTCGAGCACGTTCTCGTGTCGCTCCGGGCGATGCCCGCAGGCGGGGCAGACGTCGCCGCTGGACGCCTCGGGACCGATCCAGCCGCAGTTGAGGCAGGCGACTCCGGGGGCGTGGAAGCCGCTCTCGTACAGCAGCGACTCGACGCGCTGCTCGTCGAGCGCCGTCAGCACGGGCTCGAGGCCGGCGGCCGCGCGATCTCCGTTGCGGGCGAGCCGCTCGTGGAGCCGCTCGAGCAGCTGCGCGACGCGCCGCTCCTCGGCGGCGTCGAACAGCGGGCGGGCGGCTGCGAGCGCCTCGTCGGGGCCCGCGTGCTCGACGTCGACGTCGAAGCGGCCGAGGCAGCGGTCGCGCAGCTCGGGCGCGAGCCCGCGCTCGACCTCGCTCCAGCGCTCCGGCACGACGGCGACGGCGAGGAGGTCGATCGGGTGCTCGCGGTGGAAGGCCGCGAGCGCCTGCATCGAGCGCTTGATGTGGTCGCGTACGTCCTCCTCGACGCTGCGCTGGTAGCGCGGCTGCGACCAGCCACCCTGGTCATGCTGGCCGTGGACGTCGTCGGACGTCGCCACCACCTCCTCCAGCTGGCCGGTCGGACCGTCGGCGAAGAGGCGGAACGTGCGCCGGTTGATCAGCGCGAGCGCCCGGCGGCAGCGGTCATGGCCGATCAGCGGGTCGAGCCACGCCTTGTCGTTGATCACGACGGCGCTCGCGGTCGACGTCGGCAGGCGCAGCGCCTCGAACAGGCCGGCCGGCCCGCAGGCGAACAACGCCAGCGCGTGTGCGCCCTTGGCGGAGAAGTCGCCGCGCAGGAACTCGCGCACGCGGGCGACGTCCTCGCGCAGCGCGATCCGCTCGGCGTGGGGCAGATCGCTCTCGCGGGCGCGGCGGTCGGCCTCGTCGATCAGCGAGCTGATCTGCGACGAGCGGGCGGGCTGCGTTCCGAACGACGCGGGATCGAGGTCGAGGTAGATGCTCAGCACCTTGCCGCGGTCGGCGCGCAGAGCGGCGAGCCGGCGAAGGAGCGCTTGGTCGAGATCGTTCGTCTGCACGGTCAATACCTCTCGGGTCGTCGCGGATCGCAGCTCCGTCCGCGGGCGGGCGTTGCGGCCGGCGCAGGCGGGCTAGGCGGCGTCGTCGGGAGCGCGGTCGTCGTGCTCGTAGGGATCCGAGTCGGCGGTCGGATCGGGATCGCGAGCCGGGTTCGTGAGCCCGTGATGGGGGTCGGGAGGCGGCTCCGAGCTCGGTCGGGGGTCGCCCGACGTCTTCGGCTCGAGTGGCGCACGAGCGGTCTCCGCCGGGTCGGGAGGACGCTGGTGGACGCGAGACTGCTCGGTGCGCGTGCTGGGGCGAGGGACCATAGGTCGCTCCTCCGTGCTGGGGTCGTCTATCCCCCTCAGCTACCTGTTGAGGAGCCCTCGGAAACCTCCGGTGTTCCCATGGCGGGAGGAGCGGATCTCCCGCGGCACCGCCGAAATCGCGCAGATTCTGGCGCGCACGGGGTCGGGTATGGGATCGCGCCTAATTACGCCAGGCGCAGGCGCTCGGCACCGTGATTGAGTCAATCGCGCTCACGGGCGGCGTCGCGGGCGGGCGATCAGCGGGTCGTCGGCCCGCCGCTCCCACAGCTCGACCAGTTCGGAGAGCGGGACGTCGAGGCCCTCGGTGACCTTCAGCAGGACGCGGAACGTCGGGTTGATCTCGCCTCGCTCGATCGCGCCGACGTAGTTGCGATGCAACCCGCTGCGAAAGCCGAGCTCCTCCTGCGATAGTCCGCGGCGGGCGCGCAGCTCGCGAACCGCGCGTCCCAGGCGAACATGCTCCGGTGATTGAACGACCGCACTCATAGCCCGGAAACCTTTCAGTCCGGGGTACATGCGGTCTACAGCACGATGTGGTTCAAAACGCCAGTCCGTTATGGCAATGCTTGATGGAGACCGGGCAATCTGATAATTCATGGGTATGAACTTGTTTTTGGAGCTTGGATGCTCCGGTACGAAGAGGAGGCACGGATGCGGGGCGAAGGGGAGCTGCGGGTGTCGATCGACGACCGCATCGGCAGTCGGGAGCTGCCGAGCGTCGGGGCGCTGCGCGACGCGCTGGTGCCGCGGCTGAGGCGCTGCCTGCACGAGCTGGGGCACGCGGTGCCGGATCTGGAGCTGCCGCGCGACGCGCGTCCGTTTCCCGGCTCGCGGTTCGCGTGGCAGGTCGAGACGGAGGCCGGCGTGCGGCTGACGATCCGCTGCGAGCTGCGTCCGCGCCGGTTGTGGCGCACCCGTCTCGGCAGCGTCCGGTACACCGTCACGTCGGCGTGAGCACGGCCTCAGGCGGCCTCGCGCACGGCCGCCAGCTCGTGCCGCGCGGCCAGCTGCGCGAGCGCGTCGCGCTCGATCTTGCGCACCTGCGCCGTCGCCAGCTCGAGCGCCTGCCCGATCTGCGCGTGGGCGAGCGGCTCGCGGTCGTCGCCGAGCCCGAAGCGGAGCTTGAGCACGTCGCGCTCGGGCGTCGGCAGCGCGTCGACCGTGCGGCGCACGATCTCCTCGCGCAGCGACTGCTCGACCTGCTCCTCCGGCGACGGCTCGCGGCTCGGGATCAGCTCGCCGAGCGTCGTCTCGCCCTCGCTCCCGATCGTCGCGTCGAGGCTCGACAGCGACCGGGCGACCTCACGCAGCTCGACCACCTGGAGCAGCGGCAGGCCCGATGCCTCGGCGACCTCCTCGGCGGTCGCGTCGCGGCCCAGCGCCGCTCCCAGCCGCCGCTCGGCGGCGACCACCTTGCGCTCGCGCTGGGCGACGTTGACCGGCAGGCGGATCGTCCGGCCGTGCGTCGCGACGCCGCGCTGGATCGCCTGCCGGATCCACAGCGTCGCGTAGGTCGAGAAGCGGAAGCCTCTGCGCCAGTCGAACTTCTCGCAGGCGCGCAGCAGCCCCAGGACGCCCTCCTGCACGAGGTCGAGCAGGCTCAGCTCGCTGACGCCCTGGAAGCGGCGGGCGATCGAGACGACGAGCCGCAGGTTGTGGTTGACGAGCCGCTCCTTCGCGGCGAGGTCGCCACGCTCGATGCGACGCGAGAGCTCGAGCTCCTGCGCGGCGGTCAGCAGCGGGTAGCGGCTGGCGGCGTTGAGGAAGAGCTGCAGCGCGTCGGTGGTCTGGTCGGCCTGCTCCGCCGCGCGAGTGGGAGGGGGCGATGTCGGCGCCGGGTCGTCGTCCATACCGCGCCGTCTACCCGCAGAACGGTGGTCCGATTCAGGGGACCGGCTGCGCCGGTCCCTGCAAGTTCGGCTGGCGCCGAACTTGCGGGCGTGGACGGCAAAGGCCGGCGGCGGCGGGCGGTGTCAGCGCGAGGCGGTGTGCATGGCGGGGGCGGAGCTGCGAGGGTGGAGGGCATGCAGGAGCGGCCGTTCGGCAGAAGCACCTCGCCCGTGCCCGTGCCCGTGATCGGGCTCGGGACCTGGCAGGTGTTCGACGTCGACCCGGAGGACCAGCCGCTCGTCGACGCGGTCGTGGCGGCGGCCGTCGACGGCGGCACCCGGCTGTTCGACTCCTCGCCGATGTACGGGCGGGCGGAGGAGGCGCTCTCGAGCGCGCTGGCGGGCTATCCGCGCGACGAGGTGATCGTCGCGACGAAGACGTGGTCGCAGTCGCAGGCGCTCGCCGAGGCGCGCTTCGACGCGCAGCTCGCGTGGTTCGGCGGATCGATCGACCTGATGCAGATCCACAACCTCGTCGGCTGGCGCGAGCGGCTGCGGTGGCTCGAGCGCGCCCGCGCGGACGGGCGCGTCCGGTCGATCGGCGCCACGCACTACAGCCCGGCCGCGTTCGACGAGCTCGAGACGGTGATGCGGACGGGGCGGATCGACGCGATCCAGGTGCCGCTGAACCCCCACGAGCGCGAGGTCGAGCGGAGGATCCTGCCGCTCGCGCAGGAGCTGGGGCTCGGCGTGATCGCGATGCGACCGCTCGCCGAGGGCGTGCTCGCGGCGATCAGGCCCTCGCCCGAGCAGCTCGCGGCGCTCGGCGTCGCCTCGTGGCCGCAGGCGCTCTTGAAGTGGACGCTGTCGGACCCGCGCGTCCACGTCGCGATCCCGGCGACCCGCGACCCCGCGCACGCGGCCGCCAACGCCGCTGCCGGCTCCTCGCCGCTGCTCGACGACGATCAGCGCGCGCTGGTCGAGCAGCTCGCCGGCGTGCGCTGAGCGCGCACGCCGTGAAACCCGCGGTCGCTACGGGATCGTGAGCACGACCTTGCCGTGCGGGTGGCCGGCTTCGACCAGCTGGTGGGCCTGGGCGGCGTCGTCGAGCGGGATCTGCGCGTGGAGGTGGACGCGCACCTGCCCGGCGTCGAACATCGCCCCCAGCGCGGCCAGCTCGTCGGCGTCCGGCCGCACGAAGACGTAGCGCGCGGCGATGTCATGGGCGGCGAAGCGGTCGCGATCAGGCGGCATCACGATCGAGGCGAGGCGGCCGCCCTCGCGGATCACCTCGACGCTGCGCTCCTGCGTCTCGCCGCCGACGACGTCGACGACGGCGTCGACCTGCCCGCGACCGAGGACCGCCGCGAAGTCCTCGTGCTCGTAGTCGATGCAGCGCTCGGCCCCGAGCTCGCGCAGGAAGTCGTGGTTGCGCGCCCGCGCCGTGCCGATCACGCGCGCGCCGGCGGCGACCGCGAGCTGGACGGCGAAGTGCCCGACCCCGCCGGCCGCGCCGTGCACGAGCACGGTCTCGCCCTCCTCCACCGCGAGCGCGTCGAAGATCACCTGGTAGGCCGTCAGGCCGGCGAGCGGGACCGCGCCGGCCTCCACGAGCGAGAGCGAGCGCGGCTTCTTCGCGACATGGCGCGGCGTGACGGCGACCAGCTCGGCGTAGGTGCCGTCGCGAACGAAGTCCTTGCGCGCATAGGCGAAGACCTCGTCGCCGATCTCCACCTCCGTCACCGATGGCCCGACGGCCTCGACCACGCCGGCCGCGTCCCAGCCCGGGATCAGCGGGAAGAACGTCGGGAACGCCTGTTGCAGACGGCCCTCGCGGACGCCGATGTCGACCGGGTTGACGCCGGCGGCGGCGAGGCGGATCAGGATCGCGTCCGGGCCCACGAGCGGCTCCGGCAGCTCCGCCGGCCGCAGCTCCTCGCGGCCCCCGAAGCGCTCGATCGCGATCGCGTGCATGCGCGGCGAGCTACCCGCGGACCGCGTGATTGACGCGCCCCCGCGGACGGGTAGCTTCGCTTGCATGACCCCATCCGACTCAGGCGCGGACCGCGTCGGCCACGGCGAGAGCTCGCTCGGCGACGCGCAGTCCAGCAATCCCCCGGACGATCCCGAGTACATCAACGAGGACGCCCTGCCGCTCGACAGCGACACCGACTACGAGGGCGAAGGCGATCCACCCCCGGAGGAGCGCGACAACGACGACCCGGCGCCCAACGCGCCGTAGCCGGCGCCAGCCGGCTACGGCGCGTAGCTGGAAGATCGGCGCCAGCCGATCTTCCGACCGTAGCCGGCGCCAGGCGGCTACGGCGCGTAGCTGGAAGATCGGCGCCAACCGATCTTCCGACCGCAGCCGCGCCAGCCGGCTACGGCAGCTCGCCCAGCGCCGCCAGCACCTCGGCCGCGCTGATCTCGAGCAGGCCCGCGTCGGCGGCGGGCGCGTGCGGGTCGCCGCTGCGGCCGCTCCACAGGACGCGATGCCATGGCCGCTCGGGCGGCGGGCCCCACGCGGCCGGCGCCGTCGGCCCGAACAGCACGACCGACGGGGTCCCGAGGGCGGTCGCGAGGTGCGCGACCCCGGTGTCGCCGCAGACGACCCGCTCGGCGCCGGCGACGAGCGCCGCCAGCTCGTGCAGGCCGGTCCGTCCGGCGGCGACGGCCCGCGGCGCCAGCCCGGCGGCGGCGGCGACGCTCCGC
>JAOPZA010000148.1 GCA_025964325.1 Conexibacter sp.
GCCGCCGCGCGAGCGCCGGCCGCCGGCGACGACCGCTTCGCGCCGGGCATCGCGGTCCGGCATGCGACCTGGGGACTGGGCGAGATCCAACGCGTCGAGGACGGTCACCTGGTCGTGCTGTTCGACCACGTCGGCTACAAGACGCTGGCGCTCGACGTCGTGCGCGACCGGCAGCTGCTCGAGCCGGCTTGAGGCGCAGCCGGCCGACCGTCGGCTCAGCCGGCGTCGTCGGCGCTGATCTGCAGGCCGACCGCCTGCGCGACACGCAGTGCCTGGTCGAGCTGCACCGTTCTCTTGCCGCGCTCGATCTCGGCCAGGACGCGCACGCCGATGCCAGTCGCGAGCGCGACGTCCTCGGGCTTGAGGCCGCGCGCCTTGCGGGCGCGGAGGATGGCGTGGCCGAACGCGTGACTGTTGTCGAGTGGTTCGATCATGGCCGGGTCGCAGGTGCTCGGCGACCTCGTGTGCGTCGATGCGGCTGAAAGGACTTGAACCTTCACCCGGTTTCCCGGACACGGACCTGAACCGTGCGCGTCTACCAATTCCGCCACAGCCGCGAGCGTCCTGTGACGATACACGTCCGGCGCGCCAGGCGGCGCGTCGCAGTGCGGTCGCGTCGCCGCTCCGTCGCGGCGGCGCGGCACCGCGCGGCCAGCAGCCGCTTTGCTACGCTCTCGCACCCCTGCCGCTATCGTCTAGGGGACTAGGACGCCGCCCTCTCACGGCGGAAACCGGGGTTCGAATCCCCGTAGCGGTACTTCTCGAAACCCCCGTGATCACGGGGGTTTCGTCGTTGAAGCGACCGCGGTCCCTATCGTCGCCCCGATGACCGACGATCCTCGTCTCCGCTTCCGTCAGGCGCTGGAGCGGCGCGACGCCGACGAAGCCGTGGCGCTCGCACGGGCGCTCGCGCCGCTGTCGCTGCTCGACGCGCTCGCGCTGCTCGACCTGCTGGTCGAGGTCGGCGATCCGCGCTTCGCGCCGTGGGCGCGACGGTGGGGCGAGCGCCTCGCCGCGGAACGACGGCTGCAGCCGGCCGCGGCTCGCCGGATGTGGCAGTGGCTCGAGCGCATGCCGCAGCAGGACGGCGCCCGCGCGGTGACGCTGGCGCTCGGCGGCCTCGTCCGCGGCGAGCGCTCGGACGGGTAGCGACCCGCGCCGAGCCCCCGCGCGCCCGTCGCGCCCGTTATCGTGCGGCGCCGATGAGCTCGACACCCACCTCCACGCCTCCCGCGCCGACCGCCGCGTCGACGGCGGCGCTCGTCTTCGACGGCGTCTCGGTGCGCGGCTGGGACCCGCGCCTCGATCGCCCGACGACGCTTCTGCACGCGCTCGACTGGCACGTGGCGCCCGGTGAGCACTGGGTCCTGCTGGGCGCGAACGGCGCGGGCAAGACGACGATGCTGAAGACCGCCGGCGGCTCGATCGAGCCGGCCGACGGCACCGTCACCGTGCTCGGGGAACGCCACGGCGCGCCCGCCTTCCGCGACCCCCGACTGCGCATGAGCATGATCGACGCGACACCGCGACGGTTCTCGAGCGCGATGACGGCGACCGACGTCGTGCTGCTGCGCGCCGCCGGCTCGATCGCCCTGCGCGGCCAGCGGATCCCGCCGCACGAGGTCGAGCGCGCGGCGGAGCTGCTGCAGCGCTTCGGTTGCGGCGAGCTCGCGCAGCGCAAGTACGCCGACTGCTCGCAGGGCGAGCAGCAGCGCGTCCTGCTGGCCCGCGCGCTGATGCGCGATCCTTCGCTGGTGCTCTTCGACGAGCCGACGACCGGCCTCGACCTGCCCGGTCGCGAGGGCTTCCTCCAGGCGATGGCGCGCCTCGCATCCGAGCGCCCGCAGCTCGCGACCGTCACCGTCACCCATCACGTCGAGGAGCTGCCGCCCTCCACGACGCACGCGTACATGCTGCGCGGCGGCAGAACCGTCGCCGCCGGAGCGGTCGACGAGGTGCTGACGGAGGAGCTTCTCAGCGAGTGCTTCGGCGTGCCCGTCTCGCTCGGCCGCTTCGCCGACCGCTGGGTCGCGCGGGCACAGGCACCCGGCTGGTAGCCGGGGGGGCGGATGGCGAAGCGGACCCGCATCGCGATCTACGCCACCGGCGCCGTCGTGCTGTGGGTCTTCGCGGTGATCCACCCCGGGATCCTCGCGATCCTGCTCGCCGCCGCCTGGACGCTCCTGCTGTTCTACGCGCTGCGCTGGACCTAGATGATCGATTCCACGAATCCCGCGGAATCGACCATCTAGCCCCCGCTACGGTCGCGGGATGTTGCGGAGGTTGGAGCGCGCCAGGTCGATCATGCGGCCGACGCCGCCCTCGATCACCATCTTCGAAGCCGCGATCGCGAAGCCTCTGATCTGGTCCGCCGTGATCGTGGGCGGCATCGAGAGCGCGTTCGGATCGGTCACCATCTCGATCAGGACGGGACCGGGGCGGCCGAGTCCGTCCGCGAGCGCGTCGCGGACCCGCGCCGGATCCTCGACGCGGATCGCGTCGAGGCCGGCGCCGCGCGCGATCGCGGAGAAGTCGACGGGCGCGTGGTCGGTCTCGAAGTCGGGCACGCCGCCGACGAGCATCTCGAGCTTGACCATGCCCAGGGAGGCGTTGTTGAAGAGCACGATCTTGACCGGCAGTTGGTGCAGCTTCACGGTCAGCAGCTCGCCCAGCAGCATCGCCAGCCCGCCGTCGCCCGAGAGCGACACGACCTGGCGCGAACGGTCCGCGAGCTGTGCGCCGATCGCGTGCGGCAGGGCGTTCGCCATCGTCCCGTGCCGCCACGAGCCGATCACGCGGCGACGGCCGTTCGGCGTCAGGTAGCGCGCCGCCCACACGTTGCACATGCCGGTGTCGACGGTGAAGACGGCGTCCTCGGCGGCCAGCTCGTCGAGCACGTACGCGACGTACTCGGGATGGATCGGGACGTGGCGCTCGACGTTGCGCGTGTAGGCGGAGACGACCCGCTCGAGCGTCCCCGCGTGGCGGCGCAGCATCCGGTCGAGGAAGCTGCGATCCGACTTCGGTCTCACGAGCGGCAGCAGCGCGCGGATCGTCGCGCCGACGTCGCCCTGGACGGCGACGTCGAGCAGCGTGCGCCGGCCCAGCTTCGTCGGGTCGTGGTCGACCTGGGCGGTGCGCTTCTGCGGCAGGAAGTTGTCGTAGGGGAAGTCGGTCCCCAGCAGCACGAGCAGGTCGGCCTCCTGCGTCGCCTCGTGGCAGGCGCCGTAGCCGAGCAGGCCGCTCATGCCGACGTCGTACGGGTTGTCGAACTGGATCCACTCCTTGCCGCCGAGCGCGTGGCCGACGGGGGAGAGGACCGCGCCGGCGAGCTCCATCACCTCGGCATGGGCGCCGCGCACGCCGGCGCCGCAGAAGAGCGTCACGCGCTGGGCGCGGTTGAGCGCGTCGGCCAGCGCCCGGACCTGCTCGAGCGGCGGCACGACCGTCGGCGACGGTCCGCCGAGCACGCTCGTGGCGGTCGGGTTCGCGGCCGGCTCGTCGGCGAGGTCGCCGGGCATCGCGAGCACCGACACGCCGCCGCGGCCGAGCGAGGTCTGGATCGCGATCCGCAGCACGCGCGGCATCTGCTCGGGGCGGCTGACGAGCTCGCAGTAGTGGCTGCACTCGTGGAACAGGCGGTCGGGGTGCGTCTCCTGGAAGTAGCCGGTGCCGACCTGCGCGGAGGGGATGTGCGAGGCCAGCGCCAGCACGGGCGCGCCGTTGCGGTGCGCGTCGTAGAGCCCCTGGATCAGGTGGGTGTTGCCCGGTCCGCTGCTGCCGGCGCAGACGGCCAGCCGTCCGGTCAGCAGCGCCTCCGCGCCGGCCGCGAAGGCGGCGGCCTCCTCGTTGTGGACGTGCACCCACTCGATTCCGGGCGTGCGGCGGACGGCGTCCACGATCGGGTTGAGGCTGTCGCCGACGATCCCGTAGATCCGCTCGACGCCGGCCTGGCGCAGGACCGCGACGAACTGCTCGGCGACGGTCGGCGGGTTGGGCGGCATCAAATCCGAATCTAGTCCACTGGGACGTGAGCGCAAGCAGCGCGCCGGTCCCGTCCGCCGCGGCCGACAGGATCTGCGGATGTCCCCGCCTTGCCGTCCCCGACACGTGCGCCGCCGCTGCGGCGGCGCGCCGGCCGGCACGGCCGTGGCCGCGGCCGCGGCGATCGCGCTCGCCGGCTGCGGCGGGGCGGAGCGGGCGCCGGCGATCGCCGCGACGGCGGCTGCGGCGCGGTCGGCGGTGACGAGCACCGCCGGCGCCCCCGCGACCGCCGCGAAGGCGGCGAGTCCGCGCCCGCGCCCGGTTCGGCTCACGATCGAGGCGAACGGCGACCTGCTGATCCACTCACCGATCTGGCAGCGCGCGCAGCAGCTCGCGAAGGGCCACGGCTATGACTTCGCGCCGCTGCTGCGGTACATCCGCCCGTACGTCGCGGGCGCCGACCTCGGCATCTGCCACGTCGAGACGCCGATGACGTCGGCGCCCCCGACCGGCTACCCGGTCTTCAACACGCCGCCCGCGCTCGCGCGCTCGATCCGCCGCACCGGCTGGGACGTCTGCGACACCGCCTCGAACCACTCGCTCGACCAGGGGCAGGCCGGCATCGCCGCGACCGGTCGCGCGCTCGACGCCGCCGGCATCCGCCACACCGGCTCGTTCAGCTCCGCCGCGGCGCGGCAGCGCCCGCTGATCGTGACGGCGAAGGGCGTCAAGGTCGCGTTCCTCGCCTACACCGAGATGACGAACGGGATCCCGCTGCCGCACCCCTGGTCGGTCAACCTCGCGCACGCTCCGCGGATCCTCGCCGACGCCCGCGCCGCGCGCCGCGCCGGGGCGCAGGTCGTGATCGTGAACATGCACTGGGGCGAGGAGAACCAGTCGACCCCGAGCCCGTCCGAACGCCGCCTCGCCGACGTGCTGACGCGCTCGGACGCGATCACCGCGGTGATCGGGCAGCACGTCCACGTGGTCCAGCCGATCGCCCGCGTCAACGGCCGTCTCGTCGTCTTCGGCGAGGGCAACCTGCTCTCGAACGAGACGTCCGCCTGCTGCCCGGCGGCCTCGCAGGACGGGTTGCTCGCCCGCCTGCACGTCAGCGTCGACGGCCGCCGTTCGGCGGTCACCGCCATCGACTACGTGCCCGTCTGGGTCCGCCACCCGGACGAGACGGTGCTGCCGGTCGGCGACGCGCTCGCGCACCATCTCGCCGACGCCGCGACCCTGCGCGCGTCCTACCGGCGGACGGTGTCGGTCGCGGGGCGCGGTCGCGGGGTCGCGCCGGTGCCGCGCCAGCTGCCCTGAGCGGCGGCGCGCGTTCGGCCCGACCGGCGCGAGCTGGTCAGTCGCGCCGGACGAGCTTGAAGAACGTGCTGTCCTCGCCGTCCGCCTTGCGCTCCTGATGGAGGAAGGCGAGCTGCTTCTTGTCGAAGGTCTGGAACCACTCGTCCCAGGAGATCGGCTCGAGCTCGTCCTCTCCGGCGCCGCCTGGGAAGTCGATCCGCAGGACGCCCGTGCCGTCGCCGCTGTCCTCGGTGCCGCGTACGCGAACCGGTCTGCCGCCGTGCTCCTCGACCCACCTGCGGATCTCGTCGTGGTCGGTCGTCGTCTTCGTCTCGGATGCCATCGCGCTCCTCCGATCGGCGATTCGGTCGGAGGCCGAGCTACCCGGCGAGTCGGCGTCGAAACGGCGGCGGGGTGCGAGCGAGCGCGGTGCGGATCAGCCGGTGGGAGGCTGCTGCTGCGTCACGCCGGCCGGCGTCGCCTTCTGGACGCCGAGCAGGTCGACGACGAAGAACAGCGGCTCGTTCGGCTTGATCGTCGGCGGCTGGCCGGCTCTGCCGTAGCCGAGCGCCGACGGGATCGCGAGCGTGCGGCGGCTGCCGACCTTCATGCCGGGCAGACCGAGCCACCAGCCGGGGATCACGGCGCCCTGGTCGACTCTCAGCGTCGCCGGCTGGCCCGTTCTCCAGGAGGAATCGAACAGCTTGCCGGTGCGCCAGTCCGAGCCGCTGTAGTTGACGATCGCGGTGTCGCCGGCCTCGAGCGTCTCGCCGTTGCCCTTGACGACGTCCTTCGCGACCAGTTGGTCGGGAACGGCTCCGCCGTGGGCCGGTGTCGCCGGTCTCGTGAAGCGCTTGCCGACCTCGGCCGGCGTCGGCCCGGTCGTCGTGCTCGTCGCGGTCGTCGGCGTGGTGGGCGTGGTCGGCGCCGTCCCGGTCGTGGAGGTCGAGACGTTCGCGACGGTGCTCGACGACTTCTTCGCGCTGCTGCCGCAGCCGGCCCACACCAGGGCGGCCACGAGGGCGAATGCGAGCACGACGAGGCGCACGCGAGCTGTCCGACCGGCAGTCACAGGGCGACTGTACCTGAGCGGCCCAGCGCCATGCGGCGATGCCAATCTTGATCGACGCGAAAGAAACAGCGACTACCCTGGCGCGATGGCTCGCAGCCCGCGACTCGCACTGCTGGGCGCTCTCGTCACGAGCGGCCTGCTGGCCCTCGTATGGCTGCTGGCCTTCCATGTTCCGGCGCTGCACCGGCTCGACGCCTCGATCCTGTCCGGCTTCACCGGCTTGAGCGGGCAGCGCGTCGACGGCGTCGCGAATGCGATCGCGCACGTCTGCGACCCGCAGCCGTTCGTCTGGTGGGCGGCCGCGATCATGCTGATCGCGCTTCTGCGGCGCCGCCCGCGCACGGCCGTCGCCGTCGGCGTGATCCTCGCCGGCGCGAACGTCACGACGCAGCTGCTGAAGCCCGCGCTGGCCCAGCACCGCTTCTCCCAGGTGCTGGGCCTCGTCGACCAGGTCGGAACCGCCTCCTGGCCGAGCGGCCACGCGACCGCCTCGATGTCGCTCGCGCTCTGTGCCGTGATGGTCGCCCCGTCGCGCTGGCGCCCGCGCATCGCGGCGCTCGGCGGCATCTTCGTGGTCGCCGTCGTCTTCTCGTTCCTGACGCTCGACTGGCACTACCCGAGCGACGTCCTCGGCGGCTTCCTGATCGCGACGACCTGGACGCTCGTGGTGGTCGCGGCACTCTGGTGGGCGGAGGAGCGCTGGCCCCAGCGCGCGCCCGCGACGACGCCGCCGGG
>JAOPZA010000175.1 GCA_025964325.1 Conexibacter sp.
CGGCGCCCGCCGGTCGCGCGCGGGCGAGCTCCCGCCCGCGGCGGAGCTCACGCCGCCGCCGCCGCTCCGCTTCGGCGGCGAGGCGCTCGTGCTCCAGCGCTCTCACCTCGGAGCCGGCGGCGCGCGCTACGAGACGCTCGCGAGAGTAGAGCTGTCGGGCTGACGCGCTAGCTTTGTAACGAACATGCGTTCCCCTGGAGCAGGTCGCTCCGTAGCGTGCAGGTTCCGTCCGCAATGGGGCGTACCGTCAACGGTTCACGACGTGATCAAGGAGCTTCGAGGATGAGCGACCAGGACAAGACCGCGAAGGCCCGTGACGCTGCGCTGCAAGGGGCGCTGACGCAGATCGAGCGCCAGTTCGGCAAGGGCACCGTCATGCGGATGGGGGACCCCGGCGCGCGCGTGCGCGTCAACGCGATCCCGACGGGCGCGCTCTCGCTCGACCTCGCACTCGGCATCGGCGGCGTCCCGCGTGGACGGATCGTCGAGGTGTTCGGTCCGGAGTCGTCCGGCAAGACGACGCTCGTCTACCACATCCTCGCCGAGGCGCAGAAGCTCGGCGGCGTGTGCGCGTTCATCGACGCCGAGCACGCGATGGACCCGCTCTACGCGCAGCGGATCGGCGTCAACATCGACGATCTGCTCGTCTCGCAGCCGGACTACGGCGAGCAGGCGCTCGAGGTCGCCGACATGCTCGTGCGCTCCGGCGCCGTCGACATGGTCGCGCTCGACTCGGTCGCCGCGCTCACGCCGCGGGCGGAGCTCGAGGGCCAGATGGGCGACCAGACGGTCGGCGTGCAGGCGCGCATGATGTCGCAGGCGATGCGCAAGCTGACGGCGAACCTCAACCGCACGCAGACGCTCTGCCTCTTCACGAACCAGATCCGCGAGAGAGTCGGCGTCATGTTCGGCTCGCCGGAGACGCAGCCGGGCGGTCGCGCGCTGAAGTTCTACGCCTCGCAGCGGCTCGACATCCGCCGCATCGAGACGCTCAGAGACGGCACCGAGGCGGTCGGCAACCGCGTCCGCGTGAAGGTCGTCAAGAACAAGGTCGCGCCGCCGTTCAGACAGGCCGAGTTCGACATCGAGTTCGGCCAGGGCATCTCGACCGAGGGCTGCCTGATCGACTATGGGATCGAGCACAACATCGTCACGAAGTCCGGCTCGTTCTTCTCCTACAGAGACGAGCGGCTCGGCCAGGGACGCAACAACGCCAGAAACTACCTCAAGGAGCATCCCGAGCTGGCCGTCGAGATCGAGGCGAAGATCTACGAGGCGCTCGGCGTCGAACGTGACCTCGTCGCGCCGATCGAGCACGACGAGAGCACGGTCGAGGTCGCGGCGGCGTAGGTCCGATGGCCTCGTTGGACCTCTCCTCGGAACGCGCGCTGGATCCGCAGCTGCGGCTCCAGCACGCGCTCGACCTCGCCTTTCGCTACCTCAACCGGCGCGAGCGCACCGAGCTCGAGATGCGGCGTTACCTCGAGGACAAGCGGGTGGAGCCGGCGTCGATCGAAGAGGCGCTGGCGAGCCTCCGGCAGCAGGGCTACCTCGACGACGCGCGCTTCGCGCGGCAGTTCGCCGAGGACAAGCGGCTGCTGGAGGAGTGGGGCGCCGATCGCATCGAGCGCAAGCTGCGGACGCTGGGTGTGCCGCCCGAGATCATCGGCAGCTCGATCGCGGCACGCGGCCGCGACGGCGAGCTCGAAGCCGCGCGAGCGCTGATCCAGCGGCGCTTCCCGGCGCTGACGGAGGAGCCGCGCGAGCTGCAGCGAGCCGTCGGCGTGCTGATCCGCAAGGGCTATGACCCCGAGCTTGCGTGGGACGTCGTTCGCACGCAGGCACGCGCCGCCGAGGCGTGACGCAGCCACTCGTTGCACCGCCCTGGCGGCGGTACTACGATCTCTTCCAGCGAACGACTACCCGCAAGGGCATGAAACAGCAGCAAATCACCGAGATTCTGAACCAGCACCTTCAACGATGATCGCGCGTCGATCCACGACGGCGGGCCGCAGGCGCCCGCAGCGCGCGGCACGACAACCGGCCCACTAGCCGGGCGTTGAAGGGCGGCGCGGAAGGCGTCGCAATCTGGGCCGTCTCGTGCCTCTCGCACGGCCGTCCGACGCTACCCAAACGGACAGTGAGGAGCAGCCCGGCCTGCCGGCCGCGCTGTGAGGAGAGGAACGGCAATGGAGATCGTGATCGCGGCGGCGCTCCTGGCAGTGGGGCTGATCGTCGCCGCCGTGCTCTACGGACGCGGCCATCCGGGCGCCGACGCGCACGTGAACGCACGTGCGGAATCCGATAGCGACTCCGCATTGCGCGAGCGACGCGCCGAGATCGTCCGGATCGAGGAGCGCATCCTTGGCAAGGAGGAGGCGCTCGACGCGCAGCGTGCGGATCTCGCGCGCCGCGACCAGTCGCTCGAGGAGCGGCTCGCCTCGCTCGAGCGCGACCGCGAGCAGCTCGCCGAGAACCGCCTGACGCTCCAGCACGAGCTCGAGCGGCTCGCCGGCGTGAGCGCCTCGCAGGCGAAGCAGATGCTGCTCAAGGACGTCGAGGACCAGGTGCGGCACGAGTCCGCGCGACTCGTGCGCCAGATCGAGGAGGAGACCAAGCGCGACGCCGACCGGCGCGTGCGCAACATCCTCTCGGCCTGCATGCAGCGGATCGCCGCCGGTCACGCGACCGAGACGACGGTCTCCGTCGTCCAGCTCTCCTCCGACGACATGAAGGGCCGCATCATCGGCCGCGAGGGTCGCAACATCCGCGCGCTCGAGAACCTCACCGGCGTCGACTTCATCATCGACGACACGCCGAACGCCGTCGTGCTGTCCGGCTTCGACGGCGTCCGTCGCGAGATCGCGCGGCTGACGCTCGAGAAGCTGCTGCAGGACGGCCGCATCCACCCGGCGCGGATCGAGGAGATGTACTACCAGGCCAGATCGGAGCTCGAGGAGCACATCGCGGAGCTGGGGGAGAGAGCGGTCTTCGAGGCCAACGTCCAGGGGCTCGACCCGGAGCTGGCGAGATACCTCGGTCGGCTCAAGTTCCGCACCAGCTACGGGCAGAACGTGCTCGCGCACTCCGTCGAGTGCGCCAACCTCGCGGCGATGATGGCCCACGAGCTCGGCGCCTCGCCGAAGACGGCGCGCCGCGCGGCGCTCCTCCACGACATCGGCAAGGCTGTCTCGCACGAGATCGAAGGTCCGCATGCGATCGTCGGCGGCGACCTCGCGCGCAAGCACGGCGAGCCCGAGGCCGTCGTCCACGCGATGGAGGCCCACCACAACGAGGTCGAGCCGCAGACGGTCGAGGCCGTCATCGTCCAGGCCGCCGACGCCCTCTCCGGCGCGCGGCCGGGCGCGCGCGGCGAGTCGCTCGAGCAGTACGTCAAGCGCCTGCGCGAGCTCGAGCAGATCGCCACCCGCCACGAGGGCGTCGACAAGGTCTACGCGATGCAGGCCGGACGCGAGATCCGCGTGATGGTTGCGCCGACGACGCTCGACGACGACGCCGCGGTCCTGCTCTCGCACGCGATCGCGCGAGAGATCGAGAAGGAGCTGGAGTACCCGGGCCAGATCAAGGTCACCGTGATCCGCGAGTCGCGGGCGGTCGAGTACGCGAGATAGTGTGGAATCCGCTGGCGCGGATTCCATTGGGAGAATCGGCTGGCGCCGATTCTCCCGGGCGGGCGGCGACTCGCGGGGGCGCGATTCCTCGGCATAGTGGGTGGTCCCTCGGGCGGGCGGGCGCTACGCTCGGCGGTGCAACTGATCGTGACCCCTGGATCGCGAAGCTCGTCGAGTGGTTGGCCCGACGTTGGTCTAAGACGCCGGGCCGGTGCTACCGGCGGGTGATCCAGAGAATCACGGCCAGCAGCACCATTGTCAGTGTCACGAGCTCGATCGCATTCACCTCCTTTCTCGGGGTTGCCGCCCCGCGCGGCGGTCAGCCCCGCCGCGAGTTCTGGAGGTGCGCGATCGAGCCCGGCACCGACAACCCGCATGTCGTACCGCGCGAATCGCGCCACCCGACCGATCACGCGCGGGTTGTCGCACCCGCTCCGCACAGACGTGACACCCGCCGGCAGACCCGTCGAACGACGCCCGGTTACCCTTCGAAGACGATGAAGCGCTACCACGTCACGACGTTCGGCTGTCAGATGAACGAGCACGACTCCGAGCGCATGAAGGGCATGCTCGAGTCGATCGGCTATCGCGAGGCGCCGGACCCGGACAGCGCGGACCTGATCCTCTTCAACACCTGCTCGATCCGCGAGGCCGCCGACTCGCGCTTCATGGCGCACCTCGGGCACGCGAAGCGCCGCAAGCGCGAGCGGCCCGGCGTCGTGATCGGCGTCGGCGGGTGCTGGGCGCAGTCGGTCAAGGAGGAGGTGTTCCGTCGGTTCCCCTTCGTCGACGTCGCCTTCGGCCCGGGCCAGGTGCACAAGCTGGCCGAGTTCCTGACGAGCGACTCGCTGACGGCGCAGGGCTACTTCGAGTTCGAGGGGTTCACCGGGGAGCTGCCCCAGAAGCGCGCCCGCGACTTCCAGGGCTGGGTGCAGATCTCGGTCGGCTGCAACATGGTCTGCTCCTACTGCATCGTCCCCTCGACGCGCGGCCGCGAGGTCTCCCGCGCGGCGGAGGACCTGGTCGCCGAGGTCGAGCGGATGGCGTCCGAGGGCGTCACCGAGGTCACCTTGCTGGGCCAGAACGTCAACGCGTACGGCCGCGACCTCGGCAAGCGCGGGCTGCCGGCGGCGAACTTCGCCGACCTGCTCGCGCGCGTGGACGCGATCGACGGGATCGAGCGGATCCGCTACACGAGCCCGCACCCGCAGGACATGAAGGAGGACGTGGTCCGGGCGCACGCCGAGCTCGGCGCGCTGTGCGAGCACATCCACCTGCCGCTGCAGTCGGGCTCCTCGCGGCTCCTCAAGGCGATGCGCCGCACCTACACGCGCGAGCGCTACCTCGACCGTGTCGCGCTGATCCGCGAGCACGTGCCGGACTGCGCGATCACGACCGACATCATCGTCGGCTTCCCGGGCGAGACCGAGGAGGACTTCGCGCAGACGCTGTCGCTCGCGGAGGAGGTCGGCTACGACGGCGCCTTCACCTTCGTCTACTCGCCGCGACGCGAGACCGAGGCCGCGACGTTCCCCGACCAGGTGGCGCACGACGTCAAGGTCGAGCGGATGGAGCGGCTCGTCGAGGTGATCCAACGCGGCGCCCGTCAGCGGGCGCAGCGCTTCGTGGGCCGCACCCTCGACGTGCTCGTCGAGGGACCGTCGCGCAAGGACCCGACGCGACTGCGCGGCCGCTCGCGCCACAACAAGGTCGTCAACTTCACGGGGCTGGCGCAGGCCGGCGAGTTCGTGCAGGTCGACGTCACGAGCGCGACGAGTCAGACGCTCGCGGGCGAGGAGTCGCTCGTCGCCCGCGCGACCGGCTGAGGCGCGAAGCGGGGCCGATGGCGGATCCGGCGCTGGTGATCTTCGACTGCGACGGCGTGCTCGTCGACAGCGAGCCGCTCTCGCTGGCGGTGCTCTCGCGCGCGATCGCCGAGACCGGGCTGACGATGAGCGACGACGAGGTGCGCGCCGCCTTCATGGGGCCGACGCTCGACCAGATCGAGGCCGGCGTCGCGCAGCGGCTCGCGGCCAGCGGCCGGGCTCTGCCGGATGGGTGGCTCGAGCGCTTCCTGGCCGACCGCGCCGAGGCGTTCGCCGCCGAGCTGCTGCCGGTGCCGGGCGCGCGCGAGGCGGTCGAGGGCGTGCGGCGCGCCCGGCTCGACGCCTGCGTCGCCTCCCAGGGCCGGATCGCCAAGACCCAGATGACGCTCGCGCTCACGGGCCTGACCGACCTCTTCGCCGACGACCGGCTCTTCTCCTCGACGATGGTCGCCCGCGGCAAGCCGGCGCCGGACCTCTTCCTCCACGCGGCCCGCGGCTGCGGGCAGCCGCCGGAGCGGTGCGTCGTCGTGGAAGACACCGTCGCGGGGGTACGGGCGGCGCGGTCGGCCGGGATGCGCGTGCTCGGCTACGCCGGGACGCACGGCGCGGCGGCGCTCGCGGCCGAGGCCGCCGAGCCGTTCGGCGACATGCGCGATGTGCCGGCGCTGGTGGGCGGGATGCGCGTCGCGCAGACGTAGCGGCGGGGCGTGCGCTCCGAGCCGCGGCCGCGCCG
>JAOPZA010000193.1 GCA_025964325.1 Conexibacter sp.
GAGGGCGCGCGCGTCGTCGCGCGCGACGACGGCGCCGAGCGCCGGCTCGACCGCGTCGAGCCGCTCGAGCACGGAGGCGACGAGCTCCCGCGCGGAGCAGTCGCCGCCCTCGAGGCGGCCGAGCCAGGCGACGGCGGAGGGGCGGCCGGCGGGCGCGCTCATGAGACTGCGAGCGCGGCCTCGTACTCGAGGCGCCCCTTGATCAGGGCCACCTCGGTGTGCCACAGGTGGTAGGTCAGGTCCCACTCCGCGTCGCTCGCCGTCGCGTGGCGCCAGGTCGTGAGCGTGACGAGCGAGCGCTGCTCGCCGATCCCGAGCTGGTCGCCCGGGACGATCCGCGCCTGCACGATCCAGTGCAGGTCATCCGGGTCGCTGCCGCCGTGGTAGTCGACCAGCAGCAGCTCCGGATGGGCCTCGAGCCGCACGTACAGCTCCTCGAACGTGAAGCGCGAGGTGCCGACGAAGACGCCGTCGTCGAGCTCGCGGCGGTTCCAGCTGCCGAGCGCCCAGTGCGTCTGCTTCAAGCCGTCGGCCATGAAGTCGAACGCGGCGCGGGCCGGCACGGCGACTTCGACGCTGGCGCAGTGCGCCGGCGGATGCAGCGGGGTCATCGGACGTCACCTCGGAAAATCGCTGACGTAATCTAGATATTTGATCACATGGCCGTGAGGAGCGCGAGCCTACTCCTCCGGACCGAGCTCCTCGCGCAGCAGCTCCATGCCCGTCGACGCCCGCGGATAGCCGATGTAGACCGCCAGCAGCGCCATCAGCGCGTGGAGCTCGGCGCGCGTCGCGCCGTTGTCGATCGCCCACCGCAGATGACCGCGCAGACGCGCGTCGACGCCGCCCTGCGTCACGAGCGAGGCGATCACGACGAGGCTCCGATCCCGCATCGAGAGGTCTCTGCCGGTCCATGCCCCGGCGCCCGACTGCCACGCCTCCTCGGCCATGTGGCTGCCGAGCATCGCCGTCATGTGCTCGGCGACCTCGTCGACCGAGAGGCCGAACTGGCTGGCGTACATCGCGAGCCCGCGCGCTCTGCGCTGCTCGTCGGGGTTCTCTGTCATCGCATCCTCCGCGTCGGATCGGGCGCCGCGAGCGGCGGCGCGACTGCGGCCGGCCGGCCGCCTACGAAGCGCGACAGCCTACGGATCGACGCGCGCGGCGACCTGCGGCTCGAAGAAGTCGCCCGAACGGCGCAGGTGGCGCCGCATCGCGGCCGCGGCCGCGGCCGGATCGCGCTGGCGGATCGCGCCGGCGACGCCGTCGAGCGCGAACACGACGTCGGCCGCGCCGAGCCGGTCGGTCGCGCGCGCGAAGTGCCGCAGCCGCAGGACCGTCGAGGTCGTGAACCTCACGATCAGCGGGTTGTGCGTGCAGAGCGCGAGCGCGCGGTGGAAGCGCAGGTCGAGGTCGAACGCGGCCTCCGCGTCGCTCGGCAGTCCCGCGGGCTCGGCGGGCAGCACCGCCACGAGCGCGTCGAGGTCGGCCTCGGTGCGGTGGGCGGCCGCGACCTCGGCGGCCAGCACGTCCTGCACCTGGCGCACCTGCAGCAGCTGGGCGTAGTCCTCGCCGGCGGCCACGGCCGGACGGCCCAGCACGCCGCCGCCGCGCACGCGGCCGATCGCCTCGAGCGCGTCGGGCGTGACGCGGTAGCCGCCGTTGCGTCCGCGCGCGACGCTCAGCACGTTCGCGGCCCGCAGGGCGCTGAGGCCCTGCTGCACGGTCGGGACGGAGACGCCGAAGCGCTTCGAGGCGGCCTCGACGCTCGGCAGGCGATCGCCCGGTCGCAGCGTGCCGTCGAGGATCAGATCCTCGATCGCGAACGAGATCTGCTGCGGCGCGTTGAGCACCGGCCGTTGGGCGATGGCGGCGTCGACACGGTCCGCGGAGGAAGCCGGCACCTCCGGAAACCTAAGGAATTGTGCGTTGAAGGTCAACGCGCCCCATGGTCTCATCGCCGCCATGACTCATCTCCCGCTCGTGGAGCGCGACCGTCGCTGGGCGCTCCTCCAGGAGCTGCTCGCCGACGAGCAGCTCGACGTCCTCGTCCTCGCGGCGAACGACTACCGCGGCCACAAGGGCCCGCTGCGCTGGGTCGGCGACCTCAACCTCGCCCACCGCTACGGCTACGCGATCGCCGCCCCCGACCGCGCCCCGCGGCTGCTGCTGCCTGTCAACCTCGCGATGAACCCGCGCGGCGCGTGGGACGTCCACGTCACCTACGCCCGGCGCGTCAGCGATGGCCTCGTCGACGAGCTGAAGGCCCTCGGCGCGGGCGGGCGGGGGCGAATCGGCGTCGCCGGCCTCGCCCAGGTGATGAAGGTCGAGGACCACGAGGCGCTGCGCGCCGCCTTCCCGCAGGCCGAGATCGTCGACGCGAGCCTCGCCTTCGAGCGCATCCGCGCGGTCAAGTCGGCGGCCGAGCTCGAGGGCCTGCGCGAGGCGACGCGGATCGCCGAGTCGTGCTTCGAGCGCCTGCTCGAGCTCGCCGGGCCGGGCGTGAGCGAGCGGGCGGTCGGCGCCGAGCTGGCGGCGCGGGCGCTCGCGCTCGGCGGCGAGGACCTGCTGTTCCTGACGATGTACGGCCGCCCCGCCGCCGACGGCACGGTCACCGGCCACTTCGGCCAGCCGGCCGGCCGCACGCTCCAGGACGGCGACGTGCTGACGTTCTCGTTCGAGCTCGTCGGACCGCTCGGCTTCTGGATGGAGCACGCGCGGATGGTCAGCATCGGCGCGCCCGACGAGCTCCAGCAGCGCATGAACGCCGCGGTCCGGGCCGGGCTCGAGGCCGGCGGCGCCGCGCTCGTGCCGGGCGCGCTGCCCGGCGCCGCCCAGCGGGCGACCGTCGAGGCGGTCGCCGAGCACGGCGCCAGCTGCACGTACTGGTCGGGCCACGGGATCGGCCAGGACGTGATCGAGGAGCCGTGGGTCGGGCTCGACGTCGTGCAGGAGCGCGACCCCGTCCCGCCGGCGCCGCTGCTGCCCGGCATGGCACTCTCGCTGCACCCGTTCGTGATCGACGACGGCAACCGTGCGATCGGCTACATGGCCGACACGTTCGTCGTCGGAGAGGACGGCCCCCTGTCCACCGTCTCCCGCGATCTCTGGAGCGTCCGTTGAGCGCCGATCCGATCCTCGCCTCCGTCCTGCAGCGTCGCGTGCAGGCGATCTCGCACGAGATGGCGACCGTGCTGATGCGCTCCTCGCGCTCGCCGATCTTCAACGAGATCGGCGACCTCGTGACCGTCATCTTCGACGCCCGCGGACGGACGCTCGCGCAGACCGAGTACGCGTCGATCATCGCCAACGGCGCGCAGCCGCCGCTGGCGCGGATCATCGAGTACTTCGGCGACGACCTCCACGACGGCGACGTGATCCTGCACAACGACGTCTACAGCGGCGGCAACCAGAACGCCGACGTCGGCGTCTTCCTGCCGATCTTCCACGACGGCGCGCTCGTCGCCTGGAGCGCGAGCAAGGGCCACGTCGCCGACATCGGCGGGATGACCGCCGGCGGCTACGACCCGCGCGCCCGCGACGTCTGGCAGGAGGCGTTCCGGATCCCGCCGCTGAAGATCCACGACCGCGGCGAGCTGCGCCGCGACGTCTGGGACCTCGTGCGCGCGAACATCCGCTTCGACGTCGTGAGCGAGGACATCAACGCGATGATCGGCGCCTGCACGATCGGCAAGCGCCGCCTCGGCGAGGTGCTCGACCGCTACGGCGTCCCCGCCTTCGACGAGCACATGGACTACGTGATCGACGCCTCCGAGCGCCAGGTGCGCGCGGAGCTCGAGCGCTGGCCCGACGGCACCTACCGCGGCGAGAGCTGGATGGTCTCCGACGGCATCGACCCGACCGCGCGCTACCGCGTCGCGGTCGCGATCACGATCGCCGGCGACGAGATCACGTTCGACTTCAGCGAGACCGACGACCAGGCGCCGGGCTTCACGAACATGCCGCCCGCCTCGGCGATCGGCGCGATCCGGATCGCCTTCCTGATGCTCGTGACCGCGGGCGGCCTCTCGCTGCCGGCCAACCACGGCGTCTTCGCGCCGATCCGCACCGTCTTCCGCAGAGGCTCGCTGATCGACCCGCACTTCCCCGCCTCGACGATCTTCGGCAACCAGATGTGCGACGAGGTGCTCGAGGCGATCATGCGCGCGCTCTCCGACGTGCTGCCCGACCGCGTCACGGCCGGCTGGAACCAGTTCCTCTGCACCGCGCTCAGCGCGATCGACCCGCGCACGGGCGAGCCGTCGGTCTCGCTGACGATCTTCCAGCGCGGCGGCCCGGGCGCGATGCGCGGCGCCGACGGCTACGACGCGCTCGGCTTCACCGGCACGCCCGGCAGCATGCGCTCGCCCGACATGGAGATGTTCGAGCTCTCGACGCCGCACTTCATGCACTACTACGAGTACCTGCCCGACTCGGCGGGCGCCGGCCAGTGGCGCGGCGGCTACGGCACGCGCTCGAGCTGGAGCTTCTACGGCGAGCACGAGGCCGGCACGACGATCGGCGACGACGTCGCGGCCGAGGGCGCCGAGCCCGCGCACGGGCTCTTCGGCGGCAGCGCGGGCGGGCTCAACGAGCTGCGGCTGCGGCTGCCGGACGGCAGCGTGCGCGACTGGGGCTCGAAGGAGATCATCGAGCAGATCCCGCCCGGGACCGTCTGCGAGTCGCTCAACGGCGGCGGCGGCGGGTACGGCGACCCGCGCCTGCGCGATCCCGAGCTGGTGCTCGCCGAGGTCCGCGACGGGCTCCTGAGCGCCGCCGCGGCGGCCGCCGAGTACGGCGTCCGGATCGGCGCGGACGGACGCAGCATCGACCACGACGCGACGCGGGTGCTGCGCGCGGAGGAGCGGGCATGAGCTATCGGATCGGCATCGACGTCGGCGGCACCTTCACCGACTTCCTCCTGATCGGCGAGGGCCGCCGGCTCGTCCACAAGACGAGCTCGACGCCCGACGATCCCTCGCGTGGACTCGTCGTCGGGCTGGAGGAGATCGCGGCGCAGCTCGGGCTCGAGCTGCGCGCCTTCGTCGCCCGGCTGGAGCTGATCGTGCACGGCACGACCGTCACGACGAACGCGGTCCTGACGCACCGCGGGGCGCGCACCGGCCTGCTCGTGACCGAGGGCTTCCGCGACGTGCTGGCACTGCGCGACGGCACGCGCGAGGAGCCCTACGACAACCGCCTCGCGCCGCCGACCCCGCTCGTGCCGCGCTACCGCCGCCTGCCGGTCGGCGGGCGGATCGACTACAAGGGCGACGAGGTCGAGCCGCTGCGCGAGCAGGACGTCCGCGACGCCGCCGCGGCGCTCGCCGCCGACGAGGTCGAGGCGATCGCGATCTGCTTCATGCACTCGCCCGCGAACGCCGAGCACGAGCGCCGCGCCCGCGACCTCGTCGCCGAGCTGCTGCCGGACGCCTACGTGACCGCCTCCAGCGACCTGCTGCCGCAGGTCCGCTACCACGACCGCATGAGCACGACGGTGCTCAACGCCTACGCCGGCCCGATCATCTCGCGCTACCTGGCGGCGCTGACGGAGCGGCTGGAAGGGCTCGCGTTCGACGGCACGCTGCTGATCATGCAGTCCAACGGCGGCGTCGCGACGCCGGCCGAGATCAGCGAGCGGGCGGCGCTGTCGCTGCTGTCGGGGCCGGCCTCCGGCCCGACCGCCGGGCTCTGGCAGCTCGCCCCGCACGGGCTCGACGAGTGCATCACCGTCGACATGGGCGGCACCAGCTTCGACGCCGCGCTCGTGAAGGACGGCGCGCCGCTGCTGATGGTCGACGGCGTCGTCGATCGCTGGCGCCTCGCGCTGCCGACGATCGACATCCACACGATCGGCGCCGGCGGCGGCTCGATCGCCTGGCTCGACGAGGGCGGGCTGCTGCACGTCGGCCCGCAGAGCGCGGGCGCCCAGCCCGGACCCGCCAGCTACGGCCGCGGCGGCGCGCTGCCGACCGTCACCGACGCCGACCTCGTGCTCGGCTACCTCGGCGAGGAGTCGTTCCGCCACGGTGGGATGGCGCTCGACCTCGGCGCCGCACGCACCGCCTTCGGGCCGCTCGCGCAGGCGCTCGGCCTGACCGTCGAGCAGGCGGCGGCCGGCGTCTACGACCTCGTGAACGTGACGATGGCGACCGGCGTGCGCGACATCAGCATCCGCCGCGGGCTCGACCCGCGCGACTTCCCGCTCGTCGTCGCCGGCGGCGCGGGACCGCTGCACGCCGCCGCGATCGCGCGCGAGCTCGACATCCCCGCGCTGCTGGTGCCGCGCGAGTCGTCGATCTTCTGCGCCGCCGGGATGCTGATGTCGGACTTCAAGCACGACGACGTGCGCGCGTACAAGACCCCGCTCGCGACCGCGGATCCGCAGCGGCTGACGGCGCTCCTGGACCAGCTGATCGCCGCCGGCCGCGAGACGCTCGCGCGCGAGGGCGTGCCGCCCGACCGCGTCGAGCTGCAGGCCGCGCTCGACCTGCGCTACGTCGGCCAGTGGCACGAGCTGACGGTGCCGATCGCGCTGCCGTTCGACGCCGCCGCGGCCGCCGCCGGCTTCCACGTCGAGCACGACCGCCTCTTCGGCCACAGCTCGCCGGAGGGCGCCGTCGAGCTGCTCGCCGTCCGCCTCGGCGTCGTCGGCCGCACCGAGAAGCCCGACCCGACGGCGGAGGTCGAGCTCGGCGAGGGTCCGGCGCTGGTCGGCACCCGCCCGGTCTGGTCGCCGTCGGCGCGCACGCTCGTGGAGACGCCGGTCTACGACGGCGAGGCGCTCGCGAGCGGCACGACGATCGCCGGTCCGGCGATCGTCGAGCTGCCGAACACGACGATCGTGGTGCCCGACGGCTTCACGCTCGGCGTCGACGCCTACCGCGCGCTCGTCGTCTACGCGGGCGAGCGGGGCGCGGCGTTCGCCGGCGGCTTGGCCGGGCTCGGGACGGAGGTCGCGCGATGAGCGCCACGCTCCCCCGCGTCGGCGTCCTCGGCGTCGGCTCGCTCGGCGCCGCGATCGCCGCACGGCTCGCCGCGCAGGGCTACGAGGTGCACGCGCACGACCTCTCGCTCGCGCGGATCGACGCGCTCGCCGCCCACGGCGTGCGGGGCGCCAGCTCGCCGCGCACGCTGGCGGCCGCGACCGACGTCGTGATCGTGCTGCTGCCCGACACGCCCGAGATCCTCGCCTGCCTCGACGGCGCGGACGGGCTCGAGGCCGGGCTGCGACGCGGCGCCACCGTCGTGATCGCGAGCACCGTAATGCCCGACACGCCGCCGCTGCTGGCGACGCGGCTCGCGCCGCGGGGCGTCGCCGTGCTCGACGCGCCCGTCAGCGGCGGGCCGGTCGTGGCGCGCCAGGGAGAGCTGACGATCATGGTCGGCGCCGGGGCCGCGGACTACGCCGCGACCGAGCCGCTGCTGTCGGCCTACGGCCGGCCGGTGCACGTCGGGCCGGTCGGTCACGGCGAGATCGCGAAGCTGGCGAACAACCTGATGGGCGCCGTGATCGTGCTCGGGATCGCGGAGGGACTCGCGCTCGCGGCGAAGGCCGGCGCCGACCTCGATCGCGTCCGCGAGGCCGTCTCCGGCGGCAGCGGCGCGAGCTGGATCCTCAGCGACTGGATGCCGCGCACCGTCCTCTCGGGCCACATCGACGCGCACTTCGCGGTCGGCCTGATGGCGAAGGACACGCGCCTGATCGGCGAGTACGCCGCGCAGCTCGGCGTGCCGCTCGAGGCCGGCCGGCTGGCGCAGGCGACGTTCGAGGAGGTCCGCGACGCCGGCTACGGCGACAAGGACTTCTCGGTCCTCGTCGCGCTCCGCGCAGCCGCCGCCGGCGCCCCGCTGGCGGGGATCGCGCTGTAGGGCGGCGCGCGGTGGCGCTCCGCGCGACGCGGCTGTTGCGGTGCGCCGCGCCGCAGCCGGCATCGAGGGAGGGGGAGCGCCAGCGCAGCGGCGGCCAGTGCGACCGTTCGGGGATGACCGTCGACCTTTGGTCGTACAGCGACCGAAAGTCGACGCTCGTCGAGTTCGAGCCGCCGCCGCCTACTCGGCGAGCTCCTCGTCCGTCATCCCATAGAGCGCCCGCGCCTGCGCGGCCGAGACGACGCCGTTGCGCACGTCCTTGCGCACGCGCTCGCGGGGGCGCTCGGCGGGATCGCCGTAGCCTCCGCCGCCGCCCGCCACCTGTCGGTAGACGGTCCCGCGGGGGATGTTCGAGACGAGGTCCTTCAGCCGCGGGCGGTGCACGTGCCCGTCGGGGTAGGTGAACTGGATCTCGTTGATCGAGCCGGCCGTACCGCCGAGGATCCCGAACGCCGCCGTCTCGGGGAGGTCGCCGTCGCCGAAGATGCTCGCCTCGGCGCCGTCGTCGAGGAACTCGAGCTCGGTGACGACGCCGAGGCCGCCGCGCCAGCGGCCGGCGCCGGCAGAGTCCGGCAGGTACTCGAAGCGCCGCAGCAGGTGCGGGTTGACGAGCTCGAACATCTCCGGGTCCTGCGCCGCGATCGCGCCGCCCGAGCCGATCAGCCCGATGTGGTCGTAGCCGTCGGCGCCGAACGTCCCGCCGCCGCCGCCCTTGCAGGCGTTCAGCAGGATGTCGACGTAGGGGCGGCCGGTGCGCGGGTCGACGCCGTTGACGGTCGACGCCAGCAGCGCGTTCCAGCAGGCCGTCACGCGCTCGGGCACGGCCTCGACGAGCGCCAGCATGATGACGGCGGCGAGCTGGTCGGCGACGTGGTTGCCGAAGCACGTCGGGGCCGGGAACGACGGGTTGACGAGGCTGCCCTCCGGCGTCAGCACCTCGATCCGCCGCAGCACGCCGTCGTTGTGCGGCAGCTCGCCCTCGGCGATCATGAAGAAGGCGATCATCACGGACGAGATCGTGACCGCGCGGGGCGTGTTGATGTACCCCGTCGCCTGGCGGTCGGTGCCGGCGAAATCGAACGTCAGGTGGTCGCCGGCGACCGTGACGGCGAGCCGGATCGTCCATCTGCCGGTGTGGTCGATGCCGTCGTCGTGGACCGTCAGCTCGGCGCGATAGGTGCCGTCCGCGATCGACCGGATCGCCTGCGCCGCCGACTGCTCGGCGGCGTCGAGCAGGCCCGCGACGGCCTGGCGGTAGCGCTCGGTGCCGTAGGCGCGCAGCAGCGCTCCCAGCTCGCGCTCGCCGACCGTGCAGGCGCCGATCATCGCTGTCACGTCGTCGGCGACGACGTCGAGCCGCACGTTGCCGAAGATCAGCTCCCAGACGTCGTCGCGCCGCGTCCCGCCGTCGTAGAGCTTGACCGGCGTGATCCGCAGGCCCTCCTGCCACATGTCGGTCGCGTGCGGGTTGTAGGTGCCCGGAACGGCGCCGCCGATGTCGGCCTGGTGGGCGACGATCACGACCCACGCGACGTGCTCGCCCTCGTGGAAGACGGGCTTCGTCACCTTCCAGTCCGACAGCTGGTTGCCGCCCGTGTAGGGGTCGTTGTGCAGCACGACGTCGCCGGGCTTCACGCTCGCGGCGAAGCGGCGCGCGATCTCGCGCATGCCGGGCGTGGTCGCGTAGCCGAGCACGGGGATGTACTCGGTCTGCTCGACCAGCGTGCCGTCGACGTCGTAGATGCCGACCGAGAAGTCGCGGCCCTCGACGAGCAGCGGCGAGCGCGCGCTGCGCTCGACGACGACGCCCATCCGCTGACCGATCGACTTCAGCCGGCTCGCGACGATCGAGGTCAGGATCGCGTCGTCGGCGGCGGGGGCGTCCGGCATCAGAGCAGCTCCTCGAGTCCCTTGCGGTGCATCACGAAGCTGCCGGAGCGGTCGACCAGCACGTCGAAGGACTCGGGCACGACGAGCGTCGTCGTGACGCCCTCGACGATCGCCGGGCCGCTCACGCGGTGGCCGGGCAGCATGCGGTCGGCGTCGAACACGTCGACCCGCGCGAGCGCCCGCCGCGAGCGCAGGTAAGCCTCGCGCGAACGGCGCCGCGGCGGCGCGGCGCCGTCGCCCGGCGGCGCGTGCAGCCGCAGCCGCGGACGCCGCCCGAGCACGGTCGCGCGCAGCGTCACGAGCTCCATGTCGCGGCCGCGCGAGCTGAAGCCGTACAGCTGCTCGTGGCGCGCGTGGAAGGCGTCCTCGATCCGCGGCAGGCCCGCGGGCGAGAGATCCTCGAGCGGGAACGAGACCGACACCTCGTGGTGCTGGCCGCGGTAGCGGATCTCGGCGGTCGCGACGGCCGAGCGGTCGGCCTCCTCGGTCCCCTCCTGCTCGAGCGCCGCCATCCCGGTCGCCACCATCTCGTCGAGGAGCGCGCGCGCGTGGGCGGGGTCGACCTCGGCCCAGCCGCGGCTGTAGCTGCGCACGTAGTCGTGGCGCAGGTCGGCCAGCAGCATCCCGAACGCGCACAGCACGGCCGACAGGCGCGGCACGAGGACGCGGTCGAGCTCGAGCTCCTCGGCGATCGCGCCGGCGTGCAGCGCGCCCGCGCCGCCGGCCGCGACGAGCAGCAGCTCGCGCACGTCGAAGCCCTGCGCCAGCGCGATGTCCTTCGTGCCGGCGGCCATCATCAGCGTGATCACCTCGAGCATCGCGGCGGCCGCAGCGACTGCGTCGAGCCCGAGCGGGTCGGCGATCCGCCGCGCGATCGCGGCGCGCGCGGCGTCCACGTCGAGCCGCATCCGGCCGCCGAGGAAGAAGTCGGGGTCGAGGTGGCCGAGCACGAGGTTGGCGTCGGTGCAGGTCGGCTCCTCGCCGCCGCGCCCGTAGGCGACCGGCCCCGGATAGGCGCCGGCGCTCTGCGGCCCCATCCGCAGCAGGCCGCCCTCGTCGAGCCACGCGATCGAGCCGCCGCCGGCGCCGATCGTCAGCACGTCGGTCATCGGCAGCGAGATCGGATGGCGGTCGATCTCGCCCTCGCGCGTCGTCTGCACCTCGCCGTGCTTGACGATCGAGGCGTCGTAGCTGGTGCCGCCCATGTCGACGACGAGGCAGTCGACGGCGCCCCGCTCGCGCGCGTGGGCGAAGCCGGCGACGGGTCCGCCGGCGGGACCGGAGAGGACGGTGCTCGCGGGCAGGCGGCTGACCAGCTCGGGCGTCGCGACGCCGCCGTTGGACTGCATCACCAGCAGCACGCCGGGAAAGCCGAGCTCATCGAGGCCGCTCACGAGCCGCTCGACGTAGCGGCGCAGCACCGGCCCGACGTAGGAGTTCATCACCGTCGTCGAGATGCGGTTGAAGAGCCGCACCTGCGGCAGCACCTCGGAGGAGACCGACAGGAACAGGCCGGGCGCGAGCCGCTCGACGATCGCTCTCGCGCGGCGCTCGTGCTCGTCGTTCGCGTAGGCGTGCATGAAGCAGACCGCGAGCGCCTCGACGCCGTCGTCGACGAGCGCGCGGACGGCGTCCTCGAGCCCCGCCTCGTCGAGCGGGATGCGGACCGCGCCGGCGGCGTCGACGCGCTCGCCCACCGGCAGGCGGCGGCGGCGCTCGACGAGCGGCGCCGGCGCGACGTAGGTGTTGTCGTAGAGGTGCTCGCGGCTGCGCACGCCGCGGCGCATCTCGAGCACGTCGCGAAAGCCCTCGGTCGTGATCAGGCCCGTCGCGGCGCCGCGGCCGGTCAGCACCGCGTTCGTCGTCACCGTCGTGCCGTGGACGATCAGCGTCAGCTGGCGCAGGAAGTCGGCCAGCTCCAGCTCGAGCAGCGCGGCCAGCTCGCGCAGCCCCTGCAGCAGCCCCTGCGACGGGTCGGCCGGCGTGCTCGGCGACTTGTGCGCACGGTAGGAGAAGTCCTGCTCGTCGACGAGGACGAAGTCGGTGAACGTGCCGCCGACGTCGATGCCGACGAGGTAGGTCATCGCGCGTCCTCGCGAGGGGGCGAGCGGAAGGGACCGGCGGCGGCGTCGAGCAGGCAGTGGAAAGGGAAACTGCGCTTACAATTCTCGCGATGGCGGTCCGTCCCCCCTCTCCCCTCGCCGGCCGGCGCGTCCAGTCGGCGCCCGAGCAGATCGCCGGGAGCATCCGCGAGTCGATCCTCGACGGCTCGCTCGCGGCCGGCGACCGGCTGCCGAGCGAGCAGGAGATGGCGACGATGTACGGCGTCAGCCGGCCGACCGTGCGCGAGGCGCTGCGCACCCTGCGGGCCGACCACGTGCTCGTCTCCTCGCGCGGGCGCACCGGCGGCTATCGCGTCGCCGAGCTGTCGCTGCAGATGCTCGACAGCTCCGTCGCGGAGGCGATCACGCTGTCGCTGAGCATGAAGACGCTGACCTACGCGCAGCTGTTCGCCGTCCGCTACGACCTCGAGCTGCGCAGCGCGGCGACCGCCGCGCGCCATCGGACCAGCGAGGACCTCGAGCGCCTGCGCGCCGTCCTGCCGGACGCCGACGCGCTGCCGACCGCCGCCGACGACGTGCTGGCCTGTGACGTCGCCTTCCACCGCGCGCTCGCCGACTGCTCGCACAACCCGCTGCTGATCGGCTTCGCGGGCGCCACGACGACGGCCTTCCGGCGCTTCGGCGACGACGTGCAGCGGGTCGATCCGCCGAGCATGCTCGCGCACCTCGACGAGATCGTCGCCGCCGTCGAGGCGGCCGACGCGGCTGCCGCGAAGGAGGCGATGCGGCGCCACCTGGCCTACTTCGTGCAGTACTTCGGCATCGGCTAGGCGCACTCAGACGGCCTCTCCGCGCCGCTGCGCGGCGGCGTCGCGGGCGCCGTCCCAGAGCGCCGTCAGCCGCTCGAACGTCGCCTGCGTGACCGGCATCTCGGCGTTGCGCTCGGCGACCGCGGCGATCACGGCCTTGAGGTCCTTGTCGAGGATGTCGAGCGCATTGTCGGGTTCGTACTGCTCCCACAGGCTGCGCATCCAGTCCCAGTGGGCGAGCGGCCAGCTGGCGCCGGTGCCGTCGCCGACGGCGGCGATCACCGGTCCGGCCTCGAGACCGTAGTCGGCCGCCAGCGCGAGCGCCTCGTAGGTGCCGGCGATCGCGACGGCCATCATCACCTGGTTGGCGAGCTTCGCCGCCTGGCTGAGGCCGGCCTCGTCGCCGAGCACGTGCACGCGCGCCCCGAGCCGCTCGAGCAGCGGGCGCACCCGCGCGAGCGCGTCGGCCGGCCCGGAGGCCATCACCGAGAGCGTCGCCTCCTCGGCGCCGCGCACGCCGCCGCTGACGGGCGCGTCGAGCACGGTCATGCCGTGGCCGGCGGCCACGAACGCGAGCCGCCGCATCGAGGGCGGGTCCATCGTGCTCATCACGACGACGTCGCCGCCGGCGCCGAGCGTCGCGAGGCCGTCCTCGCCGTGCAGCAGCTGCTCGGTCTGCGCCCCGGTCCGCAGCATCGTCACGAGCGGGTCGGCGCGCTCGACGACGGCCGCGAGCGACTCGGCGGCCTCCACGCCGACCGCCGCGGCGACCTCGAGGCGCGCGCGGTCACGGTCGTATCCGGTCACGGCGTAGCCGGCGGCGACGAGGTTGGCCGCCATCGGCAGGCCCATCTCGCCGAGGCCGATCCAGCCGACGACGGGAGGGCGCGGAGGGTCGTTGAGAGGCGTCATGGCGGGGCAGTGTCGTGACCGAGAACGAGACTGTCAACTAATAAATTAGTTGCCCTTTTACGGCCGCCGCTGGAGCGGACGCGAGGCGATGAAGCGCTCGATCGCGTCGGCCAGGTTGCCCGGCTCCTCGAGCGGCGTCGCGTGCGCGCTGGCGTGCAGCTCGGCGCGCTGCCCGTCGGGCGCGTGCGCGGCGATCCAGTCCGCCAGCGAGGTCGGGTAGTAGGGATCGAGGTCGGCGTAGGCAGCCAGCACCGGCACGCGCAGCTGCTCCACCACGCCGCGCAGGTCGAGCCGCGCCTGCGCGCGCACGATCTCGACGGCGACGTCGAGCGGCGTCTGCAGCGCGATCCCGTAGAGCAAGTCGACGAGCGGTCTCGACTGCTCGACGAGCGTCGCCTGCTGGAACTCGTACTCGCTCTCGGGCCAGCGCGCGACGAGGTCGGCGATGTAGCCGTCGAACTGCGCGGCCGGCATCGCGTGGGGGAAGTCGGGCGCCTGCGTCAGCCGCAGCGGCCCGTTCAGCAGCACCAGCCGGGCGACGCCGGCGCCGCCGCCGTGCAGGTAGCTGAGCGCGACCGTGACGCCCATCGACCAGCCGACGAGGGTCGCGTCGCGCAGCTCGAGCTGCTCGATCACGCAGCCGACGTCGGCCGCCATCCGCTCGAAGTCGTAGCCGCTGCCGGGCTTGTCCGACTCGCCCATCCCGCGCAGGTCGAATGCGACGACGCGCCGGCCGCGCTCGCGCAGCGCCAGCGTCGTCTTGTCCCACAGCCGGTGCGAGCCCTTCCAGCCGTGCACCAGCAGGACCGGCTCCGCCCCCGAACCGACGTCGCGGTAGCGCAGCCGCACCCCGTCCGGGGTGGTCACGTAGCTCATCGAGGCTCCTTCGGGGTTCGGCGGAGAGGGCGGGGCCGTCGCAGGCCCCGCCCGACCATCTACCTGCGCTGCGCGCGGATCAGCCCGCGGCCCCGACGAGCGGGAGGTTCTCGAGCGTGTACGGGCGCGCGTGCGGCGCGACGTATCTGGCGATGTTCGAGCTCGTCCAGAACTCGGATCTGACGACCAGCTCTCTCGGCGGGCTGCTCATTCTCTTGGCGCCGATGTAGTCGCTCAGCAGTCTGGTCATCGCCCACCCGGTCGCGACCGGATCGGAGTCCCAGGTGCCGGTCATGCGGCCCGCTCTGACGGCGGCGATCGCGTCGGAGTCGCCGTTCTGGCCGGTGTCGATGATGCCGCTTCTGGTGGCGTCGGTGTAGACCTTCTTGTTGGCGGCGGCGATCGCGGCGGAGACGCCGAGCGCGCTCGCGTCGTTGTAGTTCCAGAAGGCGTCGACGTCCGGGTGCTTGGTCAGCAGGTCCGAGGCGATCGGCTGCGCCGCCGCCGAGCTGTCTCTCGTGTTCGCGGTCTCCGCGATGACGTTCAAGCCGGCGGTTCTGGCCGCCGCTCTGAAGCACGTCACGTAGGCCTGGATCGAGGGCACCGGAGGACCGGCGATCACGATCACTCTGGCGCCCGCTCTCGCTCTCGCGATGTACTGCGCCGTGCGGGCGACCGGCCCGTCGGGCGTGCATCTGTTGAGCTCCCACCAGACGGTCGCGGTCACGCCCGTGCCGACGGAGTTGACGCCGATCACCGGGATGTTGGCGGACTGGGCCTGGCCGTAGGCGCCGGCCGCGGCGCCCGGGTCGAGCGTCCAGCTCGCGATGCCGTTGACCTTCTGGGTCACCATCGTGGCGATGTCGGAGACCTGCTTGTCGGCCGACAGGTTGGCGTCGAGGATCGACGAGGACCAGCCGAGGCCCTTCGCCGCAGCCTGGAAGCCGAACGCGATGTCGCGCTGACCGGGCTGCGCGGCGACGGGGCTCGAGTAGGCGATCTTCTGCGGGTCGCTCTGCGCGCCGCCCGACGTGGTGCTCGCGCCGGCGCTGGTGGATCCACTGCTGGTGGAGCCGCCGCCGCTGGAGCTGCCGCACGCCGCGACGCCGAACGCGGCTGCGAGCGTGACTGCGATGACAGGAAGCTTCTTGGACACTGCCCTTCCCTCCTCATGATGATGTCGGCAACGGGGTGCGTCGCTCCGGGCCCGCCGGGATCGGGCGTGGAGATGGTGGGGTGAATCGATGGGCGGCCGCGCACGGCGGCCGGGCGCCTCAGCCGGCCGCGCGCTCGGCGCCGGGTGGCTCTGGCAACTTGGATGGCGCCGGCGCCCCGCGCCGCAGGCGCATGCTCCAGCCGCGGTCACGCAGCACGCCGAGGCCGACGGCGGCGATCAGGATCACGCCGCTGACGGTCCCCTGCCAGAAGGCCGAGACGTTGCTGAGCGTGAGCCCGTTCTGGATCACGCCGAGGAACAGCACGCCGATCAGCGTCCCGAAGACGCCGCCCTCGCCGCCGGTGTAGGCGGTGCCGCCGATCAGCACGGCGGCGACGACCGTCAGCAGCAGCGTCGGATCCGACTGCGAGGAGGCGCTCGTCAGGCGGCCGACCTGGACGACGCTCGCGAGCCCCGCGGCGAGTCCGGCGAGGACGTAGGCGATCAGCACGACTCTGCCGACGTTGATGCCGTTCAGGCGCGCCGCCTCGGGGTTCGAGCCGACCGCGAACAGCGCCCGGCCGAAGCCGGTGTAGCGCAGCACGCCGCCGGCCACCAGCAGCAGCAGCACGTCGAAGACCATCAGCAGCGGGAACGGCCCGATGCTGTGGTTGACGAAGTCGCCGAGCACGTTGAAGCCCGGTCTGCCGAAGACGGTGATCGACGAGCCGTTGTAGACGACGAGCGCGAAGCTCTGGTAGATCGACAGCGTCCCGAGGGTGACGACCAGGAACGAGATCTTCAGGCGGGTGATCATCGCGCCGTTGAGGAACCCGAGGAAGAGGGCGAACGCGATCGTCACGAGCAGCGACGGGACGATCCCCCAACCGCCCTGCAGCGCGAGGCCGAGGATCATCGCGCTCGCGGTCGTCGCCGACGCGGTCGAGAGGTCGAGCCCGGCCGAGATGATCACGAACGTCGCGCCCATCGCGAGCACGAAGATCACGCTGTTGGCCTTCACGATGTTGGTGAAGTTGCCCCACGTCAGGAACACGTCCTGCGTGATCGAGAGGTAGACGCAGACGGCGATCAACGCGACCACGACGCCGGTGTAGCGGCCGAGCGAGAGCCGCCGCCAGAACGGCAGCGGGGGCGCCTTCGGCGCGCGGGTCGTGGGGGCGTCGAGGTCGGCGGCGACCGGGGTCGCGGGTGAGTCGCTGGTCACGAAGGTCTCCGTCCGAGGGTGGTCATGCGGCTTGCTCCAGTGGCGCGCCGGTGATCGCGACGTGCGCGAGGGCCTCCTCCTCGAGGCCGGCCGCGTCGAACTCGCCGCGGATCTCACCGCGGTGGAAGACGACGATCCGGTCGGCGATGCCGAGCAGCTCGGGCAGCTCGGAGGAGATGATCACGATGCCGGCGCCCTGCGCCGCGAGCTCCTGCATCAGGCGGTAGATCTCGCTCTTGGCGCCGACGTCGATGCCGCGCGTCGGCTCGCTCAGCACGTAGACGTCGAGCCCCCGCGCGAAGACGCGGCCGAGCACCACCTTCTGCTGGTTGCCGCCCGACAGCGTCGTGATTCTGCTCGCCGGCGAGGCCGTCACGACGCCGTAGCGCTCGATCGCCTCGCGCACGCGGCGGCGCTCGCCGCGGACGTCGAGGATGCCGCGGCGGGTCAGCTGGCCGGCCCAGGCGACGGAGAAGTTCTCCGCCACGCTGCGCGTCGGCAGCAGCGCCGCGCGCTTGCGGTCGTCGGGCACGAAGCCGATGCCTCCGGCGATCGCCGAGCGCGGCGTCGAGAGGTCGACCTCCGCGCCGAGGACGCTCACCGAGCCGACATTGGGGATCGCGCCGCCGAGCGCGAGGCCGAGCTCGGCCTTGCCGGAGCCGACGAGGCCGGCGACGCCGACGATCTCACCGCGGCGGAGCGTCAGCGACGACGGCTTCAGCTGCCCGTCGGCGGAGGCGAGCCCGTCGACCTCGAGGACCGTCTCGCCGGCGCTCAGGCGGCGCTTGCCGTAGTAGTCGCCGAGCTCGCGGCCGACCATCATCCGGACGAGCTCGGGCTCGGGCGTGCCCGGCAGCGGGACCTCGCCGACGAGGCGGCCGTCGCGCAGGACGCTGGCGACCGTGGCGGCGCTGTAGATCTCGGGCATGCGGTGGGTGATCATCAGGACCGCGACGCCTCTCGCCCGCTCCTGCTCGACGACCTCGAGCAGCCGCGCGGTCGCGGCCTCCGAGAGCGAGCTGGTCGCCTCGTCGAGGATCAGCAGGCGGGCGCTGGAGGAGACGGCGCGGGCGATCTCGATCTCCTGCTGCAGCTCGACGCTGAGCTCGCCGACGGCGCGCCGCTCGTCGACGTGCACGTCGAGCTCCTCGAGGATGGCACGCGCCTGCGCGTTGAGCTTGGGCCAGTCGACGCGACCGCCGCGGCCGCGCGGGAGGCGGCCGAGGAAGATGTTCTCGGCGACGCTGAGCGTCGGCGCGAGCGTCAGCTCCTGGCTGATCGAGACGATCCCGAGCGCGAGCGCCTCGGCCGGCGTCGCGATCGTGCGGCGCTCGCCGTCGAACTCGACGTGCCCGCCGTCGGGCTGGATCGCGCCGGCGATCAGCTTCGCGGTCGTCGACTTGCCGGAGCCGTTCTCGCCCGTCAGCGCGTGCACGACGCCGGCCTGGACGGTGACGTCGACGCGGTCGAGCGCGAGCACGCCGGGATAGCGCTTGGTGACGCCGACGAGGCGCAGCAGCGGGGCGGGGGCCGGCGTCATCGCAGCGGCGCTCCGCTCAGGCGGCGGGTCGCGCGAGCACGGGCTGAACGATCGATGGTGGCGGCGACATCGGCCAAGGGGCAAGGCATCGGGACACTCCTCCAGAAGCGTCGGGGCGACCTGCAGTCACCCGTGTTGCTCGATCACTATTCCGCCCGAAGTGGATGGTGTCAATGATCAAATGTCAAAAACGTTGCAGATAGTGCGGCCGTTCGCCCTGGGCGAACGACACGGCGATTACGCGGATGCCGCCGGGCCAGCTCCTGCGAGCTCGTCGACCGCGGCCAGCACCAGCGCCACCTGTGCCGCGATCACGGCGCCGACGACCCGCTGGCCTACCGAGCGGATGGTACCGCTCGTCGTGCAGTCGATCGTCCAAGCCGCGAGCGTGCCAGGATCGTCGCCGAGCAGCGTGAGCTCGGTCGCGAGCGTGATCGCGTGCTCGTCGGTGCGTCCCTCGACGCGATACGCGATCGCGCCGGGACGCCCGCGCAGCGGCCACCAGGTCGTGCGGATCGGGATCTCGCCGAGCGCGATCGCGGGCCGGATCACGAGCGCGAAGGAGCCGTCCTGCGCGACGTCGGCGCCGAACGCGTCGACGTGCGGCAGTGCCTCGGCGAGGCGCCGGGGGTCGGTCAGCACGGCGCGCACCGCGTCCGGCGCGGCGGCGAGCGAGCTGCTGCCGGTGAGGATCATCGCGAGCGCACCTCGGCGCCCTCGCGCGCGGCCGCGTCGGGCTCGTGCAGCAGCTGCCAGACGCGCTCGGTCGGGTTGTGCGACTCGGTCACGACGACGTCCGGGCCGAGGGCGTCCTGCAGCGCGCTGCAGACGGCGTGCAGCGGACCGCCGCCGCCCTCCCCCATCCCCTTGGAGCCGGTCGGCGTGAACGGCGACGGTCTCGGCAGGTTGTCGGTCTTGAACAGCGGCGTGTCCGGGCACGAGACGACGTGGTAGTCCCAGAAGGTGCCGTTCAGCAGCTGCCCGTGCTCGTCGTACTCGAGCGTCTCCTGCAGCGCGGCCGCGATCCCGTGCGCGGCCGCGCCGTGCACCTGCCCCTCGACGATCTGCGGGTTGATCGGCGTGCCGCACTCGTCGACGATCGCGTAGTCGAGCAGCTTGGTCGCGCCCGTCTCCTCCTCGATCTCGACGACGCACGCGTGGAACTGGCTCGCGTACGTGAGCGTCAGGTGGCCGCTCTTCGTGCGCCAGTCGGGGACGCCGAACGGCGGCCGGTAGACGAAGCGGCGGTTGAGCGTGACGGCGTCGGCGATCTCCGGCGGCAGCGCGCCGTTGTTGGCGTACACGAGGTTGGCGATCTCCGCGAACGTCATCGCACGGTCCTCGTCGCCCTCGACCGACAGCGTCCCGCCGACCAGCAGCAGCTCCTCGGGCGCGCACTCGAGGACGCTGGTGGCGATCGCGTAGAGGTCGTCGCGCAGCGCCTTCGCGGCGCCCAGCGCGGCGCCGATCCCGGTCACCGCGAACTGGCTCGCGTAGGTGCCCGAGAAGGCGACGTAGGCGTTGCGGGCGGAGTCGGCACCGGCCAGCACGCGCACCTCGTTGGGGCTGACGCCGAGCGTGTCGGCGACCACCTGGGCGGTCGTCGTCTCGTGGCCCTGGCCCTGCGGCACGGTGCCGAGCGCGACGCTGATCTCGCCGCCGAGGTCGAGCTTGCAGATCGCGGCCTCGCCGTTGCCCGAGTACTGCAGCTCTCTGTTGATCAGCCGCGCCTGCCCGAAGTTGCTCGTGCCGGAGTCGAGCGTCGAGCCAATCCCGATCCCGATCCGCCGGCCGGACCCGCTCGCGCGCAGCTCCGCCTGGCGCTCGCGCCAGCCGTCGTAGTCGACCAGCTCGAGCACGCGGTCGAGCGCGGCGTGGTAGTCGCCCGAGTCGTAGAGGCAGCCGTTCGGCGTCTCGTAGGGGAACTCGTGGGCGGCGATGTAGTTCCGCCGCCGCACCGCGACGGGGTCGAGCCCGAGCTGGGAGGCGACGATGTCGACGATCCGCTCGACCATCCAGAGGTGCTGGAGGCGCGAGTAGCCGCGGTTGGGACCGACCGGCGTCTTGTTCGTGAGCACGGTTCTGTAGTCGACCCGCAGGTGCTGGAAGCGGTAGCAGCCGGGCAGCACCTGCGAGAAGATCACGCCGCCGAGCGGCTCGTAGCGCATGAAGGCGCCGACGTCGTCGAACGCGGTCGCGGAGAAGCCGAGGATCTGGCCGTCGGCCATCACCGGCACCTCGATCCCGCGGAACGTCCGCTCGTTGCCGTGGCAGGAGCCGACCATGTGCTCGGAGCGGTACTCCGTCCACTTCGCCGGCCGGTTCGCCTTGCGCGACAGCAGCGCAATCGCCGTGATGTTCGTGTAGCTCGTCAGCTTCAGCCCGAACGCGCCGCCGATGTCCTGCGATCTGAACTGCAGCTGGTCGGTGCGCACGCCGAGCGCGGGCGCCATGAACATCGCCGCGAACTGCGGCATCTGGTTGTTCGAGAGGATCTGGATCGTGTCGGTCCCCTGCTCCCAGTCGACGACCGCCGCGTTGCACTCGAGCGGCGTCGAGGAGAAGCGGTGGAAGTGCAGGTGCGGGATCCGCACGACGTGGTCGGCGTGCTCGAGCGCCCAGTCGACGTCGCCGAACTCGTAGACGCCCTCCCAGCCGATGTTCGAGCCGATCTCGCTGTGGACCAGCGGCGCGTCCGGCTGCGTCGTCGCGACGCCGTCGAGCGTGACCGGCAGCGGCTCGTAGTCGACCTCGACGAGCGCGGCGGCGTCGCGTGCCAGCTCGCGCGTCTCGGCCAGCACGACGGCGACCGGCTCGCCGGCGAAGCGCGCCTTGCCGACGGCGAGGCAGTAGTCCTTCGCGCTGCCGCCCGGCTCGGGCGCGATCTGCGGGAAGCGGTCGGTCAGGCCGCGCACCTCCTCGCCCGTGAGCGTCGCGTAGACGCCGGGCAGCGCCTCCGCGCGGCTCACGTCGATCGCGCCGATCCGCGCGTGCGCGTGCGGCGAGCGCACGAAGTGCACGTGCCCCTGGCGATGCATCCAGAGGTCGTCGGTGAAGAGCCCCTGGCCCTGCAGCAGGCGGCGGTCCTCCTTGCGCGGGATCGACTGCCCGACGCTGGGCGCCTGCGGCGCGGGCGGCGACCAGGTCGCGATCTGCTCGTCGGTGCGGGTCGGGACGCTCACGCGAGCCCCCGCCGGGCGGCGACGTCCTCGACCGCGCGCACGATGTTGACGTAGCCCGTGCAGCGGCAGATGTTGCCCTTCAGCCCGCGGCGGATCTCGTCGAGCGAGAGCTCCTCGGCCTGCTCCAACAGCGCGGTCGCCGACATCAGCATCCCCGGCGTGCAGTAGCCGCACTGGAGCGCGTGGTGGCGCGTGAAGGCGGCCTGCAGGTCGTTCGGCTCCTCGCCCGGGCCGGAGAGCCCCTCGACCGTCTCGAGCGCGCGGCCGTCGGCCTGGACCGCCAGCTGCATGCAGCTCTTGACCGCCTTGCCGTCGACGATCACCGTGCAGGCGCCGCAGTTGCCGGAGTCGCAGCCGATGTGGGTGCCGCGAAGCCCGAGCGTGTCGCGGATGAAGTGGACGAGCAGCTGGCGGCCGGGGACGACCGCCTCGTGCGGCTCGCCGTTGACGGTCAGCTCGATCGCGTGGACGCTGTCGGGCATCAGATGGTCGACTCCATGAGATTCGTGGATGCGATGGGTGCGGTGGGTGGATGCCAGGCGGTGACCGGTGTCGCAGCCGATCCTGGTTGGATCGGCAAGATGCCGGGTGCCGCATGGCGCCGCCCGACGTGCACACCGCGCCGCGAGATCGTGGAATCGACCATCTAGCTCTCCTCGGTTGCGGCGCGCACGGCGCGGCGGGCCATCACGATGGCCATCTTGGTGCGGTAGGCGGCGCTCGCGTGCACGTCGCCCGGCGGATCGAAGCCCTCGCCCGCCAGCGCCGCCGCCGCGGCGATCGCCGCGGCCGTCGGAGCGCGGCCGACCAGCGCGCGCTCCATCGCCCGCTGGCGCACCGGGACGGGGCCGCAGCCGAGCGCGACGCGCGCCTCGCGGATCGTCCCGTTGCAGCGCACGAGCGCGCTCGCGCGCGCCAGCGCCCACGAGTCGGTGCCGACCTGCAGCGTCTCGTAGCCGACGCGCTGGTCGGCGGCGAGCGCGGGCAGCAGCACACTGTCGAGCAGCTCGCCGGGTGCCAGCGCGGTCATGTACGGAGCGAGGAAGAAACCGTCCGCGTCGGTCTCGCGCGCGCCGCGGGCGCCGCGCACGCGCAGGCGGGCGCCGAGCGCGACGAGCAGCGGCGGGAAGTTCGAGGTCGGGTCGGCGAGGCAGACGTTGCCGCCGATCGTGCCGCGGGCGCGCACCTGCCGGTCGACCAGCCGCGAGCCCATCGCGGCGGTGACGGGATGCGCGGCGCGCACGAGCGGCGAGGCGGCGAGCTCGTCGTAGGTGACGGCGGCGCCTATCCGCAGCGCGCCGTCGGGCTCGTGCGCGATCTCGCGCAGCGACGGGATCCGCGAGACGTCGACGAGCACGTCGGGATGGACGATCCGCAGCTTGAGCGCGTTCAGCAGCGTCTGGCCGCCGGCCAGCACGCGCGCGTTGCGCGTCGCGCGCAGCAGCGCGACCGCCTCCTCGACCGTCTCCGGTCGCTCGTATGCGAGGCTCGGCAGCAACACTAGCGGCCCCTCACGAGGCGGTCCGTCCGGGGTAGTCCGACAGCGGCGCGACGATCGGGTCCGCAGCCGCGCCGTCACCCGCAGCCGCGCCGTCGCCACCGCCGGCCGCGGCGGCGCTGCCGCCGTCGCCGGCCGGTCGCGCCTCGACGACCTGTCCCGGCAGCGCGATCGCCGTGCTCGCCATCTGCGTCAGCTTCACGCGATCGCCGATCTCGACGCCGGCGGGCACGCGCGCGACGATCCGCACGCCGGCGTCGCTCTGCACGGCCGCGAGCCGCGTCTCCTCCTGGTCGAGCCAGTTGCCGGACGGCAGCTGGCGGCGCTTGGAGACGGGGCGGCGGACCGTCAGCTCGGTCACGATCCCGTTCTCGGTGAGCCGCCGCTTCCAGTCAGAGGCGGCGCAGACGGGGCAGAGGATCCGCGGCGGGTAGGCGACGTAGCCGCAGACGCGGCACTCGCTGACGGCGAACGGCGCGCTCATGCGACCCGCTCCAGGATCGCGGCGTTGTGGCTCGACCCGTGCGTGTAGAGGACCATCCCGTAGCCGGTCGCGAGCGCCAGCTCGGCGCCGTCGACCTGCCGCTCGCCGGCCTCGCCGCGCAGCTGGCGGACCGCCTCGACGAGGCCGTGCAGGCCGCCGGCCGCGCCCGCCTGACCGGCCGACAGCTGCCCGCCGGAGGTGTTCACCGGGAAGCGGTCCTCGAGCAGCGTCTTGTGCAGGTAGCGCTTGACGTCCATCGCGGGGATCAGGCCGAGGTCGCCGAGCTGCACGAGCACCATCACCGGGTAGTCGTCGTAGATGAAGGCGGCGTCGACGTCCTCGGGGCGGACCCCGGCGGCGTCCCAGAGGCCGTCGCGGAGCTTCGCGAAGCCGGTGTTGACGCCATCGCCGTCCTGGTGGTCGTCGTTGAAGAGCGAGCGGATCGCCCGCACGCCGACGCTCGGCCGGTTCAGCTTCGCCGCGCGCTCCTCCGTCGTGACGACGATCGCGTCGCCGCCGGAGACGATCGGGACGCAGTCGTAGCGCGTCAGCGGCGGCGCGATCGGGACCGAGTCGAGGTAGTCCTGCAGCGCCATCGGCGCGCGGTAGACGGCGCCCGGGTTCCTCGTCGCCCAGTCGCGCTGGGCGAGCGGCACGCAGGCGAAGTCCTCGCGCTCGAGGCCGTGCTGACGGCCGTAGCGCTCGGTCAGGAACGCGAACAGCGCGTTCGGCCCGTTGAGCGGCAGCGGCGCCATGTAGTCGCGCGCGACACGGTTGTATCTGTCGGTCATCAGGTGGAACTCGCGCTTCTCCATGCGGTCCCCGGCGGCCAGCACGATCGTCTCGGCATCGCCGGCCTCGATCGCGCGGATCGCATGCTGCAGCATGTTGATGCCGCTCGCGCCGCCGTTCGTGTCCTCCATCACCCAGCGGATCGTCATGCCGAGCTTCCAGGTCAGGTCGATCGCGTGGTCGGGCCCGAGCGAGAAGGAGGCGACGCCGAAGCCGTCGACCTCGTCGCGCGCGATCCCGGCGTCGCCGAGCGCGGCGACGACGGCCTCCGCGATGAACGTCTCGGTGCGGCGCTCGGTGCTCGGGTGGCGCTGGTAGGGCGTCTCCCCCGCGCCCACGATGCGCGCCCGCGTGTGCTGCTCAGCCATCGCTCCTGCCTTCGGAAGTCAGAACCGCGCTCGGGATCGAGCGGGCTCTGTGATCGTAGGTCGCCGTCATCGCATGCTCAGTCCGCCGTTGACGTCGATCGTCGCGCCGGTCACGAATCCGGCCTCCGGACTGCAGAGGTAGGCGACCGCGGCGGCGACCTCCGCGGCGCTGCCGACGCGGCCGACCGGGATCGCGTCGGCGATCTCGGCGACGCGCTCGGGGCCGAGCGCCTCGAGCGCCGGCGTCCGGATCGCGGCCGGCGCGACCGCGTTGACGGTCACGCCGTCGGGCGCCAGCTCGCGCGCGAGGATCTTCGTCAGGACGATCATGCCGGCCTTCGAGGCGGCGTAGTGGGCGCCATTGGCGACGCCGCCCTGCTGGCCGGCGATCGAGGCGATGTTGACGATCCGGCCCCAGCCGGCCTGCCGCATCGCGGGCGCGCAGCGCTGGCAGCACTGCAGGCAGCTGCGCAGGTTCGTCGCGAGCACGTCGTCCCACTCGTCGAGCGGGATCTCGAGCACGCGGCCGCCGGCGCTGCGGGCGGCGTTGTTGACGAGCACGTCCGGCAGTCCCCAAGCGGCCTCCAGCTCGGCGAGCGCGGCGTCGACCTGCGCCGGCTCGCGGACGTCGGCGCCGAGCGCGAGCGTGCGCGACGCGCCGGGGTCGAGCGCCGCCGCGCTCGCACGGGCGCCGTCGAGGTCGCGGTCGAGCAGCGCGACGCGGTGGCCGGCGTCGAGCAGCGCCGCCACGATCGCGCGGCCGATCCCCTGCGCGGCGCCCGTCACGAGGGCGCGGCGCGGCGGAGCGGCACCCGTGTCGAGCGCGTCCGCCATGCCTCAGCTCGCCGCCGGCGTCTGGCGGTCGGCCGCGAGGATCCGCGTCGCGGTCCGTTCGGCCAGCGCCATGATCGTGATCATCGGGTTGACGCCGGGCGCGCTCGGCAGCGCGGCGGCGTCGCCGATCCAGACGCCGCCGACGTCGTGCAGCTGCCCGTCGCCGTCCGCGACCGCCTCCTGCGGGTCGGCGCCGAGGCGGCAGGAGCCCATCTGGTGCGCCGAGTAGGCGGTGTAGTCCTCGACGGGGGCGGCGCGCAGCTGCTCGAGGTAGGCGTCGAAGTCCTCGCCCTCGCGCCAGCGGTAGGGCTTGTAGTGGAAGGTGAAGACCTCGCGCGCCCCGGCCGCGCGGTGCAGCCGCGCGAGCTCGACGTGGGCGCGCGCGGCGACCGCGTGGTCGACGGCGTCGCCGTCCAGCGACCAGCGCACGAGCGGGTCGCCGTGCTCGTCGAGCACGATCTGGCCGGAGCCGTGGTCGTGCGAGACGCCGTGCCAGGAGGCCATGAAGGGCAGCTTGAAGAGCTCCTCACGCTGCGCGCGACCGTCCGTGAACGGCGCCTGCGACGCCCACGTGCCGGGGCTCAGCGTGAGCGACTCGACGAGGAACCCGACGTCGCTCTCGCAGTGCGTCAGGTCGAACGAGGCGGCCGACTGGATCTGCCCGCTCCACGCCTCGACCGGCTCGTCGTAGACGCCGGTCACGAGCCACGCCGGGTGCACGCGCAGGTGCTTGCCGGCGGCCGGGCCGCCGATGCCGGAGCGCAGCAGCAGCGCCGGCGACTCGATCCCGCCCCCGGCGACGACGACCGTCGGCGCCTCGACGCGCAGCCTGGTGGTGGAGCCGTCGGCGTTCGCGACGACGCCGGCGACCCCGACCGCGCGGCCGTCCTGCACGAGCACCCGCTCGACCTGCGCGCCGACGAGGATGCGGGCGCCGGCGGCGGCGGCGTCCTCGAGGTAGGTCTTCAGCGTCGAGCGCTTGCAGCCGCGCAGGCAGCCGTTGTTGCAGGCGCCGCAGAAGGCGGGGTCGTCGTCGAGCGAGGCGTTGCGCGGCAGCCGCTCGTGCGCGTAGCCGAGCGCGGAGAGCCCGGCGACCATCCGCTCGGTGTTGGCGTTGAAGCGCGTCGCCTCGGTGTTGACGCCGAGGCGGTCCCAGACGAGGTCGGTGCAGCGCTCGAACTCCTCGCCGTCGAGGCCCTCGAGGCCCAGCTCGGCCCACGCCTCGCGGATCGCCTGCGGCGTTCTGAGCGAGACGAGCGAGTTGATGACGGTGCCGCCGCCGAGCGCGGAGCCGGCGAGCAGCCCGAGCTCGCCGTGCTCGGACCAGCCGAGGCCGCCGCCGAGGTACATGCGCGCGCCGCTCGCGTCGAGCGGGGCGAAGTCGGACTCGTTGTAGTACTGGCCGGCCTCGAGCACGACCACGGACCTTCCGGCCTGCGCGAGGCGCGCGGCGATGACGGAGCCGCCGGCGCCGGAGCCGACGACGACGACGTCGGCGGCGAGCGTCGCCTCCGCGCCCTCGACGCGGGTGATCGGCAGCGTCTTCGGCGCCTCCTGCGGGCTCGGCGGCGTCGCCGTCGGGCCCGGGAAGCCGATCGCCTCCCAGACCGGGTTACGACCGTCCGCGTCGACCGCGCCGACGAGCATCCCGTAGAGCATCGTCTTCAGCTGCTTGACGGCGAAGCGCCCGTGCGGCACGTCGTCGCCCGCGGCCAGCAGGCGGGCGGTGCGCTGCTCCAGCGCCAGCGCGCCGAAGCCCTCGGCCGCGAGCTCGTCGAGCAGCCGCTCGAGCACCGCGCGCACGTGCGGGCGAAGGGTCGGGATCTGGGCGGCGACCGCCGCTGTCAGCCCGCGCTCGCGCGCGCCCAGCCGCAGGAGGTCGCCGGCCGGACCCGGGTCGCGGCTCTCGAGCGCGGGCATCAACGTGTCGCAGACGGCGTCGAGCGCGTCGGCGCGCCGCGCGTCGAGGGCGGCGGGGGCGGTGATGTCGGTCATGCGCTCGGTCCCTTCTGCTCGCGCCCGCGGTGCGCGGTGTCGTTCATTGGCCCCACAGGTCGGGGCGCTCGGTCGAGAGGTCCACGTTGACGACCTTCGGCGCGCTGTACTCGCGCAGCGTCTCGGCGCTCAGCTCGCGGCCGAAGCCGCTGTCGCCGACGCCGCCCATCGGCGCGCCGACGGGCAGGTCGAACCAGGTGTTGACCCAGACGATGCCGGCCTCGAGCGCGCGGGCGACGCGGTGCGCGCGTGCGAGGTCGCGCGTCCAGACGCCGGCGGCGAGGCCGTAGGGGCCCGCGTTCGCACGAGCGATGGCGTCGTCCTCGTCGCGGAAGCGCTCGAGCACGGCGACAGGACCGAACACCTCCTCGCGCGAGCCGCTCGTGCGCCCGGCGGCGTCCTGCAGCAGCGTCGGCGCGAGGTAGAAGCCGCCGTCGAGCGGCGCCGGCAGCGCGAGCGCCGCGCCGCCGACGAGCGGACGCGCGCCCTCCGCGACGGCCCGCTCGACGCACCCGAGCACGCGGTCGCGCTGCGCGGCCGAGACGAGCGGCCCGAACTGCGTCGCCGGGTCGAGCGCGTCGCCGACGACGATGCGGCGCGCGACGCGCGTGAAGCGCTCGGCGAACTCGTCGTGGACGTCCTCGTGGACGAGCAGCCGCGAGGCGGCGACACAGACCTCGCCGTTGGCCATGAAGATCCCCGTCAGCGCGTCGGCGACGGCGGCGTCGAGGTCGGCGTCGGCGCAGACGACCATCGCGCCCTTGCCGCCCAGCTCCATGATCGCCGGCGTCAGCACGCGGCCGGCGGCGGACATGATCTGGCGCGCGGTCGCGCTCCCGCCGGTGAACGTGATCTTCGCCACGTCGGGATGCGAGACGAGCGCGGCGCCGACCTCGGGACCGAAGCCGGTCACGACGTTGAGCACGCCGGGCGGGAGGATGTCCTGGACCAGGCGCGCGAACTCGAGCACGCTCGGTGAGGCGTACTCTGACGGCTTCACGACGACGGTGTTGCCGGCCGCGAGCGCCGGCCCGAGCTTGTTCGCGAGCGTGATGATCGGCGAGTTCCAGGGGATCAGCGCGGCGATCACGCCGAGCGGCTCGCGCGTCGTGTAGACGAGGCTGTCGGGCCGCTCGACCGGGATCTGGTCGCCGCGCAGGTCGCGCGCGAGTCCCGAGAAGTAGCGCAGGATCGCGGCGCAGGTCGGCACGTCGGCGACCGTCGCCTCGCGGATCGGGCGGCCGTTCTCGGTCGCCAGCAGGCACGCCCAGCGGGCCGGGTCGGCCTCGACCGCGTCCGCCATCCGCCAGAGCGCCTCCTGGCGCTGCGCCGGCGACGTTCGCCGCCAGCTCGCGAACGCGCGGCGCGCGGCCTGGACCGCCTGCTCGACGTGGCCGGCGTCGGCCTGCGGGACCTCGGTCCAGGTCGCGCCCGTGCTCGGGTCGATCGCCGGGAAGCGCGCGTCCGTCGCGACCTCGTCGGCGCCGATTCGCAGCCCGTACGGCGCGTCCGGCGCGAAGGCGTCGCGCGAGGTCACGGGGGCGTGGGTCGTCTCGCTCATCGTGATCGGGCGCTCAGCGCGCCAGCACGTAGCCGGCGGCTTCGCGGTCCCATGTCGACGGGCGTACGCCGGCGTCGCGCAGGACCTGCTTGCGGACCTTGCCGTTCTCGGTCAGCGGCAGCTCGGCGACGAACTCGACGAAGCGCGGGATCGCGAAGTACGCGAGCCGCGGCTCGAGGTGCTGCGTCAGCGCGACCGGGTCGGCGCTCGCGCCGTCGGCCAGCACGATCGCGGCCATCACCTCGTCCTCCGCCATCTCGGAGGGCACGGCGAAGACGGCGGCGGCCGAGACGTCGGGGTGCTCGAGCAGCGCGCGCTCGACCTCGTAGGAGGAGATGTTCTCGCCGCGGCGCCGGATCGCGTCCTTCAGCCGGTCGACGAAGCGGATCCAGCCGTCGGGGTCGCGCACGACGCGGTCGCCGGTGTGGAACCAGAGGTTTCGCCACGCCGTCACCGTCGCCTCGGGCATCGCGAAGTAGCCGGTCGCGAACGCGTACGGATGGCGCGCGCGCAGCACCAGCTCGCCGGCGCTGCCGTCGGGCACCGGCGCGTCGTTCTCGTCGACGACGCCGACCTCGAAGTCGCGCAGCGCGACGCCCATGAAGCCGGGGCGCTGCTGGTCGGCGGGCGCGCCGATCGTGGCGTTCGTCTCGGTCGAGCCGTAGGCCTCGATCAGCTGCACGCCGAAGCGCTCGCGGAACGGCTCCAGCAGGCTCGTCGGCGTCGCCGGCGAGAGCGCGATCCGCACGCGGTGGCGACGGTCCGCTGCGGTCGCCGGCCGCCCCCAGAGGATGTTGATCATCGCGCCGAGCAGGTACGTGACGGTCGCGTCGTTGGCGGCGACCGTGTCCCAGAAGCGCGAGGCCGAGAAGCGCTCGCCGACGACGAACGTGGCGCCCGCGACGAGCGCCTGCACGAACGCGTTGATCGCGTTCGTGTGGAACAGCGGCAGGCACGTGTAGAGGACGTCGTCCTCGGTCAGCTCGAGCAGCTCGCCCATGACGATGCCCCAGTGGAAGAACTGCGCCTGCGGGCACTGGACGCCCTTCGACAGCCCGGTCGTGCCGGACGTGTAGAGGATCGCGGCGGTCGTGCCCGGTCCCACGCCGCTGCGCGGCAACGGCGGGCCGTCGCCCGTCAGCGGCGGGGCGGGGGCGACCTCGACGCCGCCGGCGCGGGCCGGCAGCGGCTCGCCGGCCTCGGCGCCGGTGCGGGCGAGCACCCAGACGCGCTCGAGCGCGCCGGTCTCCTCCACCGCCGCGAGCCGCTCGAGCAGCCCGGCCTCGGTGATCAGCAGGCGGGCCTCGGAGTTGACGAGCGTGTGCTGCAGTGAGGCGGCGCGCAGAGCGGTGTTGAGCGGGACCGCGACCGCACCCAGCCAGGCGCAACCGAGCACCGTCTCGAGCAGCTCGACGCGGTTGCCGGCCAGCAGCGCCACGCGGTCGCCGGGCTCGACGCCCGCCTCGGCGAGCACGGCGGCGGCGCGCGCCGCGCCCTGGGCGACCTCGGCGTAGGAGCGCACGTCCTCGCCGAAGCGCAGCAGCGGCTTCTCGCCGTAGGCGGCCGCCTGGCGCTCGAGCAGCGCCGGCAGCGTCTGCTCGGCGACCGGGATGCCACGCAGCGGCGCGCTCGCCGCCCACGTCAGGGCGCTCATCCCCGCAGCTCCGGCCGCTCACTCGAGCTGCGCGGCCCGACCGGGCAGCGCTCACTGGGGGCGAAGGCGCTCCGGTCCGTCCACTGGTCGATCTGCGCGTCGGGCATGCGGTCCTTTGATCTGCGGAGCCGGGGCACGCGCGTGCTCCGGCCGACTCGATCGCCCTATTTGATCACAGATCATGTCCTCCTTCAACGACCGAAGCGTGGGCGCGTCCGGCGACGCGGCGCGCCGAGCGCGGCCGGCGGAGAGGAACGGCGCCGGCCGCGCCGATGCGCTCCTGCGTCAGAACCCCCGCAGGAAGCTCAACCCGTCGCGTGCGAGCGCGTCGCCCGACACGGCGACCGGCCGCCACGTCGAGACCGCGCGCGCGATCTCCTCGATCTCGGGCGTGAACGACTCGATCACGACCTGCCCGTCGTAGCCGGCGTCGCGCAGGGCGCTCATCACGCCGTCCCAGTCGACGTTCCCGCTGCCGGGCGCGCCGCGGTCGTTCTCGCACGCGTGGAACTGCACGATCCGCCCGCCGGCCGTCCGGATCGCGGCCGCCGGATCCTTCTCCTCGATGTTCATGTGGAACGTGTCGAGCAGCAGGCCGACGTTCTCGAGCGCGATCCGATCGCACAGCTCGAGCCCCTGCTCGACCGTGTTGACGAGGTCGGTCTCGAAGCGGTTGAGCGGCTCGATCCCGAGCTTCACGCCGCGCTCGGCGGCGTAGGCGCCCGCGCTGCGCAGGCTCTCGGCCGCCCACGCGCGCTGCTGCTCGCGCTCGTCGTCGGGCAGCAGCCGCGCCTTGCCGGTCGCCGAGTACATCGGGCCGACGACGTGCGGCGAGCCGACGGCGGCCGCCAGGTCGATGCAGGTGCGCAGGTAGGCGAGCCCCGCCTCGCGCATCGCCGGGTCCTCGTGGGAGACGTCGCGGTCGGGGCCGAACGCGCCGCAGACCGAGATCGAGACGCCGGCCGCGGAGGCGGCCTCGTTCACCGCCGCGGCCGTCACGAGCGCCGGATCCTCGATGCAGACCTCGAGCACGTCGAAGCCGAGGCCGGCGGCGCGCTGTGCGAGCGCGCCGACGTCCTCGTCGCCGAACGGCGAGCTCCAGATGAAGGTGGAGGCCCCGAAGCGCATCGCTACGCGACCCCCGCCAGGCCGCGCTCGAGCTCCTTGACCCGCACGATCGCCTGCTCCGTGAAGCGATCGAAGAAGTCGTGGTGCCCGCCGGCCCGCATCACGCCGAACGGGTCCGCCGACGGCGGCAGCAGCTCGAACGTGACGTAGCCCTGGTAGTCGATCTCCTTCAGCGCGGTCAGGATCTCGCCGAAGTCGGTGTGGCCCTGGCCCGGCGCCGAGCGGTTCGAGTCCGCCAGGTGCACGTGGTTCAGCAGCGGTCCGGTGCGACGGATCGCATCCGCGATCGAGTCCTCCTCGATGTTCATGTGGAACGTGTCGCCCATCACGCCGCCGTTCGAGAGGCCGGTCTCGTTCCACAGCTCGACCGCCTGCTCGAGCCGGTTGAGGAAGTACGTCTCGTAGCGGTTCCAGCACTCGAGCGTGAGGTTCACGCCCAGCCCGGCGGCGTACTCGCCGCCGGCGCGGACGCCCTCGACCGCCCACTTCCACTCGTCCTCGCGGGCGGCCAGCGGCGCCAGGCGCCCGACCGCCGCCGGCGCGATGATCATCGTCGGCGCGCCGACCGCGGCCGCGAACTCGGCGACCTGGCGCACGTACGCCGCCGCCTGCTCGCGGATCGCGCCGTCGGGGTGCGAGAGGTCGCGCTCGGCGGTGTAGATCGAGCAGATCGAGCCGACGGCTATGCCTGCCTGCTCGGCGCGGCGGCGCACCGCCGCCGCGTCGAACGCGTCCGGCTCGCCGGCCAGCTCGATCGCGTCGTAGCCGAAGCGCGCGAGCCGGTCGATCGAGTCCTCGACGTCCTCGCCGTAGTAGACGAGCTGGTCGTAGGAGTATCTGAAGCCCACGCCGACCCCTATGCCTTCACGGCCGACCGGCGCCAGGGCGCGATGCGCGTGTTCTCCGGGTCCATGATCGAGGTCATGTACTCGTAGGCCTTGCGCGTGATGCCGTCCGGGTTCGGGTCGCGGACGGGGAAGCCGATCTCCATCGAGAGCCAGCCGTCGTAGTCGATCAGCTTCGCCTCGTCGATCACGCTACGGAAGTCCGTGTGCGTGCCCGGCGCGGCGCGGCCGACGTCGCTGATGTGGATGTAGCCGAGGCGGTCGCCGGCCTCGCGCAGCTGCGCGCGGATGTCGTCGCCGCGGTAGAAGACGTGGATCGTGTCGAGCATGACCGTCGCGACGTCGGGGCCCGCGCCCGCCTCCTCCATCAGGCGCAGCGAATCGCCCGCGTGCTCGATCACGTCGGAGACCTCCGAGGTCGGCTCGACGACGAGCTTGACGCCGAGCGGGCGCGCCACCTCGGCGCAGCGCTGGAGCGCCTCGACGGCGTAGCTCCATGCCTCCTTGCGGACCTGTCCATAGCGCGTCCAGCCGGCGAGCCAGATCACGTTCTCGCAGTTGAGGTCGTGCGCGAGCTGGATGCAGTCCTTGATGTAGGAGAAGTTCGCGTCGCGCTCCTCCTGCTCCGGGGCCGCCGGGTTGTAGCCGTGCGAGCCGCCGAGGGCGGGGCAGAGCGCCGAGACCTCGAGTCCGCGGCTCTCGAGATGGCGGTTGATCTGCTTGCGGCGGTCGGCGCTGAGGAAGGCCGGGTAGCCGTGCGGCGCGGCGGCCCCGATCTCGATGCCGTCGTAGCCGATCTCGGCCAGCGTGTCGATCGTGTCCTCGAGCGAGCGCGTCGGCTGCCAGCCGAACGCGGAGCCGTACAGCCAGCTGTTGAACGAGAGCTTCACGGGTGCTCCTCCTGTTTTGGATGAATTCGGGACCGGAAGGGGTGTCGGGTCAGGTGGATCGTCCGCCACGGCGGGCGAGCAGCGTCCCGAGCCCGACCGTCACGAAGATCAGGACGCCGTAGAGGATCCGCATGTACGCGGGTCCCAGGTTGAGGATCGCAAGCACGCCGCCGAGGATGCTGAGCGTCAGCGCGCCGGCGATCGTGCCGAGGTAGTTGCCGGTGCCGCCGAGGATCGAGGCGCCCCCGATCAGCACGACGGCGATCGACGTGAAGAGGTAGTCGGACCCCATGTCGGGGAACGTCTGGTTCAGGTAGCCGGCCAGCAGCAGGCCGCCGAGTGCCGCGCACAGCGAGCTCACGACGTAGACCGAGACGACGGTGCGGATCACGGGCACGCCGGACATCCGCGCCGCGACCGGGTTGTTTCCGATCGCGTAGACGTGGCGGCCGAAGCGCGTCCCGGCGAGCAGCGCGACGGCGACGATCGCGATCCCGATCCAGACGAGACCCGAGACCGAGATCGGGCCGATGTGGCCGGTCGAGAGCGTACGGAACAGCTTCGCCGGCTCGCCGCCGGTCTGGCTCGTGGCGCCGTTGGTCGTGACGAGCAGGGCGCCCAGCAGCAGCGTGTTGGTGGCGAGCGTGACGACGATCGCCGGCGCCCGCAGAAGCGCGACCGAGAGGCCGTTGACGAGCCCGAGCGCGATCGCGATCGGGACGATCAGGACGAGCGCGCCGACGACGTCGCCGGTGGTCGTCCCGTGCCGTGCGAGGAGGACGCCGGAGACGCCCATCATCGCGGGGACCGAGAGGTCGATCCCGCGGCAGATGATCACGAGCGTCTGCCCCAGCCCGACGATCCCGAGGATCATCGACTGGTCGACGATCGAGCGGATGTTGGTGTTCGAGCGGAAGCCCGGCTCGAACAGGCTGACGACCACGAACAGCAGGATCATCAGGATCCATGCGAACGCGATCACGAGCTGGCGACGGCGCCAGCCGGTCTGGCCGAAGCGCGAGCGGCGCTCGCTCGCGGGTGCGGGGACGGCGGACATGGCTACGCCTCCTCGGCGGACGCGGGGTTGCGACGACGGATCAGCAGCTCGACGGTGGCGAACAGCAGCACGGCGGCGAGGATCAGGATCCCCTGGACCAGCTGGCCCCAGTAGCTCTCGGCGCCGGCGAAGAACACGATCTGGGCGATCATGCTGAGGCTGCAGGCGCCGAGGATCGTGCCGATCATGTTGCCGCGGCCGCCGGCGAGGCTGGCCCCGCCGATCACGACCGCGGCGACCGACTGCAGGATGAAGGTGTCGCCCGCCGTCGGCGAGCCCGAGAACGTCAGGACGCTCGAGTAGTAGACGGCTCCGAGCGCGGTGAACAGGCCGGCGAGCGCGTAGACGAGGATCTTCGTCCGCGCGACCGGCACGCTGTTGAGCCGCGCCGAGGGCTCGCTGCTGCCGATCGCGAGCACGTTCGTGCCGAAGCGGGTGCGCCGCAGGACGAGCCAGACGACGATCACGACCGCAGTCACGACGGCGGCCTTCGGCACGATCCAGGAGCCGCTCAGCGTGCTCGAGAGGCCGGGCGCGACGGAGCCGCCGTCGGTCGAGAGCGCGAGCAGCGCGAGGCCGGAGAAGACCGACCACGACGCCAGCGTGACGATGAACGGCTGCATCTTCGTGCGCACGATCAAGAGGCCGTTGATCGCGCCGGCGGCGAGGCCGATCAGCAGCACGAGCGGCAGCCACGTGGCGACGTCGCCGTTGTGCGTCATCTTCGTCGCGACGAGCGCGGTGACGAGGCTGAAGATGCCGCCGACGGAGAGGTCGATGCCGCCCGTCAGGACGACGAGCGTCTGCCCGAAGCCGACCAGGATCAGCGGCACCGTCGTCTCCAGCACGGTCTGCAGCAGCGAGCCGGAGAACGTCCCCTGGACGACGATCATCACGACGAACAGCACGACGAACAGCACCACCGGGACGACGGCCGTCACCTGCTGCGGGGTCACGCGGGCGCGGCCACGCTGCTCGCCGGCCTCGGCGCGGGTCGCGGCGTCCGCGGCGACGCCCGAGGCGTGGACGGGGGGAGCTGCCGACATCAGACCTTCACCTCCTCGCTGGTCGCGATCCGTCCGCTGACGGACGCCTGGACGATGTTGCGCTCGGTGATCTCGTCGCCCTCGAGCACGCAGGCGATCGTGTGGTCGAACATGACCGCTACGCGGTGGCACATGTGGATCAGCTCCATCGAGTCGCTCGAGTAGAAGACGATGCTGGTGCCGTCCGCCGTCAGCTCGCGCATCAGCGCGAAGATGTCGGCCTTCGTGCCAACGTCGACGCCGCGCGTGATGTCGGCGAACAGCAGGACCTTCGCCTCGAGCGAGAGCACCTTGCCGAGCAGCACCTTCTGCTGGTTGCCGCCGGAGAGGCTCGCGACGTCGTCCTCGAGGCTCCCGGCCTTGACGTTGAGCGACTTCGCGAGATGCTCGGCGAAGCGCTCCTCGCGCGCGGGCGAGATCAGGTTGCCGAAGCCGAGCTGGCGGCGCAGCGTCGGCAGCGTGAGGTTGTCGCGGATCGACATCTCGAGCGCGAGCCCCTGCGTGCGGCGGTCCTCGGGCACGAGCGCGACGCCCGAGCGGATCGCGCGGCGCGGCGTGCGCACGTCGATCGGCTGGCCGTCGAGCAGGACCTCGCCGTCGTGGCGAGTCCAGCCGTAGAGCGCCTGCAGGACGGCCGTCTGGCCCTGGCCCTGGAGGCCGGCGAGGCCGAGGATCTCGCCGCGGCGCAGCTCGAAGGAGACGTCGCGGACGCGGTTCTTGACGTTCAGCTCGCGCACCTCGAGGCGCACCTCGGCGGCCGCAGGCGCGGGCCGTCTCTCGGTCTCGACGCCGAGCTCGCGACCGAGCATCGCCTCGACCAGCGTCGCCTCGGTGAACTCATCGGTGGTGCCGGTCTTGGCGTCGGCGCCGTTGCGGAAGACGGTGATGCGGTCGGCCAGCTCGAAGGCCTCGCGCAGACGGTGCGAGATGAGGAAGACGGCGGCGCCCTCGTCGCGCAGCCGGCGGACGATCCCGAACAGCCACAGCACATCCTGGCGCGGCAGCGTCGAGGTCGCCTCGTCGAGGATCAGGATCCGCGGCTTGCGGGCGATCACCTTGGCGATCTCGACCAGCTGCTGCTGCGCGAGGGGCAGCGAGCCGGCGGCGCTGCGGGGGTCGATGCCCTCGATCCCGAGCTCGTCGAAGATCTCGTCGGTGCGGCGACGCGCGGCGCGACGGTCGACCAGCTTCGTGCGACCGCGCGGCTCGCCGCCGCCGATGAACATGTTCTCGGCGACGCTGAGGTCGGGCAGCAGGCTCAGCTCCTGGAAGACGGTGCCGATGCCGTGGCGCATCGCTTCGCCGACCGAGCCGTTGCTGATCGCTCTGCCGTCGAGCAGCAGCTCGCCCGCGTCGGGGCGGACGCTGCCCGTGACGATCTTGCACATCGTGCTCTTGCCGGCGCCGTTCTCGCCGAGCAGCGCGTGCACCTCGCCGTACCGCGCCCGCAGGGTCGCGCCGTCGAGCGCGTTGACCTTGCCGTAGGACTTGCGCATCTCGAGCGCCTGCAGGTCCCAGGCATCGGTCTGCCCGCGCGCCTGGTGGGAGTCGTCTTGCATGGAAGGTGTTCCTCTCGGGAGTCGGTCGTCGCCGGCCCGCCGCCCCGCCCAGGAGGAGGATCGGGCGGGGCGGGCGGGACGATCGCGTCGAGCGTCAGCCGCCGAGGGCGTCCGCCGAGCTGACCGGTGACTGCTGGAGCGAGAACGGCAGCTGCGCGGTCTGCGGCAGGCCTCTCGCGGTCTTCTGCAGCTCCGCGTACGTCGTTCTCGCGAAGCCGGGGAGCGGCGCCAGACCGTTGGTGTTGTAGGCGACTCTGGGGATGATGACCTCTCTGTCGTCGCCCCCTCTGGTGAAGCCCCACGCCGTGTCGAAGACGGGCTGCTTGTTGAGGACGGCCCAAGCCGTCTGCAGCGCCTGGCCCGCGAGCGCCGGGCCGTTCTCGGCCATCGAGAACTCGAGGCCTCTCGATCTGTTCTGATCGATCAGGTTGACGATCCGGACGCTGGTGTCGCCGTAGTTCGTCGTCGGCACCATCTTCGTGCCCGTCTCCTGGAACGCCTGGACGGCGCCGTCGACGCCGGCGATGCCGTAGACGCCGTCGATGTTCTTGGTCGACGTGAGGAGCCGCGTGACCGCCTGCTTCGACGGGCCCGGCGTGTAGTTGCCCTCGTACTTCGCGACGACCTTGATGCCCGGGTACTTCTTGAAGACCTGGTCGGCGGCCTGGAGCGCGATCTGCGAGACCGGCGAGCCCGGGAGACCCTCGTCCTCGATGATGTTGCCTCTGCCTCTGAGGGTTCTCGCGAGCCACTCGGCGTTGTTCTGGAAGAGCGCCGACTCGTCGTTGTGGACGCGGTAGGCGCACTTGTCCATCTCCGGCCCGTACTGGTCGAAGTAGACGACCGTGATGCCCATCGAGCAGGCGCGCTTGACGACCGGGTTGAGCGCGGTCGGCGAGAGCGCGTCGATCAGGATCGCGTCGGGCTTTCTGGCGATGATGTTGTTGATCGACTGGATCTGCGCCGTCGGGCTCGTCTGCGAGACGACGACGCTGAGGTCGACGTGCCCTCTGTAGGGCGCGTTCTTGCTGGCCATCGCCTTGGCCATCTGCTGCATCTCGGTCCGCCACGTGCTGACGAAGCCGTTCGACATCACGATCTTGTAGGTCTTGCCGCTGCCGCCGGATCCGCCGGATCCGCTGCTCGAGCCCGAGCCCGAACTGCTGCTCCCGCACGCGCTGAGCGCGATCGCGGCGAGCGCGACGACGGCAGCGAGACACAACGACCGAAGTCGCCACGCAGACTGCATTGCCTCTCCTCTCGTCTCCACTTGTGCTCCTGTAATTACAGGATGACGGGATGCTACCCGCGATGTTTCGCGAATGTCAAGTGAGGACGGCGCCGCGGCGACCGCCGCGGCGCCATCGCCACCGGTCAGACGGTCAGGCCTCCGTCGACGACGAGCTCCGCGCCGGTCGTGAAGGAGCTCGCGTCGGAGGCGAGGTACAGCGCCGCCCGTGCCAGCTCCTCGACGCGGCCGGCGCGCTTGAGCGGCGCGCCGTCGATCGCGGCCGCGTTCAGCTCGGCCGTGTTCTCGGCGATCATCGTCGTGTCGGTGAAGCCGGGATGGAGCGAGTTGACGCGGATCCCGAAGGCGGCGAACTCGACCGCCGCGTTCTTCGTGATCCCGCGCACCGCCCACTTCGTCGACGCGTACGCGGCCTGGTCGGCGAACGCGCGCGTGCCCGAGATCGACGACACGTTCACGATCGCGCCCCCGCCCTGCGCGCGCATCGGCGCGAGCACCGCTCTCATGCCGAGGAAGACCCCCAGCTGGTTGACGCGGTAGTGCAGGTCGTAGAGCTCGAGCGTCGTCTCCTCGATCGACGCGCGCTTGTAGACGCCGGCGTTGTTGACGAGCACGTCGAGCCGGCCGAAGCGGTCGGTGACCGCGCCGACGAGGCGCGCCCAGCTGTCCTCGTCGCCGACGTCGTGGCGCACGAACAGCGCGGCGTCGCCGATCGCGGCCGCCAGCGCCTCGCCCTCCTGCTCGGCGAGGTCGGCGATCGCGACCTGCGCGCCCTCGGCGACGAACAGCTTCGCCTCGGCGGCGCCCATGCCGCGGGCGCCGCCGGTGATCACGGCGACCTTGCCCTCCAGCTGCCCCGCCATCAGACGCTCGCTCCGACCGGCGTGACCGTCACGTGGCGGCCGCTCTGCGCCGACGCGTGGGAGGCCTCGCCGACGCGCGCGGCGGCGAGCCCGTCGGCGAACGTCGCGCCGTAGGGCCCGACCGGCTCGTCCTCGACGACGGCGTGGAGGAAGTGGGCCAGCATGTTGGCGTGGCCGTGCTCCCAGCCGAGGATGTGCGCGCTCGGCCACCAGGGCGCTGCCAGCACGTGGTCGGGCTCGGTCACGATCACCTCGGTGAAGCCCTGCGTCGAGCCGTTGCCGCGGCGGTGCACGTGCAGGTGGTTGAGCTGCTCGAGGCTCCAGCTCAGGCTGCCCTTCGAGCCGTTCAGCTCCCACGCGAGCATGTTCTTGCGCCCCGGCGAGACGAGCGAGGCGTCGATCGTGCCGACGACGCCGCTATCGAACTCGGCCAGGATCGCGACCGTGTCGTCCTGCTCGACGGGCTCGCCGCGGCACTCGCGGACGGGCGTCGTGACGGGGCTGGCGAAGCGCGCCGAGACGCCGGCGATCTCGCCGACGAGGAAGCGCGCCTGGTCGATCGCGTGGCAGCCGATGATGTTGAGCGCGCCGGCGGGCGCGGGCAGCTCCGCGTCGGCGTCGGTGCGCCACTCCTGCGAGTAACGGAAGCGGACCTGGTGCAGCTCGCCGAGCTCGCCGCCCTTGACAAGCTCGTGGGCGAGCCGCACGGCCGGCATGAAGCGGTAGTTGAAGCACGTGAGGTGCTTCACGCCCGCCGCCTCGGCGGCGTCGTAGAGCCGCTGCGCGTCGGCGACCGCGAGCGCCAGCGGCTTCTCGCAGACGACGTGCTTGCCGGCCGCGATCGCCGCCAGCGTCGGCTCGACGTGCATCGCGTCCGGCCCGGCGTTGTCGAATACCTCGACCTGCGGGTCCTCGACGAGCGTGCGCCAGTCGGTCGCGTACTGCTCCCAGCCGTAGCGCGTCGCGGCCTCCGCGACGGCGGACTCGGTCCGCCCCGCGATGCCGACGAGCCGCGGCCGGCAGCCGCCGGGCCAGAACGTCGACGGCAGCTGGCGCAGCGCGTTCGAGTGCGCGCGGCCCATGAAGCCGTAGCCGAGCATCCCGATCCCGACCGCGGGCCGCTCGTCACGCGGCGCGGGCCGGTAGCCGGCGGCCATCAGCGCGCGCCCCCGACCGCGTCGCCGCTGCCGGCGCGCGCGATCAGCCCGCGCAGGAAGTCGAGCGACTCGATCACCAGCTCGGGCTCCGGGCGCTCGGCCCAGGGCGCGGCGAGCAGGTCGAGCTCGACCGCCAGCGAACCGGTGAAGCCGGCCTTCGCGAGCTCCGCGACGACGCCGTCGAAGTCGACCAGCCCCTCCCCCGTCGGGCAGGAGGGGAAGAACGGGAAGCGGTCGGCCGGCGAGCCGCCCTTGCCGCCCGTCGTGATGTCCTTCGTGTGCGTCGAGACGGCGTAGGGCGCGAGCGCTCTGGCGCACGCGACCGGGTCCTCGTAGACGCGGATCGGGTTGCCGGTGTCGAGGTTGACGCGCAGGTGGTCGGAGCCGACGCCCTCGATGATCCGCAGCAGCTCCGGACCGGTGAAGTCGATGTGGTTCTCCTGCGCCAGCACGATCCCGTGCTCCTCGGCGACCTGCGCCGCCTCCTTCAGCATCCGGATCGTGTTGCGGATCTGCGTCTCGCGCTCGTCCTCGACGTAGAGCATGCTCGAGGCGACGATCCGCATGATCTTGGCGCCGAGCTTGGCGGCCCGCGGGATGTGCGCCTTGAGGTCGGCGAGCGCCTCCTCGTCGGTGCCGCCGCGCAGGCCGTCGGGATGGCCCCAGCCGAGGATCCGCTCGAGCCCCGTCTCGTCGAGGCGGTCCGCCAGCGCCTGGCAGTACGCGTCGTCGAAGACGGGGAAGAAGATCGACTCGAGCGCGACCTCGTCGACGTTCTGGGCCTCGGCGAACGGGAGGAAGTCCTCGAGCATGTCCCATCTGACGCCGGGGTCCTGCTGGAGGTCGGGGTAGACCTCGCCGAAATAGCGGTGGAAGCTGTAGCTGTCGATGCCCAACTTCATCGTCGTGCTCCTCCTGGGGTGGTGGTGGCGCGCAGCTCGTCGGCGATCTCGGTGAGGCCGTCGAGCTGGGCGCGAGTCAGGGCGAGGTCGAAGACCTCCTCGATCACGGCCGTCCAGCCGTAGATGAAGTACGTCCAGCCGTCGTGGACGGTCAGGTCGCGCTGCGCCTCCTGCGCGCGGGCCTGCTGCAGGAAGTCGAGCTCGCCGCGGTAGTTCAATTCCCACGCGATGCCGTTCCGCGGGAAGACGCCATTGTCGCTGATCGGCGAGCCGGGCGTGTCCTTGCCCATCCCCGTCGCGTTGATCACGAGCGAGCCTGGCGCGAGGCCGTTCATCAGCTCGTCGTTCACGCTCGCGTCGGCGTTGCGGTGGTACTCCACCGGCACGTCGTGCTCGAGCTGCTCGAGGATCGCGCGCAGCGCGTCGAGGCGCGGCTGGCTGCGGTTCGCGACGACAATCCGCCGCGGGCGATCCTCGGGCGGGCGCGTCGTCAGCAGGTGCAGGGCGATCGCGATCGCGGAGCCGCCGGCGCCGAGGCACAGCAGCTCGCCGCCGCTCTCCCGCCAGTAGCCCTGCGCGAGCATGTCGTCGAGCGTCCTGCCGGCCGAGATCGGGTCCTTCGCGTGCGCGACCAGCCGGCCGTCGCGCTTGCTGAGGCACGACGTCTCGCCGCACAGCTGCGCCAGCGGGTCCTCCTCGTCGAACTGGTCGCGGCACGCCTGGTAGAGGTCGATCTTGTGCGTCGTGACGAGCGCGCCGAGCTCGCTCGGATCCTCCTTCAGCTGCGCGATGCGCGCACGGTAGACCTCGGCGTCCGCGTGGATCGGCAGGTCGGTGCCGTCGATCCGCACGTCGCCGAGCTCGAGATACTCGGCCCAACGCGGGAACAGGCGCATGATCATCGAGCCGCCCGTCGTGACGCCGTAGAAGGAGAACGTCCGCTGCGCGCTCATCGGCCGGCCTCCTGCGCGTGCGCGTCGAGCGCGATGCGGTAGGCGCGCGCGCGGCGCGTCAGCTCCTCGTCGTCGCCCGCGGCGATCGCGGCGGCCGGGCAGAGGTCGCCGCCGGCGCCGAGCGCGAAGGCGCCGGCTTGGAGCCAGTCGCCGACGTTCTGCGCCGAGACGCCGCCGGTCGGGACGATCCGCAGCTCCGGCAGCGGCGCCAGCAGCGCCTTCAGGTAGCCGGGGCCGCCGAGGCTCGCGGGGAACAGCTTGACGACCTCGGCGCGCGCGGCGGCGGCGACCACCTCGGTCGGCGTCAGCGCGCCGGGCAGCGCCAGCACGCCCGCCTCGCGCCCGGCGTCGAGCACCGCGTCGACGAGCGAGGGCGAGACGAGGAACGCGGCCCCGGCGGCGATCGCGTCGTCCGCCTGCGCCTCCGACAGGACCGTGCCGGCGCCGACGAACAGCTCCTCGTCGGCCGCCAGCTCGCGGATCGCGGCGGGCGCGCCGGGCGTCGTAAAGGCGACCTCGAGCGCGCGCACCCCGCCGGCCGCGAGCGCGCGTCCGGCACGCACGGCGGCGCCGGCGGAGTCGGCGCGGATGACGGCGAGCAGCCCCTCCGCCTGCAATCGCTGGTGGGCTGACTGGGTCGTCGCGGCAGGCATCAACGGCTCCTTGTGGTGGTCTCGGAGAGTGGGACGGCGTCGAGCGCGCCCTGACCGCGCAGGACGGCAAGGCAGTTCGCGAGCGCGCGGCGGCCCATCGTGCGAACCGCGCGATCGGTGTGGGCGCCGGTGTGCGGCGTCAGGACGACGGTGTCGAGCTGGCCGAGCGGGAAGCCCGCGCGCGGCGGCTCCTCGGCGAGCGCGTCGAGCGCGGCGCCGGCGAGCCGGCCGGAGCGCAGCGCGGCGACGAGCGCGTCCTCGTCGACGAGCTCGCCGCGCGCCGCGTTGACGAGGAAGGCGCCGGGCTTCATCGCCGCCAGCAGCTCGGCGTCGACGAGGCCGCGCGTCTCCGGCAGCACCGGCAGGTGCAGCGAGAGGAAGTCGCTCGTGGCGACGACCTGCGCGCGGCTCGTCAGCTCGACGCCGAGCTCGGCGGCCAGCTCGGTCGCCGGGAAGGGGTCGTAGGCGATCACCTCGCAGCCGAGCGCGCGGGCGCGGCGCGCGACCTCGCGGCCGATCGCGCCGAAGCCGAGCAGGCCGAGGACCTTGCCCTCGAGCGCGATGCCGTCGATCCGCGACCAGCTGCCGTCGCGCACGGCGCGGTCGGCGAACGGGATGCGGCGCGCGAGCGCGAACAGCAGCCCGATCACCAGCTCGGCGACGGCGCCCGCGTTCGCGCCCGGGGTGTTCGTCACGACGACGCCGTGCTCGGCCGCCGCCGCCAGGTCGACGTTGTCGACGCCGACGCCGTAGCGCGCGATCACCCGCAGCCGCGGCGCGGCCGCGATCGTCGCGCGGTCGATCGGCTCGACGCCGGCGATCCAGCCGTCGGCGCCGGCGACGAGCCGCCGCAGCTGCTCGGCGGCGAGCTCGCCCGACTGCTGCCAGTCGACGCGCCCGACGGCGCCGTCGAGCTCGGCGCGCAGCTCCTCGTCGCCGCGCGCGAACGAGCGCGGCGTGACGAGGACGGTCTGGTCGAGCGTGCGGCTCATGCGCTGCGCGCCATCGACGCGCGGGGGTCGGGGGCGGTCGCGGCGGGAGCGGTCGCGGCGGGGCCGGTCGCGGCGGGGGCGGTCGCGGCAGGGGCGGTCGCGGCAGGGGCGGTCGCGGCGGCGGCCTGCAGCCGATCGACGACGTTCGCGCCCGTCAGCCGCCGCACCTGCGCCGGGCCCGCGCCGCGGCGGCGCAGCTCGGGCGCGACGACGTCCGGCAGCCCGGCCATGCCGACCGGATCGCCGCCGAAGCGCCAGAGCGCGTGGTCGGCGAGGTCGAGCGCGCAGGCGATCGAGCGCTCGTGGCCGTCGGCCAGCAGCGCCTCCAGCAGCGGCCAGACGTTGTCGCGCGGGGCGTACTTGGGCCGCATGAAGGTGTCGTACTCGAGCAGGAAGCCGGCGCGCGCGAGCTCCGCGTGCAACCGCGCGTCGGGGCGCTTGTCGACGTGGCACAGCATCACCGAGGCGGCCGGCAGCGGCTGCTCGAGCAGCAGCGCCGCGAGCCCCTCGACGCCGGCGCCGCGCTCGGTGTGGATCACCAGCAGCGCGCCGGCGGCGTGCGCGGCGGCGGCCGCGGCGACCAGCATCCGCTCGCCGTCGCGGCCGAGCGTGCCGGCGTGCGCGGCCTTCACGACGCCGGCGCGCGCGGCCAGGCGGCCGCCGTCCGGGTCCTCCATGCCGACCGTCAGCTCGGCCGTGAAGCGGTCGACCAGGAGGTCGGCGTCGCGCGTCCAGGGCGAGTCCGCCTCGGCGTGGTAGCGGCGCAGATGGAAGCCGGTCGCCGCCACGACCGCGACGCCGGTCTGCTCCGCGAGCCAGACGAGGCGACGGGCGTCGCGCCCGGCGCCGGGCGGCTGGCAGTCGATCGCCGCCCGCCCCCCGGCCGCCGCGAACGCGGCGAGCTCGTCGCGGATCGCGGGCGCGTCGTCGAGCACGGGCGCATCCGCCGGGCCGCCCTCGACGCGCGAGATCCACAGGTGCGCGTGGGCGTCCACGTAAACGTTGGGGTCCACGTAAACGTGGGGATCGACGTTCGCGTGGGTGTCCACGGACGCGTCCCCGTCGAGCTCGCGCGGTCCGAGGACCGTCGTGATCGGATGCGCCGCCATGCTCAGCGCTCGGAGAGGACGGCGACGGCGCCGTCGCGCTCGACGACGAGCTGCGGGAAGCCGTCCGTCTCGATCGTCCCGTAGTCGTGGCCGGCGTCGCCGGGGTAGACGGCCAGGAACACGAGCGGCTCGTCGCCGGTGTTGACGGTGCGGTGGGCCCAGTACGGCGGCACGTAGGCGACGGTCGACGCCCCCATCGGCACGTCGGCGAACTCGTCGTCCTTGGCGAGCAGCAGCCGGCCCTCGCCGCTGAGGCCGTAGTACACCTCGGCGCGGTCGCGCTGCTCGTGGAAGTGGCCCTTCGTCATGAAGAACTCGTCGCCGACCTTGCCCGGGTGCAGCACGGTCGTGCAGACGACGAGCTCGCCGACGAACTCGGGCATGTCGTACTGGTAGACCTCGTAGACGAGCGCGTCGTCCTGTGCGAGCGCGGCCCGCTCCGCCTCCGCGTCGGCGTACATGCCGCGCATGTGGCTGAGGCGGCGCTCGATCGTGCTGGTCGCGGGTCTGAGCTCCCCGCGCTCGTCGACGACGAGGCTGATGGGCTTGGATGTCAGGTTCACGTGCGGCTCCGGTCGGATTGCGAGGGTCGTTGGTGACGGTTCACGGCTCGAGCACGACCTTCAGCTCGCGGCCGCCGGCGGCGGCGGCGAACGCCGCGCCCGCCTGCTCGAGCGGGAAGCGCGCGGTCACGAGCCGGTCGAGCGCGATGCGGCCGGAGAGGGCCAGCTCGAGCGCCTCGCGGCAGTCGTCGGTGTCGTTGGCGGTCGTGCCGGTCAGCTGCAGCTCGCGGTAGTGCACGACGTTCGCGTCGATCCGGATCGTCGACGCGTCGCGCGGCAGGCCGCCGAAGAAGTTGATGCGCCCGCCGACCGCGGCCAGCTCGAGCGACTGCTCCTGCACGGCCGGGACCGGCACCGCGGTGATCACGACATCGGCGCCGAGCTCGTCCGTCTCCTCGAAGACGCGGACCCGCAGGTCCTCGCCGCTCGGGTCGATGCCGACGTCGGCGCCGAAGGCGACCGCCTCCTCGCGCCGGCGCGCGTGCGGCTCGCTGACGAGTACCTTCGCGGCGCCGGCGGCGCGTGCCAGCAGCACGTGCAGCAGGCCGATCGGGCCGGCCCCGCACACGAGCACGCGGTCGCCCTCGCGGACGCCGACGGCCCGCTGCCCGCGCAGCACGCAGGCGAGCGGCTCGACGACCGACAGCACCGCGGGATCGGCGCCGGCCGGGACCGGCAGCAGCAGGCCCTGCTCGAGCGCCGCAGGCGGGACCGCCATGTACTCGGCGAAGCCGCCGTCGCGCGTGATCCCGAACGCCTCCGCGCTCGCGCACAGGTTGCTGCGCCCCGCACGGCAGGCGGGGCAGTGCCCGCAGCCGAGGTTCGGCGCGATGAAGACGCGGTCGCCGACCGCGAGGCCGCCGGCGCCGGCGCCGGCGCCCAGCTCGACCAGCTCGGCCGCGATCTCGTGGCCCGGCACGCGTGCGGCGCCGTCGGCATACGCGCGATGCGCGCCCTTCGCGATCCGCAGGTCGGTGCCGCAGATGCCGCAGGCGAGCACGCGCACGACCGCGCCGCCGCGCGCGGCGACCGGATCGGGACGCTGCTCGAGCTCGAGCTGCTCGGGCCCGTGGTAGACGAGGGCGCGCATCAGACGGTTGCGCCCGCCAGCTTGATCGGGCGCGCCTCCTGCCAGGAGCGGTTGGCGGCGACGACGACCTCGACGGCGCGCTTGCCGTCGATCCCGCCGGGGCCGCTCGGCTCGCCGCCGCGGGCGGCCTCGACGAACGCGTTGATCTCGTTGACGTAGCCCCACGAGAAGCGCTCCGGCCACGTCTTGTGGACGGGGCGCATCGTGCCGCGCTTTCTGTCGAGCGCGGTCAGCAACGGCATCCCCTGCACCTCGCCGATCGAGATCAGGCCCTCCGTGCCGACGACCTCGACGCGGCCGTCGTAGCCGTACTCCGACGGGCAGACGCCGTCGATCGCGCCGAGCGCGTCGTTCGCGAAGCGCAGCGAGACGACGGCATTGTCGTAGAAGCCCTCGGACTCGACGCCGAGCTTCTTGCCCTTGCGGTTGGCGACCTCGGCGTAGACGCGGACGACCTCGCTGTCGGCGAGCCAGCGGACGCTGTCGAAGCAGTGGCTGTTGACCTCCGCGAGCATGCCGTTGGAGAGCGCGAGATCGTTCGCCCAGGCGGGCGGCAGGCCGGGGCCGCGCGTGAGCGACTTGACCATCATCACCTCGCCGATCTCGCCCGCCTCGACCCGCGCCTTCGCCTCGACGAACTCGGGCTGGAAGCGGCGCACGAAGCCGATCTGCAGGACGCGGCCGGCGGCCTGCGCGGCCTCGCTCATCGCGTCGCACTCCGCGGCCGTCAGCGCCATCGGCTTCTCGCAGAGGACGTGCAGGCCGGCGGCGAACGCCTCGACCGCGAGGTCGCGATGGGTGTGCGTCGGCGTCGCGATCACGGCCGCGTCGAGCGCGGTCGCGGCGAGCGCGTCGGCGAGCGTCGCGTAGCCGGCGCCGCCGACCTCGGCGGCGAGCGCGCGAGCACGCTCGACGTCGCCGTCGACGACGGCCAGCACCTCCGCGTCGGCCGTGTGGTTGCGGACGTTGAAGGCGTGGACAGCGCCGGCACGGCCGGCGCCGATCAGGCAGACGCGCGTCGGAGTCATGAGACGAGGTGCCTTTCGGGGGTGGTGGTCGGGTTCGGGGCCGGCGACGCCGGGGCAGTGGGGGGCGCGAGCGCCTCGACGGCGGCGGCGTAGCGGTCGACGGCCTCCGCGTAGGCGGCGTGACGGGCGGCGTCGGGGGCGGCCGACGGCGTCGTCGGCGCCGAGCCGGCGACGTCGCCGAGCGCGATCAGGCCGACGGCGGCGGCGGCCAGCAGTGCGGCGCCGCGGGTGGCGGTCTCCTCGACCGTCACGCGGTCGACCGGCAGCCCGAGCACGTCGGCCTTGATCTGGTTCCAGCCGGCGCTGCGCGCGCCGCCGCCGATCGCGCGCACGGACGTGAACGCGGTCTGCGGGTGCAGCCGCTGCATCGCGCGCATGTACGTCGCGTACTCGAACGCGATCGACTCGAGGATCGCGCGGGCGAGATGGCCGCGCGTGTGCGCGAGGCCGAGTCCGACCCAGCCGCCGCGCATCTCCGGCGCGAACGGCGCGGTGCGCCCCTCGAGGTGCGGGACGAAGAGCAGCCCGTCGCTGCCCGGCGGCACGCGCTCGGCCTCCGCCAGCAACTGCGGCAGCGGGACGCCGGTCTGCTCGGCGAGCCAGGGCAGGCAGAGCCCGCCGCCGGCGACGTAGTTGAGCGGCAGCCACTGATCGGCGAGCACGCCGCGCATCACGATCAGCCCCTGGCGGTGGTCGGGCGCGAAGCGCTCGACGGCGCCGATCAGGACGCTGGCGGTGCCGGCCGTGTCGAGCAGCTGGCCGGGGGCGACGATCCCGGCGCCGAGCGCGCCGGCGGCCGTGTCGCCCATGCCGGCGGCGATCGGGATCCCGGCGCGCAGCCCGCAGCGCGCCGCCGCGGCGGCGCTCAGCTCGCCGATCACGGCGTCCGGCGCGACGATCGAGGGCAGCTGCGCGCGCTCGAGCGCCAGCGCGGCGAGCAGCTCGTCGGACCAGGCGCCGGTGCGCGCGTCGGCGAGGCCGGTGAAGTGCAGGTAGGTGGGGTCGATGAAGGCGTCGGCGGCGGTCAGCCCGGCGAGGCTGCCGGCGACGTAGGCGGCGGGCATCAGCCAGGCAGCGACGCGCGCGTAGTCGGCCGGCCGCTCGTCGCGCCACCACTGCAGCTTGGGCGCGTGGTCGAGCATCGGCGGGCAGCCGGTGCGCTCGACGACGAGCTCGCCGTGCTCGGCCGCGAGCCGCCGCAGCTGCGGCGTGCAGCGGGCGTCGAGCCAGGAGTCGTACGGCGTGACCGGCTGCCAGTCCGCGTCGACGCCGAGCACGCCGGCCATCTGACCGCTGACGGCCAGTGCGGCGACCTCGCCGGGCGCCAGCCCGGCCTGCGCGACGCAGGCCGCGATCGCCTCGCAGGCGGCGTCCAACAGCTCCCGCGGGTCCTGCTCGACTTCGCCGGCGCCGCGCCGCAGCAGGCGCGTGGCGACCTGTGCGGTCGCGCATGCGCTGCCGTCGAGGCGATAGGCACCGGCCTTGGTGCTCGTCGTCCCGACGTCGACTCCGATGACGGCTGGTCCGTCCACGCTCTTCCTCTCCTCCTGTGATCCTGTAATAACAGGTTCAGTCCCGCGAACGCAAGCTCGACGCCCCGCGGGCGTCACGCCTGCGACCCGCGGTCGCGTCCGGCGACGAGCAGGCTCACGTCCTCCTCGCCGACCTCGCCCATCGACATCGTCCCCATCCCTTCGCTGTGCGCGCGGTGACGCTGCAGCTCGACGTCGAAGCGGCTGCGGTCGCCGCGGTGCCAGGCGAGGAAGTACTCGAGCGGGCGGCCGCCCGCGAGGAAGCCGATGCTCTTCAGCAGCAGCACGGGGGCACCCGGATCGATCCCCAGCAGCGTCGCGTGCTCGGGACCGGCGAGCGCCGACTCGATCGTCCGGCGACCGCGTTCGAGCACGAGCCCGAGCTCGTGCTCGAGCGTCGCGTAGAGCGAGCGGTGGCGCATGTCGAGCTCGAGCAGCGGCGAGCAGAGGTCGAACGGGAGGTAGGTCGAGGTGACGACCCAGGGCTCGCCGTTGATCGAGCGGAGGCGGTCGAGGCGCACGATCGGATCGCCGACGGCGAGCGCCAGCACCTGCGTGATGTGCGCGGGCGGCTCCTGCCGCTCGAACACGAGGATCTGGTTGCGCAGCTGCTGCCCGCGCGCGCTGACCTCCTCCGCGAGGCCGATCATGCTCTGGGCGAGGTGCTCGTCGACCTTCGGGGGCGCCACGAACGAGCCCTTGCCCTTGTAGCGGATGATCAAGCCCTCGTTCGTCAGCTCGTTGAGCGCCTGCCGCACGACCGTGCGGCTGACGTCGTACTCGTCGCAGAGCTGCGCCTCGCTCGGCAGCTGCTCGCCGACCGCGATGCGGCCGCCGCGCATCGCCTGCTCGAGGATCTCCCGCAGCTGCTCGTAATACGGGATCCGCGAGGACTTGTCGATCGTCATCCGCACCTCTGCTACCCCCAGCTCTTCCGTTCGCGCGCCGACCGCCGACTCAGGCGGTGAGCGCGGTCTCCCGGGCGAGCGGCAGCTCGACCCAGTCACCGGTCCGCGTCGACTCGACCGCGCCGTAGACGAGACCGATGCTGCGGAGATTGTCATGTCCGCTCGCCTGGGGCGCACGGCCCTCGCGCTTGGCGCTCGTGAACTCGTGCAGCGTGCCGGCGCGCTCCTCGGCCGGCAGCGCCACGAGCGGCACGTCCATCACGCCGTCGCCGCGCTCGAGCGCGTCGCGCGTGTACACGGTGACGCCGAAGTTCTCCGGTGACGGGATGTACTCGACGCGGTTGTGCTGCCACACGATCGCGCCGTCGGTGCCCTGGATCTCCCAGCTGCCGTCCCAGGTCGTCTCGCGACTGCGCGAGACCCAGCTGCCGCTGTAGGCGATGCTCGCGCCCTCTGGCGTCTCGAACTCGGCGACGGCGGCGGCGTTGCCGCCGAACCAGCTCCACGAGGGGTTGAAGCTGCGGGCGCGCACGCGGTGCGGCTCGAGCCCGAGGATGCCGCGCAGGAAGTCGAAGTGGTGGATCGCCATGTCGATGATGAGCGGCTCCTCCATCTCCTCGCGGAAGCCGCCGAAGTGCGGCGCCTTGTGGAACCGCACGTCGACCGCCTCGATCCGGCCGATCGCGCCGCGCTCGATCAGCGTCCGGACGGTCTGCGGCCCGCGCTTGAAGCGAAAGCTCTGCGTCACCATGATCGCGCGCCCGAGCTCGTCGGCGCGCCGGACGATCCGGCTCGCCTCCTCGACGCTCGGCGCGAACGGCTTCTCGATCAGGCAGTCGAGGCCGGCCTCGAGGCAGCGGATCGCGACGTCGGCATGGACCTCCGGCGGCACGACGACGAGGGCGGCATCGGCCTCGACCTGCTCGAGCGCCTGCCCGAGGTCGGCGAAGCGCCGCTCCTGGGGCACGTCGATCGGGTCGCACGTGCGTGCGAGCGCGTCGGGGCTGACGTCGACGACCGCGGCCAGCTCGGTGTGCTCGAACGCGTCGATCTCGCGCGCCCAGCCCGAGCCCCAGAAGCCGCCGCCGACCTGGATGATCCGCGTTCTGCTGTCTCCCACTGCCATCTCTCTGTCTCCCACCAATCTTGTTACGACAGGATTACAGGATGCTAGACAAGTCCAACCCGTCGCGTCAAGGACGATTGCCGCCTGCCGCCCAGGGACCGCCGGAGGAAATTTCTATAGCCTGCGAGCTCTCGGGAAATCCGTACTACAGGAACGCACAGCCATGATCCCGCGCTTGACCTTCGCCATTCCCCGCCTGCTCCCGGTGCACCTCGAGGAGCAGCCGAAGCGATCCTTCGACCGCCAGCTCGAGCACCTGCGCCAGCGGCTCGGCCCGCTCGTCGAATGGCTCCCGCCCGCCCACATCGACACGCCCGTCCCGGCCGCGGCGAGCGCGGTCGTGATCCCGGATCTGAGCGGCGTCGCGTACCGCAAGGTCGAGTCGTTCCGCGCGATCGAGCAGCCGATCCTGATCATCACCTCGGAGTTCGCGACCGTCTCGATGTGGGACTGGGAGATCCGCGACCACCTGCGCCGGAACGGGATCGCGACGATCGCCCCGACTTCGCTCGAGGAGTCCCAGGACATCTGCCGGGCGCTCGGCGTCAAGGAGACGCTGACGAGCTCCTCGATGCTCGCCTACCAGGACGACCTCGGCGCCGGCATGCAGCCCGACATCTTCAAGCGCTTCTTCTGGTGGGAGGACGCGTGCTCGGAGCGGATGCAGGAGCGCTTCGGCATCAACGTCGAGCACCGCAGCTTCAAGGAGCTGGCGGCGCGCGCGGCGGCCGTTCCGGACGCGCGCGTCGCGACGGCGGCGGCGGGGCTCGAGGGCCGGGTGCCGATGCCGGGCCTGACCCCGTCCGCGCGCGCCGACGCCCTGCGCCTCTACGTCGCGCTCGGCGACGACCTCGACGAGGCGGGCGGCGTCGTCGCGGCCGGCATCAACTGCCTCAACGAGTCGGCCAGCTCGACGACGACCCCCTGCCTCGCCTGGAACCTGCTCTTCCAGGAGCGCGGCCTGATGTGGGGCTGCGAGGCCGACCTGGCGTCGATGATGACCGAGCTGCTCGTGCACAAGAGCCTCGACGTCCCGGTGATGATGTCGAACCTGTACCCCTTCCTGATGGGCGACGCGGCGCTCAGACACGAGAGAATCCCGTACTTCCCCGAGGTCGAGAGCGAGCCGCAGAACCACGTCCTCGTCGCGCACTGCGGCTACTTCGGCGTCGTGCCGCAGGCGTTCGCGACGAGCTGGGAGCTGAAGCCGCCGGTGCTCGAGATCGTCGACGCCAACGCGCACGCGATCGACGCCCGCTTCGCCGAGGGTCCGACCACGATCGTCAAGCTGGCCAGCACGATGGACACGCTCGTGACCAGCAGATCGGTCCTGACCGGCTACGTGCAGTACGAGGACTCCGACTGCGTCAACGGCGCCGTGCTGCGCGTCGAGGACGGCTACCGCTTCGTCGAGCAGCTGCCGTCGCACCACGTGATCCTCGCGACCGGCGAGCTGACCCGCCGCCTCGACGTCGTCGCGCAGGTCCTCGACCTCACGGTGGAGCGGATCTGAAGGATCGAGCGATGGGCGAGTCCCTCGATCTGCATCAGCTGATCGCGGCGAAGCTGCCCTACCTGAGCCCGGCGCTGCGGCAGCTCGGCGAGTACATGCTGAGCACGCCCGCGGCGCCGCAGACGATGACGATCTCCGAGCTCGCGAGCGCGGCCGGCGTGGCCAACTCGACCGTCTCGCGCTTCACGCGCAAGCTCGGCCTCGACGGCTACTACGCCCTCCGCCTCGGCATCGCCGAGGCGGAGTTCGTGAGACGCGCGCAGCGCCGCGCGGCCGGACCGGCGACGTTCGTCTACGAGAACGTCGTGCGCGACGACGACGCCGCCACCGTCCTCGACAAGCTCAGCCGCAGCAGCCGCCACGCGCTCGCGGAGACGACGCGGCAGCTGGACGTCGACGCGCTCGAGCAGGCGGTCGGGCTGGTGGAGCGGACCTCCACGCTGATCTTCGCCTGCATGGGCTCGTCGAGCATCGCCGCGGAGAACGCCGTCGGCCGCTTCACGCGCGCCGGCCGCACGTGCGTGCTGGAACGCGACCAGGCGCTGCAGACGATGACGGCGATGACGGTCGGTCCCGCCGACCTCGTGATCGGCATCAGCGACTCGGGGCACACGACGCTGGTCGTCGAGGCGCTGCGGCTCGCGCGCGAGCGCGGCGCGCCGACGCTCGCGATCACCTCCCGCCCGGACGCGCCGCTGCGCGCGCACGCGGACGTCTGCCTGCTCACGGCCCAGGCGCCCGGCGAAGGCGTCTACGGCGAGACGGTGACCGCGAAGTGGGGCCAGCTGCTGGTGATCGACGCGCTCTACGCGGCCTACGCGGCGCGCCACTTCGACGAGACGGTCGGCTACCTGAAGGCCAGCTTCTCGACCGTGATCCAGCGGTCGCGCAGCTGACCGAAGCCGCGCCGCGGCCGTTCACATCAGGTTCGGCGTGTGCAGCTCCGAGAGGCGGCGCGCGGTCGCGGCGTCGAAGCCGGCCGCGCGCAGCCGCCGGATGCGGTTGTCCTCCATCGTCGCGAGCAGCCCGCGCACCGCGCGCGCGCCCTCCGACAGCGCGGCGGGGCGCAGCGAGCCGGCGGCCATGATCGTCAGGCCCTCGCTCAGCAGCGGGCTGAGGCCCGACAGCTCGGTCAGCTTCGCCGCCCGCTGCTCGGCCGCCCCGACGAGCGCCGCCCGCCGCTGTGGGTCGCCGGCGAGCACGTGGCGCACGTGCGAGATGCCGAAGTGGACGTGGCGGCGCTCGTCGCGATGCGCGAGGCGGGCGGCCGCCGCCGTGGCCGCGTCGGGCGCGTGGCGCTCGACGAAGCGCAGCAGGTCGAGGAACGTGCCCTCGCCCAGCACGTTCAGCAGCAGCGCGGCGGCGGTGAAGTCGTGCTCGTCGAGCAGCGTGCGGAGCGACAGCTCGGTCGAGGCGAGCGCGTAGCCGCTGCGGCCGCCGATCAGCGCGCGCTTCGTGAAGACCTCGACGTGGCGCGCCTCGTCGTGGACGTGGCTGGCGAGCCACAGCAGCACCTCGGCGTAGGCCGGGTGCAGCTGCGGCAGGAAGCCGGCCGGCACGTAGAGCGCGGCGTACTCGTTCTGGGCGATGAACGTCATCACCTGCGCGACCGCCTGCTCGAGCACGTCGGGCAGGCCGCGCGCCGCCTCCCACGGCACGTCGCGCGAGGCGTCCCACTGCTGGCCCGAGGCCTGCTCCGCCAGCTCCGCGACGTCGGCCGCCCAGACCGCGTCGCGGTCGTGCAGGCGCCAGTCGAACGCCGGCCCGCCGCGCTCGGCGACGGCGCCGAGCGGGACGAGGCCGGCGCTCCGCGACACCGCGGCGGGCACCTCGCCGCCAGCGCGCCA
>JAOPZA010000211.1 GCA_025964325.1 Conexibacter sp.
CCCGCGGCCGCGCGCAGCCGGTCGCGCGGACGCGCCGGCCACAGCAGCAGCGCGGCGCTGGTCGCGGCGACCGCGGCGAGGCCCCAGCCGGCCAGCCGCGCCGGGATCGCCGAGTTCGGCGCCGAGACCATCACCGGCAGCACGAACAGCAGGATCGCGGCCGGCTGGGCCGCCGCGATCGCGCCGCTGAGGACGCCCGCGAAGATGATCGCGAAGGAGACGACGGCCATCGCCCCCGCCGCCACCCACGCGTCGTGCGAGCAGACGGTGCCGAGCGGGATCAGCACGGCGCCGGCGGCGACCAGTGCGAGGTAGGCGCGCAGGCGCGTCCACGGCGGGCCGCCGAAGTCGACGAAGACGAGCAGCGCGATCGAGCCGAAGGCGGCGAACAGCGCCATCTGCTCCAGCCCGATCAGCTCGAGCGAGACGGCGAACAGGGCGGGTGTGACGATCGCCGCGCGGACGGCGCTCTTGAGCGCGAAGCGCCCAGGGTCGCGGGCCGCCACCGTGCGGACGGCGCGCGTCAGCGAAGGACGCTCCAGGTCGCGGTGCGACACCTCGCGATCATAGGTGTCAGCGCGCGCGGGGTCACGGGTACGCTGACACCATGAGCCTGATCGTCTACCTGCTCGTGCTCGCCGCCAGCGGCCTGATCGTCGGCGCGCTCGCGCGGCTGGCGCTGCCCGGCCCGGATCCGATGTCGATCCCCGCGACGATCGGGCTCGGGCTCGCCGGCTCCTTCGTCGCCGGCCTGATCAGCCACTTCGTCTTCCACTCCGACGGCGCCGGGATCATCGCCTCCGTGCTCGTCTCGACGCTGATCCTGTGGGGGCTCCGCCGCTCGCGCGGTCAGTCGGTGACGCCCTTCAGCTTCCGCCGCTAGGTCGCGCCAGCGAGAGCGCGTAGCGGCCCTCGGCGTCGCTGTGCCAGCCGGCGAGCGTCAGCCCCGCGGCGGCGTAGTCGGCGGCGATGCGCGCGCGCGTGAACTTCGCGCTGATCTCGGTGCGCAGCTCCTCCCCGGCGGCGAACTCGACCCGGAGGTCGAGCGCGCGCACGAGGACGGAGCAGGGTCGCAGCGCGCGCAGCCGCATCTCGATCCACTCGTTGCGGCGGTCGAAGAAGGCGACGTGGGCGAAGCCCTCGAGCGGGAAGTCGGCATCCAGCTCGCGGTTGACGACGCGGAGGAGGTTGAGGTTGAAGGCGGCCGTGACGCCGGCGGCGTCGTCGTAGGCGGCCTCGATCACGGCCGGGTCCTTGACGAGGTCGGTCCCCAGCAGCAGCGCGTCGTCGGGGCCGAGCAGCGCGCCGATCTGGCGCAGCAGCCGCCGGCGGCTGCCGGGCGGGAAGTTGCCGATCGTCCCGCCGAGCAGGGCGACGATCCGGGGCTGTGCGCCGTGCGCCTGCGGAGCGGGAATCCGGTCGAGGTGGCGCTCGAAGTCGCCGACGACGCCGTGGACCTCGAGCCCCGGGTAGGCGCCGGCGAGCACCTCGGCGCTGTCGCGCACGACCGACTCGGCGACGTCGAAGGGCACGTACCGGCGCAGCAGGCCGGCGTCCGCCATCGCGTCGAGCAGCACGCGCGTCTTCGCGGCCGTGCCGGAGCCGAGCTCGACCAGCTCGGCTGCCTGCGAGCCGGCGACGATCCGTTCCGCGTCGCGCTCGAGGATCCCCCGCTCGGTGCGCGTCGGGTAGTACTCGGGCAGCTCGCAGATCTGGTCGAACAGCTCGCAGCCGCGCTCGTCGTAGAGGTGCTTCGGCGGTAGCTCCTTGAACGGCCGCGTGAGCCCGTCGAGCACGTCCTCCGCGAGTCCGCTGCCGGCGCTGCCGTCGAGCCGGCAGTCGATCGCGATGGTCGAGCCGGCCGCGGGCGCGATCGCTCTCACGCGTCCCGTACGATCCGCAGGCCGGCGAAGATCTGGCGGCGCTGGGGGTAGTCCCAGTTGCGGAAGGTGGCCGTCGCGATGCGGGGCCGCGTCGCCCACGAGCCCCCGCGCAGCACGCGGTACTCGTCGCCGAAGAAGACCTCGGAGTACTCGCGATAGGGGTCGGGGACGAAGCCCGGGTAGCCGCCGAAGCGGCTCGACGTCCACTCCCACACGTCGCCGAGCATGCCGAGGCAGCCGGCCGGCGACGCCCCCGCCGGATGGGCGCCCGCCGATGCGGTCCCGTAGGCGAGCTGGTCGACGTTCGCGTGCCGCGTGTCGGTTGCGCGGCCGCCCCACGGCCGCAGGCGCGCGATCCCCGCCCGCTGGTCCCAGGTCGCCGCCTTCTCCCACTCTGCCTCGGTCGGCAGGCGCGCGTCGTGCGCGCGGGCGAAGGCGTCGGCCTCGAACCAGGAGACGTGGACGACGGGCTTCTCACCGTCGAGGGGAGCGTGCTCGCCGAGTCGCCACTCCCGCCTGTCCGCCGTCCAGGCGAGCGGACGCTCGATGTCGTACTCCTCCTTCCACGCCCAGCCCTCGTCCGACCACCACTCGCGGCGCTCGTAGCCACCGCCCTCCACGAAGCGCAGGTAGCTGGCGTTGGTGACGGGGGCGCGGCCGATCGCGAAGGCGGCCAGCTCGACCGCATGGCGCGGCCGCTCGTTGTCGTAGGCGAAGCCGTCGGCGAGGTCGGCGCCGACCGTGCAGGGACCGGCGGGGACCGTCACGAGCTCGAGCCCGCCGAGGGCGTCCGGCGCGTCGGCGGCCGGCGGCCCGGGCACGACGCGGCCGCCGGGCGGCGCCGGCAGGTGCGCCAGCTGGAAGGTCTGCAGCATCGTCTCGTCGTGCTGCTGCTCGTGGCGGATCACGAGCTCGTGCAGCAGCCCGTCGCCGACGTCGCGCTGCTCGATCAGCGCGCAGGTGCGCTCGCGCACCGCCGCGAGATAGTCGAGCGCGTCGGAGCGGCGTAGGTACGGCAGCGCACCGCGCCCGGCGCGCGGCGTCTCGAAGGCGTCGTAGACGTGCGCGAGGTCGGGCCGCAGCAGCGGCATCGACGCGAAGCGATGGACGGCCCACAGATCCTCGAACGCGGCGATGTGGCCGAGGTCCCAGACGAGCGGGCTGAGCAGCGGCGTGTGGACGCGCTCGAGCGCCGCGTCGTCGAGGTGCCCGACGAGCGCGAGCGTGCGCTCGCGCGTCTCCACGAGCGCGTCGACGGCGTCCTGCGCGGTGAGCAGCGGCGCGGCGGTCCGGCTCGTCATCAGGCGGGCGCCCCCGAGAGGTCGACGATCAGCTCGACCTCGCCGTCGGCGAGCAGGCTGGCGGGCACGTGCCGGCTGGGGCCGGCCATCATCTCGTGGATCGCCCAGGCCTTGCCCGGGCCCTCGGCCAGCACCACGATCTGGCGCGCCGCCAACAGCATCGGCAGCGTCATCGTGATGCGCGCGAACGGCGCCTTCGTCCCCTGGACGGCGACGACCAGGCGCTGCTGCTCGTCCAGCACCGCGTCGTTCGGGAACAGCGACGCGGTGTGACCGTCCTCGCCGAGGCCGAGCAGCGCGACGTCGAGCCGCGGCGGGTCGCCGTCGACCGCCTCGCGCAGCTCCTGCTCGTACGCGATCGCGGCGGCCGTCGGATCCTCGTCGGCGCCGCGCATCGGGTGGAAGGTCGGCGGCGGGTGCACGGCGGCCAGCAGCGTGTCGACGATCAGCTTCGCGTTCGCGTCGGGGTCGTCGGAGCGGACGCAGCGCTCGTCGCCGAGCCACAGGTGAACGTCGCGCCAGTCACTGTGGATTCGGGTCAGCAGCGTGTAGGTGCGCGCCGGCGTGCGGCCGCCGGCGAGCGCGACATGGGCGACGCCCCGCTCCGCGCGCGCGTCGTCGATCGCGGCCGAGATCCGCGTCGCGCTCGTGCGCGCTGCCGCCTCGTCGTCGCCGGCGACGGTCAGCGCGATCACGCTGCCGCCAGCCCCTGGGCGATCGCGGCGAGCGCGGGCTCGTAGCCGGGCGCGGGCTCGTCGAACGTGCGCAGCGCCATCGCGAACGCCTCGGCGACGCCCGGCTCGGCGACCGGCTCGATCACCCGCAGCGTCTCGCCATCGGCGTGGAGCGCGAGCTCGTGGATCCCGCGGCGGTGCTCGGCGCCGTCGCGGCCGTTGGAGCCGAGCGTGAGGGCGACGCGGCCGCCGTCGCCGCGCTGCGCGGTGCCGCTCCAGGTCTCGGCCGCGCCGCCGATCCGCTGGATCGACCAGCCGGCGCGGGCCGCGAACCAGCCGAGCAGCAGCAGCGGCGTCGCCGCGTCGGGGCCGCCGAAGCGGATCTCGAGCCGCTCGACGGCGTTCAGCAGCGCGAGCCGCTGGGGCACGTCGAAGGTCGCGGCGACGCGCTGGCGCCAGCGCCGCAGCCGCATCCAGGCGAGATCGCGCACGGGTGCGGCGGCGCCCAGCCGGGCGGCGCGCGCGAAGGCCTCGCGCGGGACGTCGGCGGGACCGGAGTCGAGCACGACCGCGTCGACGATCCGCGCGAGCGGCGCCTCGCAGGGCCGCGGCTGCGTGCCCGGCAGCCACAGGACCGACGGCAGGCCGGCGATCAGCAGCGGCCGCACGAGCGAGTCAGCGTGCCGCAGCCGCTCCTCGTCGGCGTACAGCACCGCCGCATCGTGGCAGTAGCCGGCCGCGCCCGGCGCGTCGAGCACCGCGCAGTCGATCTCGATCGCGGCGTCGAGGCGGTCGTCCGGATGCTCCCGCAGCACCAGCGTGCGCGACGGAAACCGCATCAGCGTCTCCTCGAGCCGCGCGCGCACGGCCCCGTCGGGGACGTCGGGACCGGCCGCGACGATCAGGTTGAGCGTTCGCGTCTGGCCGTGGCCGTGCGCATGGTGGGCGTGCTCGCGGTTGAGCCGCAGCAGGCGCGCGACGACCTCGTCGACCGTCACGTCCTCGCCCTGCCAGTCGGCGTGCTCGCGTGGGGGAGCGATGCTCACAGCGGCCTCCAGCTCTGCCCGTCCTGTGCCGGCAGCGCATCGGCCGCGACCGGGCCGGCCGTGCCCGCCTCGTAGGGCTCGGGCGCGCCGGCGGCCTCCCAGGCGCGCAGGATCGGGTCGACGATCCGCCACGCGGCCTCGACCTCGTCGGCGCGCGTGAAGAGGGTTGCGTCGCCCATCAACGCATCGTGGAGCAGGCGCTCGTACGCCTCCGGGGATTCGCGCAGGAACGCGGCGCCGTACTGGAAGTCCATCTGGACGGGTCGTACCCGCATTGCCGTTCCCGGCACCTTCGCCGCGATCCGCAGCGTCGCGCCCTCGTTCGGCTGGACCGAGATCACCAGCTCGTTCGCCGGTGCGGCCGCGTCGAGGCCGTGGAAGGGCAGGTGCGGTGCGGCCCGGAAGGCGATCGCGATCTCCGTCCGGCGGACCGGCAGGCGCTTGCCGGTGCGGAGGTAGAAGGGCACGCCCGCCCAGCGCCAGTTCTCGATCTCGAGCCGCATCGCGGCGTAGGTCTCGGTCCGCGAGTCGGGCGGCACGCCCGGCTCCTCGAGATACCCGGGCACGTGCTCGCCGCCGACCCATCCAGCCGTGTACTGCCCGCGGGCGGCGTCCTCGAGCGGTGCGACCGGGCGCACGGCCCGCAGCGCCTTCGCCTTCTCGTCGCGGACGAGGCTCGCGTCGAAGCTCGCCGGCGACTCCATCGCGACGAGCGAGAGCAGCTGCAGCGCGTGGTTCTGCAAGACGTCCCGCAGCGCGCCCGACTGGTCGTAGTAGCCCGCGCGGTGGCCGATGCCGAGGTCCTCGGCGACCGTGATCTGCACCGCCTCGATCGTCGTGCGGTTCCAGAGCGGCTCGAAGATCCCGTTGGCGAAGCGGAAGACGAGCAGGTTCTGGACCGTCTCCTTGCCGAGGTAGTGGTCGATGCGGAAGATCTGCGGCTCGTCGAACGACGCCTGGATCGCCGCGTTCAGCTCGATCGCGGACGCGAGGTCGCGGCCGAACGGCTTCTCGATCAGCAGCCGCGTCGGCGGCTCGGCGCCGCGTCCGAGCCCGACGCGCGCGAGGGCGGCGGCGATCGGGGCGAAGAACGTGGGGGAGACGGCGAGGTAGAAGAGCCGCTGCGTCGCGACCCCGTCGGCGCGGTCGCCGGCGGCGAGCGCGGCGGCGAGCGCGTCGAACAGCTCGGGCGAGCCGAAGTCGCCGATCACGACGCCGATGCGCGGCTCGAGGGCCTGCCACAGCGCCGGATCCAGCTCGTGCCGGGCGTGCTGGGCGATCGCGTCGCGCACGCGCGCCCGGAAGGCGGCGTCGTCGCTCTCGCGCGCGATGCCGATCACGCGGAATCTCTCGGGCAGGCGGCCGTCGGCCAGCAGGTCATAGACGGCCGGCAGCAGCTTGCGGGTCGCGAGGTCGCCGGTCGCGCCGAAGAGCACGAGCGTCGAAGGTGGCGGGAGCTGCTCGTCGACGTCCTGCGCAAACGGATTCGCACCGGTCGGTGCATCGCGCGCGCGCTCGCCGGTCGCCATCCGCCGATCCGATCCGATCGCAGAGCCAGGGGCGATGTCCATCGCCCTCTGAGGCTACCGATCGCGGTCACCCGCGCACAAACGCCCGGCGGACCGGCGATCGCCGGAGGTCGCGCTCAGCGCACCGCGTAGCGCAGGTACAGCGAGCTGCGCCGCTCGAGCGCCCAGACGAGCTCGAGGTCGGCGGCGTCGGGCAGCGGCGCGCCGCTCGTCATCGTCAACCCGCTGCCGCCGCCCGCCAGCTGCGGCGCGATCGTCAGGAACAGCTCGTCGACGAGCCGCTCGTGCAGCAGCGATCCCAGCAGCGTCGGGCCGCCCTCGCACAGCAGCGCGCGGACGCCGTGCTCGCTGCGCAGCAGCCGCAGCGCCGTCGTCAGCGTCAGCGCCGCCGGGTCGAGGCGCGTCAGGCGGACGGTCGCGGCGGTGGGCGGCGGCTGCGGCGCAGCCGGCGTCGTGAAGACGAGCACGGTCGAGTCGGGGTCGGCGAACAGCGGGATCTCGTAGGGCAGCACGCCGCTGCGGCTGACGATCGCCACGGGCGGGTCGGGCGCCAGCCCGATCGCCTCGCGCACCGCCCGCAGCTCGGGCCGTCGCACGACGCGGCCGTAGCGCTCGGTCGCGAGCGTGCGGGTGCCGACCAGCAGCGCGTCGACCTGCGTGCGCAGGCGGCGGAACAGCTCGGTGTCGCCGTCGTCGCCGATCGCGGCCGTGCGGCCGTCGATCGTGGCGCGGCCGTCGGCCGTCGTCGCGAAGTTGGTCACGAGCCAGGGCCGCTCGTCGTGCGCCCGCGAGGCGAGCGCGAGGTCGCGATAGAGCTCGGCGCTCTCGACCCGCCCCGGCGTCGGATGGATGCGCTGGAACTCCATGCGCCCTCCGCGTCGCTCAGCGCGGCAGCGCGAGGGCGTCGATCAGCCCGGGCAGGCGCTCGGGCGGCGTCAGCGGCGTCAGCACGGTGGTCGTGATGCCGGCCGCGACGAACTGCGCCAGCCGCTCGCGCTGCTGGTCGGGCGAGCCCATCACGAAGACCTCCCGCAGCAGCTCCTCCGGCGCCTGCGCGAGCGCGCGCTTGCGGTCGCCGCTGCGCCACGCCTCGACCATCGGGTCGATCGCCTCGCCCCAGCCGAGGCCGCGGAAGAAGCGCTCGTAGACCGGCACGGTGCCGTAGGCGGCGAACAGGTAGCGGGCGGTCGCCAGCGCCTCGTCGGGCTCGCCGGGGATGCAGAAGAAGCGGCAGACGACGTCGCCGGCGCCGACGTCGCGGCCGCCGCGCGTCTCGCCGGCGCGGACCCGCTCGACGACGTGCGGGACCGCGCTCAACGGCAGGAAGTTGAGGATCGCGCCGTCGGCGATCTCGCCGGCCAGCTCGAGCATGCGGTCGCCGAGCGCGGCGACGTAGATCGGGACCGGGGTCGCCGGCGGCGTCTCGAGCTTGAAGCCGCCCGGCCCGCGCTCGCCCGCGAACACGGGCCGCAGCGCCTCCACCGTCGCGCGCACCTTCGTCAGCGGCTTCACGAACGGCACGCCGTTCCAGCGCTCGACGATCACGTCGGACGAGGAGCCGAGCCCGAGGCAGAAGCGGCCCGCGCTGGCGTCCTGCAGCGCGGCGGCATGCTGCGCGAGCACCGCCGGCCCGCGCGTGAAGGGGTTGACGATGCCGGTGCCGAGTCGCATCCGCTCCGTCCACGCGGCCGACAGCACGAGCGGGGTGAAGCCGTCGGGGCCGTTCGTCTCGCCCGACCAGAGGTCGTCGTAGCCGGCCGCCTCGGCGCGCCGCACGAGCGGCTCGTGGGCGGCGAGCGGGACGCCGGCGAACGGCAGCGTGAGACCCCAGCGGAGTTCGGGCACGCCGGCCACCCTACCCGGCTGCGCGGTCGCGCGCCGGTGCTACCGTCCGCCGCGCGTGGCCCCCCTTACCACCCGACCGCCCGCAGGTCCCCTCCCATGACATCAGCCTCTTCGCAGCAGATCCGGCCGGACCGCAACCTCGCGCTCGAGCTCGTGCGCGTGACGGAGGCCGCCGCGCTCGCCGCCGCGCGCCTCTCCGGCCGCGGTGACAAGGAGGCGGCCGACCAGGCCGCCGTCGACGCGATGCGCTTCGTGCTCGACTCGGTCTCGATGGACGGCGTCGTCGTGATCGGCGAGGGCGAGAAGGACGAGGCGCCGATGCTCTACAACGGCGAGCAGATCGGCGACGGCTCGCTCCCGCGCGTCGACATCGCCGTCGACCCGCTCGACGGCACGCGCCTCTGCGCGCTCGGGATGCCGAACGCGATCGCCGTGATCGCGCTCGCCGAGCGCGGCACGATGTTCGACCCGGGCCCGATCGTCTACATGGAGAAGATGGCCGGGGCGGAGGACGTCGGCGACCTGCTCGACCTCGACCGCCCGCTCGGCGACACGCTGCGGCTCGTCGCCGAGCGCAAGGACAAGGGCGTCGGCGACGTGACCGTGATGATGCTCGACCGGCCGCGCCACGAGGCGGCGATGAAGGCGGTCCGCGAGGCCGGCGGCCGGGTGCGGCTGATCACCGACGGCGACGTCGCGGGCACCCTGCTGGCGGTCAGCGAGAACGCGCCCGTCGACCTGCTCTACGGCATCGGCGGCACGCCCGAGGGCGTCATCTCGGCGGCGGCGCTGAAGTGCATGGGCGGCCAGATGGTCGGCCGCCTGTGGCCGCGCGACGACGACGAGCGCAGAACGGCGCTCGAGGCCGGCTACGACCTCGACAAGGTGCTGAGCACGAGCGATCTCTGCTCCGGCGAGGACGTCTTCTTCTCCGCCACCGGCGTGACCGACGGCGACGTGCTCCAGGGCGTGCGCTACCAGCGCGGCACCGGCGCCAGCACCGAGTCGCTCGTGATGCGCTCGCGCTCGGGGACGGTGCGTCGCATCAGCGCGCGGCACGACCGCGCGAAGCTTCGCACCATCACGGGCGAGCGCTACGGCTGAGCGAGGGCGCCGACGCGCGTGGGCTCGCCCCGCGAGCGCTACGGCAGAGGGGACGTCGGCGCGAGCGGCGGATCGGGCACGTCGCCGACGCCCAGCTCGGCGAAGCGCCCGACGCGCGACTCGGCCAGGTCGAGTCGCGCGAGCGAACGCAGGAAGCCGTGTCCGACGAGGATGTGGATCCGCGACTGCGTGGCGGTGTAGACCGGCCGGCTGAAGCGCTTCGCGATCGAGGGATAGAAGTTCGCGACCTCGACCTCGACGTGGATCCGCGCGCGCCCGTCCGGCGCCGGCGCGCGGCGCTGAACGTCGATCTGCAGGTAGCCGTCGCCGCCGTGCCCGCGCCGCTCGACCAGCACGCCGTCCTCGATGCGCCAGCGGACGACCCCGCGGTCGGCGTCCATCGCGTACTCGGGCGATCTGAAGCGCAGCAGCCGCAGCCGCCGGTCGACCAGCACGATCGTGCGCTGCTCGTCGGTGTAGTCGACGCGGATCAGCCCCAGCGTGACCCGCGAGAGGTAGCGCCAGTAGGTGCGCGCGAGCCGCTCGAGCTGCGTCGGGCTCCAGAGCGCGTCGAGCTCCTCCTGCGTCAGCGTCAGGTCGGCCGCCTGCACCGAGCGCACGGCGCCGGACGCGTCGATCGTCGTGCCGTCCTTCGGGTCGACGATCTCGGCCCGCGCCGGCCAGCGCCCGCGCCGCCGCCGCCGCGCCACCGCAGCGGTCGCGGCGAACAGGAGGAAGAACGCGTACAGCGGGCGCGCCATCACTCCATTGTGCCCACGTTGACGGCCGGGATCCTCACACCCGCTCGATCGTGACGCGTGCCCCCGCCTCGAGCGTCCCGTCGCCGGGCGGGACGAACGCGAGCGCGTCCGCGCCCACGAGCGAGGAGCTGATGTGCGAGCCCTGCGTGCCGGTCGCCACGGCGTGCAGGCTCCCGGCGCGCGACTCGAGCCGCACCGGGATCGCGCGCTCGCGCGTCGCGCGACGTCGCATGGCGGCGTCGAGCAGCGCCTCCGTCCGCGGCGGCAGCGGGCTCGCCGCGCCCTGCAGCGCCTGCAGCGCCGGCCGCGCGAACAGCAGGAACGTGACGTAGCTCGAGACCGGGTTGCCGGGCAGGCCGAAGACGAGCTGCGCCCCGCGCGTGCCGAACCACAGCGGGCCGCCGGGCTGCAGCGCGACGCGCCAGAAGCCCTCCGCGACGCCGAGCGCCTCGAGCGCCGGCTTGACGTGGTCGTGCGGGCCGACGGAGACGCCGCCGGAGGCGATGACGACGTCGGCGCCGGCGAGCGCGGCCGCGAAGGCGGCCTCGGTCGAGGCGCGGTCGTCGGCGACGGCGCGGGCGGTCACGACCTCGGCGCCGGCCTCCGTCGCGAGCGCCGCCAGCGCGACCGCGTTCGAGTTGTGGATCTCGCCGGGGCCGAGCGGCGCACCCGGCGGGCGCAGCTCGTCGCCGGTGGCGAGGACGGCGAC
>JAOPZA010000060.1 GCA_025964325.1 Conexibacter sp.
GTCGTCATCCCGAGCGCCGAGCCGAGCTCGATGATCGCCGTCACCATCGCCGCCGCCTGCGGGTCGTCGGGCACGCCGCGCAGGAACGCCTGGTCGATCTTCAGCACCTCGACGGAGAGGTCGCGCAGGCGCGCGAGCGAGGAGTGGCCGGCGCCGAAGTCGTCGATCGCGAGCCGCACGCCGGCCGCGGCCAGGGCCTCGACGATCGGACTCGCGCGCTCGGCGTCGAGCATCGCCGCCGACTCGGTGATCTCCAACGTCAGCACCGACGGCGACAGTCCGTACGCGTCGAGCGCGTCGTGCACCGTCGTCGGGAAGTCGGGGCGCCGCAGCTGCCGCGGCGAGACGTTCACGTGCACGTGCGCCGCCAGCCCGTCGTCGTGCCAGCTCCGCAGCTGCCCGCACACCGCGTTCAGCACCCAGCCGCCGATCGCCTCGATCAGCCCCGCGTCCTCCGCCAGCGGGATGAACTCGTTCGGGCCGACGACGCCCCGCTCGGCGTCCTGCCAGCGCACCAGCGCCTCGAACGCGCGCAGCTCCCCGCTCGCCGTCTCCACGATCGGCTGGTAGTGCACGACGAAGTCGTCCTGCTGCAGCGCGCGCCGCAGCTTGCTCGTCAGCGACAGCCGCGCGAGCGTGTGACCAGAGCCGCCGCCGTAGCTCGCGATCCCGCCGCGGCCGGCCTGCTTGACGTCGTACATCGCGGCGTCGGAGTGGCGCATCAGCTGATCGGCGTCGGAGGCATCCTCGGGGTAGATCGAGATCCCGATGCTCGTCCCCACCTCGAACTCCGCGTCGGCGATCTGGAAGGGCTCCAGCAACGCCGCCTCGACCTGCTTGGCGACCGTCTCCGCGCTCCCGCGCGGATCCTCCTCGAGGTCGGTGAGCAGGATCAGGAACTCGTCGCCGCCCTGGCGCGCGAGCAGGTCGGTGCTGCGCACGACGCCGCGCAGCCGCAGCGCGATCCGTCGCAGCAGCTCGTCGCCGGCGGCGTGCCCGAGGCTGTCGTTGACGGCCTTGAAGTCGTCGAGGTCGATGTAGAGCAGCGCGACGGCCGTCGCGCTGCGGCGCGCGCGGGCGAGCGCGAGCGCGAGGTGCTCGTCGAGCAGCGCGCGGTTCGGCAGGCGCGTGAGGCTGTCGTGGTAGGCGAGGAAGGCGATCTGCTCCTGCGCGCGACGCGACTCGGTGATGTCGCGGAAGGAGACGACGGTCGCGTACGGCTCGCGGTCGCCGTCGCGCATCAGCGGATGGCTGCTGACGGAGACCCACAGCTGCTCGCCGTTTTCGCGCTCGAGGCAGAGGCTCACGTCGCGCTGCGGGATGCCGGTCCGCAGCGCGACCGCCGAGGGAGTCGTGTCGGGCGTCACGGGCGTGCCGTCCTCGAACGTCAGCGACAGGCGCCGGTCCCCCGGCGGCAGGCTGACGAGCTCCTCCTGCGTCATCGCGAAGATCCGGGCGGCCGCCTCGTTGCAGGAGATGATCCAGCCGTCGGGCCGGTAGACGACGAGCCCCTCCTCGAGCGCGGCGATCACGCCGCGGTTGCGCCGCTCGCTCTCCGCCAGCGCGGCCTCTGCCGTCCGCGTGGCGGTCATGTCCGTGATGATCCCCTGCGTCAGCTTCGGCACGCCGTGCTCGTCGCGGATCACCGTGTCGCGCTCCCACACCCACACGATCCGCCCGTCGGCGGCGACGAGCCGGTACTCGGCGTCGAAGGAGCACTGGTCGCGGAACGCGGCGCGCGTCTCGGCCACGACGCGATCGCGGTCGTGCGGGTGGATCAACGACTCCCACAGCGACGTCCCGCCCAGCAGCGACGAGACCGGGTGGCCGAGCAGCTCCTCGACCTGCGGGCTGATGTAGCGGAAGGTGCCCATCTCGTCCCAGTCGGCGATGTAGGTGACGGCGGGGATCGTCTCGATCAACGTGCGGTAGCGCGACTCGGCGTCGGCCAGCTCGGCGGCCGCGTTGACGCGCGCCGTCTCGTCGTGCTGGATGCCGATGTAGCGCTGCACGACGCCGGCCTCGTCGAGCACCGGCATCAGGAAGACCTCGTTCCAGAAGACCGAGCCGTCGTGGCGGTAGTTGCGCACGGTGACCCAGCACTCCTCGCCGGCCCGCAGCGCGGCGACCATCTCGGCGACCGCCTCGGGATCGGTCTCGGGCCCCTGCAGCAGCTTGAGGTTGTGGCCGATCACCTCCTCGGCGCGATAGCCCGTCAGCTGCTCGAACGCCTCGTTGACGTAGGAGATCGGCCAGCCGTGCGGCTCCGCCTCCGCGATCACGATGCCGTTGTTGGTCGCCGCGAGGGCACGCTCGTGCAGGTCGAGCAACGCCGCCCCGCGGCGATAGCGCAGGTGCAGCGCGACCTGGCTCGCGAGCGCGCCGACGTCGGCGACGAGGCGCCGGTCCGCGCGCGTGCCCTCCGCCAGCCGCAGCTCGATCACGCCCTCGCAGAGGGCGCCCACGATCAGCGGGATCGCGAGCACGGCGCCGTCGGCGACGGTCGCGCGCACGCCGACCGCCCGTCCGGGGATCCCGTCGCCGGCCGCGAGCCGCTCGGGCGCCTCGATCTCGCCGCGCGTGGCGCGGCGGCGCAGCTCGCCTGACGGCGTCAGCTCCCAGGCGACGCCGGCCGTCGCCTCGAACATCGCCGCCATCACCCCGAGCGAGGAGGCCAGCAGCCCCTCCGGCGGCAGCTCCGCGGCCAGCCGGTCGGCGATCGCGCGCTGGGCCGCCAGCAGCCGCCGCGCGCGCCGGGCGATGCGGCGGTCCTCCGCGTTGACGAGCTCGCGGGCGAGCGTGCCTGCCAGCCGTTCGAGCCGCGGCTCCTGCGCGAGCTGCGCGTCCGGCGGCGCGGGGGCTTCGGGATCGGTCAGGACGAGGGCGACGTCGGCGCTCCGTGCGGCCTCGGCGACGCGCGCCAGCTGCCCCTCGTCGTACAGGCCGCAGACGATCGCCTGGACGTCGTCGGCGGCGGCGGCCGCGGCGAGCGAGTCGAGCGCGTCGACGGGATGAGGCGTGGCGCTCGCGCTCCCCCGTTGGAGGGCGTCGACCAGCTCGGAGGCTGCCTCAGGATCTCGGTGGACGACGAGCGCGTGCATCTAGGACCTCGGTCGACGTCCGGGGCATCGTCCAAGCTACTCCATTTGTTGCTCTTTTCCTGCGTTTGCGGACATTTGTCGCTGGCTGCGGACGAACCAGGCGAGGCCCCCGAGCGTCAGCGCGCCGGCAATCCAGAAGTTCAGCCGCAGGCCGAGGAGGTGGTGTGACGGGTCCACGCGCAGCAGCTCCTCGAAGATGCGGAAGCCGGAGTAGCCGGCGACGTACAGCGCGAAGAGCCCGGGTGGCCGGATCCGCCGATCCTTGCCGAGCCAGGCGAGCGCGGCGGCGAGCGAGAAGTCCCAGATCAGCTCGTAGAGGAAGGTCGGCTGGAAGGTCGCGTCGTGCGCGAACGCGGCCGGCCGGTGCTGGGGATCGATCTCGAGCCCCCACGGCAGCGAGGTCGGGCCGCCGAACAGCTCCTGGTTGAACCAGTTGCCGATCCGGCCGATCCCCTGCGCGACCAGCAGCGCCGGCGCGACCGCGTCCATGAAGGCGGGGACGTCGACGTGGTTGCGCCGCAGCACCCAGATGCCGCCGATCGCCCCGCCCGCGATCCCGCCCCAGATGCCGAGGCCACCGTCCCAGACCGCGAACGGCCCCCACCAGGTGTGGTGCCACTGGTCCCAGCTCGTCACGAGGAAGTAGATGCGACCGCCGATCAGCCCGGCCGGGAAGCCGACGAGCGCGACCCGCTGCACGAGCTCGGGGTCGCCGCCGCGGGCGCGCCAGCGGCGCGACGTGATGACGATCGCGGCGATCACGGCGAGGACGTACATCAGCCCGTAGACGTGGAGCGTCAGCGGGCCGAGGTGGATCCCGTTCGAGGACGGGCTGGGAATCGCCGCGAGCATGTGCGCCCTCGATGGTAGGACCTGGTCTCAGCAATCGGGGTACCCCCCGCGCCGAGTCCCGCGACCGCGAGTGGATACGCTGCGCGCGTGTCCGCGCCCGTCGACGAGCCGCAGCCCCGCACGATCGTCGCCGGCTTCGACGGCTCGGACCATGCCGCCGACGCGCTTGCGCTCGCGCGCCTGCTCGCCGGCCTGGAGGACGCGAAGCTGGTCGTCGCCTGCGCCTATCCCGAGGACCCGCTGGGCGAGAGCGCGGCCGCGCTCGAGGTCGCGCGCGCGGTTCGCGGGGAGGCGGAGGAGACGCTGGCGAAGGCCCGTGCCCAGCTCGGCGACGACGTCGAGACCACCGACCTGCGCGCGGTCGCGGGCGCCACGCCGGCACGGGTCCTGCACGACCTGGCGGAGACGCTCGCCGCCGACCTGATCGTCGTCGGCGCCACCCACCACGGCTGGGCCGGTCGGCTGCTCGCGGGGTCGACGCCCGAGCGCGTCCTCGACGAGTCGCCGTGCGCCGTCGCGGTCGCGCCGAACGGCTTCGCCGGCCGCGCGGCGGGTGCGCCGGAGCGGATCGCGATCGCCTACGACGGCTCGGCGGAGGCGCTCCACGCGCTCGACCACGCCGCCGCGTTGGCGCGTGCGAGCGGGGCGCGGCTGCGCATCGTGACCGTCGTCAACGAGGCGATCGGCGTGTACCCGCCGCTCGACCCCGGCGGCGCCGAGGAGATCGCCGGCGCCGTCCGCGACGACGCCGGCGAGCGGCTCGCGCTGATCCGCGGCCACTTCCCCGACCTCGCGATCGAGACGGCGGTGCTGGAGGGCGAGGCGGCGCCGGAGCTGGCGCTGGAGTCGACCCGGGAGGACGTGCTGTTCGTCGGCTCGCGGGCGAGCGGTCCCTTCCGCCGCGTGCTGCTTGGATCGGTCGCCTCGAAGCTGCTGCACGACGCCCAGTGCCCGCTCGTCGTCGTTCCCCGCGGCAACGGCGAGCGCACGTCGCCGCGCTGACGAGCGCGCGGTCGCGACCGCGACCGCCTGCGAAAGTGAGACGAAGATGAGCGCCCCTCCGAATCCCCGTCAGACCCCTCCCCCACCGCCGCAGCGGCATCGCGTCGGGGTCCTCTGGGCGACGCGCTACCTGCTTCCGGCGATCGTCTGCCTGGTCGGGATCGTCTTCTTCGCGATCGACCCGAGCGGCAACCTCGAAGGGGCCGCCGGCCTCGTCGGCGCGGGCCTCTCGATCGCGCTCCTGAACGTGCTGTTCCGCTTCGGCGTGCAGAGCGACCGCGACCGCGCGCGCGAGGACGCCGCGCGCGCCTACTACGACGCGCACGGCTACTGGCCGGACGAGCGCCGCAAGCCGCAGCCGTAGCGCTCCGGCTCCGCACCCCCGGCCCTCACCGTAGGGGGATGTCGCGTCCGCGTTCCTCCTCGGGACGCGCGCCGAAGATGCGCCGGTCGCGCTCGTCGATGCGCACGTCGTCGATCCTCGCCTCGCGCCGCGTCATCAGGCCGTGCTCGTCGAACTCCCACAGCTCGTTGCCGTAGCTGCGAAACCAGCTGCCGGCCGCGTCATGACTCTCGTACTGGAAGCGGACGGCGATCCTGCTCCCCGCGAAGCACCAGAGCGCCTTGCGCAGCGCGTAGTCGAGCTCGCGCTCCCACTTCGCGGTGAGGAACTGCACGATCTCGGCGCGCCCCGTGACGAACGTGTCGCGGTTGCGCCACCTCGAGTCCTCGCTGTAGGCAAGGGCGACACGCTCGGGGTCGCGGCTGTTCCAGGCGTCCTCCGCGGCCTGGACCTTCTGCAGCGCGCTCTCCCGGCTGAAAGGGGGCAACGGCGGTCGATCCGTCATGAGCTTCCTCTCGCGGTCGAGGTGCGGCGTGTCACCAACGGTAGCGCCGCGATTCCGTCCCACGCGGGTACTAGGGTGCGCCTTCGTGCTCGCACCAGCGATGATCCCCACGATGCCCGAGATCGAGGAGCTGCTCGACGTCAACGCCGGCCTCGTCGGCGCCTCGACGGGCTACATGGCGGACGCCCGCGGCGACTGGCCGCGCCTGGTCGCGCAGGCGCACGCGCTGTCCGGCGACGTCATCGAGCTGTCCGCGCTCTGCGGCGCGGAGCTGCCCGGCCTGGCGGCGTTCCTCGACGGCGGTTGGAGCGCGCCGTTCGCCCATGTCTCCGTCCACGGGCCCTCGAAGCGCTGGCGCGAGGACGAGCTCGCGCTGGCCGACGCGCTGCTCGCGCTCCCGGCGAGCGTCGACGGGATCGTGATGCACCCCGAGACGCTCGGCGACGTCGATGCCTTCGCGCCACTCGGCGGGCGCCTGCGACTCGAGAACATGGACACGCGCAAGCCCGACGGGCGCACGACCGACGAGCTGGCGCGCTACTTCGCGCAGCTGCCGCAGGCGCGCTTCTGCTTCGACATCGCCCACGCCTGCCAGCACGACGCGGGGATGGGGCTCGCGCACGAGCTGCTCGACGCCTTCGGCGACCGCCTCGTCGAGGTCCACCTCTCCTCGATCGATACGGACGGCGCCCACGTGCCGCTGCGTCCCGGCGACGTCGACGCCTTCGCGCCGGTGCTGGAGCGCTGCGCCGGAGTGCCGTGGGTGCTCGAAGCGCCGCTGCCGGACTGATCGGCGGCCGCCCGCTCGGCCGCGCCTCGGCGCACGCTCAGAAGAGCCCGTAGCGCTGCGTCGTCGCCGCCAGCTCCGGCCCGTACAGCAGTGAGATCAGCCCGCGGTCGAGCGCCGCGCCGAGCCGCGCGATCTGCGCGAAGCGCTCGGAGGCGTCGGCGGCCGCGCGTCCGTCGATCGCATCCAGCTCAGTGCGCACCGCGGCGTCGTCGATCAGCTGCGTGAAGGCGTCGTAGGCGCCGAACGTCGCCGCGCCCTCGACGAGCGCGCCGTAGCGCAGGAAGGCGTCGGCGACGCGGTCGGTCGGCGAGAGCGCGAACTGCGCCGCGAGGAAGTCGGGGATCTCGGCCGCCGCCAGCTCGTGGCAGCGCAGGATCGGCAGCAGGCCGCTCGCGAACAGCAGCTTGCGCGAGGTCCGCAGCTTCGCGTTGCGCAGACCCCAGCCCTGGCCGTCGCGCTTGCGCACCTTCGCGACGAAGTCGACGCCGATCGTCCGCCAGTAGCGCACGACGTCGTTGAGCAGGAAGCGCGGCGGGCGGAAGTCCTTGACGGAGTCGCGGAGATAGTCGTCGATCACGTCGCGCCGCGCGCCGGCGAGCACGCCCGGGTGGCAGGCCGCGAGCGATTCGAGCAGCAGCAGCATGCGGCGGGTCAGGTTCGTGTTGGTGTCGTCGTCGAGGCCGATCTTCTCCAGCAGGTCGGCGGAGAAGACGACCTTCGCGAAGATCCCTTCCTGCCCGGGCGCGCTGAAGCCGCGCGGATCCTGCGCGAAGCGCGCCGCGACCTGCTCGACGGTCGGGCACGGCGGCCGCTCGCCGGGCGTGCCGCGCACGAGCACCATGTAGTCGTCGTCGGAGCTGCTGGTCAGCTCGTGCCGGCCCCAGGAGCCCATCAGCACGACGGTCGCGTCGGCGTCGATCGGGAGGTCGTCGAGCAGCGCGCGGCGCTCGCGGATGCGCTCGTCGGTCCGCTCGCGCGCGTCCATCAGGGCGGCGAAGGTCCGTCCGGTCTCCTGCTGGAGCTGCTCGAGCGGTGTGGCCATGACGGTCGTGCGCGGATGCTACGCCGTTCGCGCCAGGCCGTGAGCACGGGCGCACGCCGCCGAGCCGGCACCTGGCACGCTGTCGCGATCGTCATCCCTCCCGTCCCACCCGGACACGCGGCCGCCGCGGCACTCGACGGCGACGGACGCCGCACGCCCGTGCTGCTGCACGGCGACCTCCATCCCGGCAACGTGCTCGACGGCGGCCCGACGCGCGGGCTCGTCGCGATCGACCCACGGCCGTGCACCGGCGACCCCGCCTTCGACGCGGTCGACTGGATCCTCTGGCGCGCCGACGGACGCGACGCGATCGAGCGGCGCATCGCCGCCCTCGCTCCCGCCGCGGGCGTCGAAGCCGACCGCCTGCGCGCCTGGTGCGCGGCCCTCGCCACGATCGTCGCCGTCGCGCTCGCGCGGCAGCCCCGCGCGCCCGCGACCGACGCCCGCCTCGCGACGCTCCTCGCGCTCGCGACGCCGCCCGAGCGGCGCTAGCGTCGCTCACCCGCGGCGTGTCTGGTAGCGCGCCGGCCGCGCCGCTCGCGCGCTGTTAGCCCGGCGGCGTGGCGGTCGCGTCGGGCGGCTCTTCGACCGCGGCGGCGACGTCGCCGTCGAGCGGGAGGAGCGCGCCGTTGACGATGTCGGCCGCGCCCGGCCCGGGCTGACCGCGCCGTAGTGAGAGGGCGAGCCGGATCGAGACGGCGTGGCAGACGACGAGCGCCGGCTGCGGACCTTGCGCCACGTCGGCGATCGCGGCCATCACGCGGTCGCCCTGCTCGGCGAACGACTCGCCGCCGGGGAAGGCGAAGTCGGGATCGCCGTCGAGGAACGCCTGCAGCGCCTCCGGCGTCTCGGCCTGGATCTCGGCGAACGCGCGGCCGGTCCAGTCGCCAGCGTCGGTCTCCATCAGTCGTTCGTCCCAGCGGATCTCCAGCCCGGTCGCGGCGGCGACCGCCTGCGCCGTCTGCCGCGCGCGCCGCAGCGGGCTCGCCCACAACGCGACGAAGCCGCGCCCGGCGGCGCGCTGCGCAAGATCCCGCGCCTGACCCAGCCCGGTCTCGTCGAGCGGGATGTCGCGCTGCCCCTGGAAGCGCCGTTCGAGGTTGTACGCCGTCCTGCCGTGCCGTGCGAGGTAGATCACCGGTGCCAGGATAGGCGTCGCGGGCGCGACGCTCCTTCCAAGCGCCTAGACCTCCGGCCGGTAGCTGCCGAAGCTCCAGACGTCGCCCTCCGGATCGCGGGCGCTGTAGCCGCGGCCGCCGTAGTCCTGGTCGGCCGGCTCGCGGACGATCTCGGCGCCGGCCGCGCGGGCGCGGGCGCAGTGCGCGTCGACCGCCGCGTCGTCGTCCACCACGAGGTAGAGGCCGGCCGCGCCGGGCGAGAGCTCGAGGTCGTCGGCGCTGCCGGCTGCGGGCGCCGAGCCGCACATCAGCATGCTCGGACCGAACGTCAGCTGCGCATGGGCGACCGTCCCATTCGGGCCGTCGTAGACGGCGTTGCGCTCGATCCCGAACGCCTCGCCGAGCCACCGGATCATGCGCGGGGCATCGCGGAAGCGGAGCGTCGGGAAGATCGTCTGCGTCGTCGTGGCCATCGTGCGCCTCCTCGGAATCCGGTGTCACGAGCCACCCTACGCGCGCCTCGCGGCGCTGTCTTGGACGAACGTGACCTCGAGGTGCTCACGCGGCGAACCCGCCTCCGTCGGGCAGCCGGCTCGCGATCAGCTGACCGGGCGTGACGCCCGCGAACGCGCGCACGTCGCGGTTGAAGTGGGCCTGGTCGTAGTAGCCGCAGGCCGCCGCGATCTCCGCCAGGCGCGCGCCGTCGTCGTCGCGCAGCAGTTCGACCGCGCGGCGGAAGCGCAGCACGCGCGCCAGCCGCTTCGGCGGCAGGCCGAGCTGCGCCTGGAAGCGCGCGACGAGGTGCCGCCGGCTCCAGCCGACCTCCTCGGCCAGCGTGCCGACCGCGACGGCGCCGTCGCTCTCCCACAGCCGCCGCCAGGCCCACGCGAGCGCGGGCGCCGGCGGTGCGCTCGCGGCGATGCGAGCCGCCAGCAGCGCGTCGAGCAGGACGAACCGCGCCTCCCACCCCGGCGCGGTGGCGAGCCGCTCGCTCAGTTCGGCGGCCCCGCCCTCGCCGAGCGCGTCGGCGAGCGTCACGACCCGTCCACCGAGCTCGCCCATCGGGAAGCCGAAGAAGCACGCGGCGCCGAGCGGCGTGAAGTCGACCTGCACTCCCGCGCTCGCGCCCGAGTGACCGACGAGCGTGGCGTCCTCGTCGAGACCGGCGACGAACGAGACGTGGTGCTCGCGGCGCGCGCCGGGATCCTCTCCCCGCAGCTCGTACGGCAGCCCGAAGCTGACGATCAGCACGACCAGCCCGGTCGGCGCCTCGCGCCGCCAGAGCGGCCGCGCGAACTGCTCGGCGTAGCCCTGGTAGGCGCCGCCGACGTGCTCTCGCAGCAGCGGATGCGGCAGCCGTTGGGCGATCTCCCGTGCGCCGAGCGACGACGCGTGCCGGCTGACGCGCGCAACAACCGGCTGCTCCGCTGCGGCGTGCGGGTGGGCCGCCGACATGACGCCAGCCTACCGCCCGTCAGCGGGTCCTCGACGGCTATCTCGAGACGACGTCGGTGACCGTCGGGCTCCTCGGCCCCGGCCCCGGCCGACCGTCGCCGCGACGGCGGTCTGCTCCGCGCTTCGCCGCCAGGGCGTGCGGCGTCGTCTCCCACAGGAACGGATTGCGCACGAGCTGGATCAGCGCACGCCATGCCGCCAGCGACTGCAGCGCCGAGTAGAACGGGGCCAGCAGCGCGTACGGCATCCAGCGCCAGCCGCGATCGCGGACCGCGGCGATCCCAAGCATGGCGACCTTCATCGCGTTCGCGACGATCAGGCCGAGCAGCGCGACGCGCCAGAAGGCGGCCGGATCGTCGAACGGAACGTCGCCCATGCCGAACCCGTACCAGCAGATGACGCCGACCCACAGCACGGGCGTGAGCAGGAGCGCCAGCGGCGTCCCCGCGATGACGGCGAGGTAGCCGAGCGCTCCGCCGAGCCCGACGTGGCGAACGAGCCGCACCGGATGGCGGGTGGAGATGAGCGCCGTCTGCAGGTAGCCCTTCAGCCAGCGGCTGCGCTGTCGCAGCCAGGGCCCCACGCGCGCGCACGCCTCGGCGTCCGTGGTCGAGTCGACGAGGCCGACGCGATAGCCGTCGGCCGGCGCGCGGACGCCGAAGGCCGCGTGCCCGCACATGTTGTGCGGGTCCCAGCCGCCGAGCTCGCGCAGCGCCGCGACGCGGAAGTGGATCGAGGTCCCGCTCGGCGGGACCGGCACGCCGACGCGCTCGAGCGCCGGCAGCACCGCGCCCTGCCAGTGGTCGCACTCGAGTCCGGAGAGGCGCGTCAGCAGGTTCGCGGGCGCGTTCCAGAAGCGCAGTCGGGCCTGGACGCAGAGGGTTCGCTCGCCGGCCGCCTCGAAGGCGGCGACGGCGGCCCGCAGCTGACCGGGCGCGGGGCGATCCTCCGCGTCGTAGACGGCGAGCAGCTCGCCGCGCGCGAGGAAGAGGCCGACGTTGCACGCCTTCGGCTTCGTCCTCGGGGCGGCGTCCGGGACGACGACGAGCCGCACCGTCGAGGGCGGCCGCGCGGCGCGTGCGGCGGCGATCGTCTCGGCGTCGTCGGATTCGAGCAGCACGATCAGCTCCAGCTTCTCCGCCGGGTAGTCGAGCCGGCCGAGGTGCTCGAGCAGCTCGCCGATGACGTTCGCCTCGCGGTAGACGGGCACGAGCACGGTGTAGACCGGGAGCTCTCGATCGTGGCGCTTCCACGCCGGTCGCTGCCGCGGCGCGACCGCGGCGCGGCGCGGCACGAGGCTCGCCGCGAGGCGCAGCGCGGTCGCGCCGAGCAGGATCGCTTCGCCGAGCAGGACGAGCACGGCGAAGGCGTAGTCGCGCGTCAGCACCAGCGCTCCGGCGACGGCCGCGGCGAGCGCCAGCAGTGCGCCGCGCTGGGCCGCCGAGAGGCCCGAGGCAGCGGACTGCTCGGGGCGTCGCATGCGCAGCTCGGCGGTCGAGCGCTGCACGACGTCCGCCTCGAAGCAGCGCGTGACGGCCCGCTCGACGTCGAGTGGCGTGGTCGTGCGCAGCTCGACCTGCAGAGGCGCGCCGAGCGCGTCGCCCGGCAGGTCGAGCGTCTCGCGCACGGTCGCGATCAGCTCGCCGGAGGGCGGCTCGCACGTCGCCACGACGACGCGGTCGCCGTCCAGCCGCAGCGGGAACCAGCCCTCGGCGAGCAGCTGCTGCGGGTCGCAGCGGCGCGCCAGCGCGGCGTCGAGCGGCGCGTTCAGCAGGTCGACGAACGGGATCCCCCAGATCGCGCCGAGCACGCGCTGCAGGTCCATCCGGTGAACCAGGCCGCAGTTCACGAGGATCGCGCCGAGCCGCTGACCCGTCTCGCGCTTGCGCGCGAGCGCCCAGACGAGCGTCTCGCGGTCGATCAGGCCGGCGTACTCGAGCGCCTCGCCGAGCGGCGGGGGCGTCTCGATCGGGTCGTGCGGCGCGCTCACTCCCTCGTCTTCGGCCGCCCGGCGCGGGCGTTGAGCACGACGGTCAGAACGTCAGGCGGTCGCGGTCGCGGCTGCGGGCGGGGCGAGCTCGAACGCGGCGGCGATCAGCTCGTAGGAGCGCCGACGCGCCTCGTGGTCGTGCACGATCGTGACCACCAGCACCTCGTCGGCGCCGTACTCGGCGGCGGCCGCCTCGATCCCCGCGCGCACCGTCGCCGGCGAGCCGACGATCGTGCGGCGACCGGCGGGAGCGCCGTCGAGCGGCGTCCCCTGCGACTCGAGGAAGCGGATCGCCTTCTCGACCGGCGGGACCGCGATCAGGCGGCCCTGCCGCAACATCGTCATCGCCATCCGCGAGCTCGTCGCGAGCCGGCGCGCCTCGTCGTCCGTCTCGGCCGTGATCGCCCACACGCCGATCGTCTGATGCGGCTCCTGCAGCCGGCCCGACGGCACGAACCGCTCGCGGTAGGCCCGCGCGATCTCCACGCCCTGCGAGTTGATGAAGTCGGCGAAGCAGTACGGCAGGCCGAGCTCGGCCGCCCACAGCCCACTCTGCGGGGAGGAGCCGAGCAGCCACGGCTGCGGTCGACCGGGTCCGCCCGGCAGCTTCGCGAGCCGCGAGAACGGGTGGCCGGCGGGGAAGCTGTCGTCGAGATAGGCGAGCAGCTCGCCGAGCTGATCGGGGAAGTCGTCGGGCGTGCCATGGCGCCGGTCGCGCTGTAGCGCGTACATCGTCTGGCCGTCGGTGCCGGGGGCGCGGCCGATCCCGAGATCGATCCGGCCTGGGTAGAGCCCCTCGAGGATGCTGAAGCTCTCGGCCACCTTGAGCGGGCTGTAGTGCGGCAGCATCACGCCTCCGCTCCCGACCCGCAGGTGCTCGGTCGCGGACGCGATCGGCCCGATCAGGACCTCGGGGCTGGCGCTCGCGAGCATCGGCCCGCCGTGGTGCTCGGCGACCCAGTAGCGGTGATATCCGAGCCGGTCGGCGAGGCGGGCGAGGTCAAGCGTGTTGTGGAGGGCGTCGGACCCGGTCGATCCCTCGGGGATCGGCGACTGGTCGAGCACGCTCAGCTTCAGGGGCACGCCGTCGATGATAGATGCATATGCATATGCATATGTCGCTCGCGCGGAGGTGTCGCCGGCCCCCGCGCTCACGAGGGCGGCGCGCTCAGGAGGACGGCGCGCTGACGAGGAACGCGGCCGCCACGTCCTCGTCGCCGTGCTGCTCGGCCGCCGCTGCGAGGCGGTCGCGGACCAGCGCGACGAGCGGCAGCTCGAGGTGGTGCCGCGCGGCCGCCTCCGCCGCCAGCCGCGCATCCTTGGCGGCGAGCGAGAGGCGGAAGGAGGGCGTGAAGTCGCGCTCGATCATCGCCTTCCCTCTGAGCTGCAGGTAGGGCGCGTCGAGCCCGCCGCCGCGGACCGCTTCGAGGAAGTTGCGCGGGTCGACCCCGAGTCCCTCGGACAGCGCGATCGCCTCCGCCGCCCCTTCGACGATCGCCACCAGCCACGCGTTCGTGACGAGCTTCAGGCGGGAGCCTGCGCCGGCCTCGCCGAGCCACAGCGTGCGGTCGCCGATGGCGTCGAAGATCGGCGTCAGCGCCGCGCGCGTGTCCTCCGGCCCGGACGCGAGGACGACCAGTCTGCCCTGCTCGGCCGGCTGCTTGGTGCCGAGCACGGGCGCGTCGACGAAGCGGATCCCGCGCTCGCGCGCAAGGGCCGCGCAGCGCTCCGTCCCCTCGATCCCGATCGTGCTCATCTGCAGCCAGATCGCGCCGTCGCGGGCCGCGGCAAGCGCCCCGTGCTCGCCCTCGACGGCGGCCAGCACGGCATCGGCGTCGGTCAGCATCGTGAGGATCACGTCGGCGCCGGCGGCCGCCTCGGCCGCGGTGTCGAAGATCTGCACACCGTCCTCAGCCAGCGGCTCCGCACGCGCGCGCGTGCGGTTCCAGGCGTGGACGGTCACGCCGGCACGAGCGATGTTGCGGGACATCGCGAAGCCCATCGTGCCGCCGGCGCCGAGCACGGCGACGGTCTCGTTCGCGGCCATCGGTCGGCTGCTCCTCTCGTCTGGATCACGCTTCCGCTACCCGGCGACGGGTCGCGCAAACGCGGTCGGGGAGACGCCCGACCCAGGGATCGTCGCATTCCTCCCCCTTGACAGGGCGGTCGCCGACGAGTCAGTGTGATGACCAGGTTTGTGGAACAAAGGTTAGGGTTTGCCCATGTCGCCGGATGCGACGCAGCACTCTCCCGACGTCTCCCCCGCGCTTCCCGGGACCGCGGGCACCAGTCGATCGTGGCGGCGTCTCGGCCGCCCGCGGCCGCTGCCCCGTCCGCGGCACACACTCGGACCGAATGCCTACTGGCTGGCGACGAAGGTCGGGTTCCGCCTCTCCGCACACCGCAACGCCCTCGTCCTGCGGGGGATCGGCGGCCGGCACGGCCCGGTCCTGCTGCTCCGCGGCGCGCCGATCCCGCCGCGGCCGGCCGGCCGTGAGCCGGCACCGGCGCCACGGTGGACCGCGCGGCGCGCCGGCGTCGCGCTCGACGTCGCCTGCCTGCCGCTGCCGCACATGCCGCTGGGACGCCCGATCTGGCAGCTGACAGCTGTCGAGGCGCACACGGCGTGGGCGTGGGCGAATCTCGTCGCTCCCAAGGGCGGCCGTCCGTCCGTCGCGCAGATCGACGCGTTCGTCGCCCGCATCGGCGCCGCGTTGGTCGAACGCGGCGAGCACCTGGCGGCCGTCACGGTCCAGGTCGGCAGCGCGCTGCCCTCCGCCGCGCTGCGCTCGCTTCGCGCCGCCGGCGTCGAGGTGCGCCGGACGCAGGCGCCGTCGGTCGAGCGCTCCGCGGTCGCGCTCCACAACCGCTTCCTCCGCCGTCACTGGCAGCCGCGCAGCGAGGATCCCGCCGCATGGGAGCTGCTGACGCTCGAGCGCGAGCTCCAGGGCTGGATCCGAGCGCGCAACCTCGAGGCGCTCACCGTCCTCTGACGCGCGGCGGCAGCGCCACGGCCCGGCCGTTGGCTTGCCGTGGCCAGTTCGCGGCCGCGTACGCGAGGTCGCGCGGGCGCTCCCGGAGACGACGTCGCCCGCGCGACGTACGCTGCCGGCGTGACCCCGCCCGGCACCCAACCGCCCCGCCGCCTGCGCCCGCGCCTGCACTGGGAGCTGATCGCCTGCGGGCTGCAGGGCCACGAGATGATCGGCATCGACGCGGCGGCGCTGCGCCCGTCGGACGCGCTCGTCGCGCGGGAGGGCGCCGACGGCGTGCGCTGGCACCGCTGCGTGCGCTGCGACTCGTGGCTTCCGCTGGCGCCTCCAGCGCAGCCGTCACGGCAGTTTCCCCCGGAGCGCGACGAGATCGCGCTGCCGCTGCGCGGACGGCCGCTGCGCGACAGGTTCGTCCTGCGCCTGATCGCCGTCGACCGTGCCTTCCACTTCCTGCTGCTGACGTTCCTCGGCGTCGCGATCCTGCTCGTCGCCTCGCACGAGACGACGCTGCGCGACCACTTCTATCGCGTCGTCACCGACCTGCAGGGCTCGCTCGGCGGCCCGATCCACGCCGACAAGAAGGGCCTCGTCGCCGAGATCCAGCGACTGCTGTCGATGAAGAACAGCGAGCTGCGGCTGATCGGCGTGCTCGTGCTGGCCTACGGCGTGCTCGAGGGCATCGAGGCCGTCGGCCTGTGGCTGGCGCGCCGCTGGGCCGAGTACCTCACGTTCCTCGCGACGACGCTGCTGCTGCCGCTCGAGATCTACGAGCTGGCTCATCGCGTCACGCCGCTGAAGATCGTCGCGTTCGTGCTGAACGTCGCGGTCGTCGTCTACCTGCTGTACGCCAAGCGGCTCTTCGGGCTGGGCGGCGGCGGCGCGGCCGAGGAAGCAGCGCGCGAGCGCGACACCGGCTGGGAGGCGCTCGAGCGCAGCTTCTCGGCCGGTGCGGCACCCGATGCCGGCGGGGGCGTGCCCGCCGCCTAGCGAGGGGTCGAGGCCTGCCGCAGCCGCCCGGCCAGATCGGGCGAAGCCGAGAAGCGGTACCGACGGCCGCTGCGCCCGCGCTCGAGGAGGCCGCGGTCGACTTGGATGTCGTCTCGCCGCTCCGCCTACCCGCGCGCGGCGCGGAAGATCGCCTCGAGCTCGCGGCCGACGTCGTCGAGCGCGGCGGTGTCGCGGGCGGCGCGGCAGCGGATCACGGCGCCTTCGACCGCGGTGATCGCGAGCGTCGCGAGGCGGGCGGCGCGCTCGGCTTCGACGCCGCCGTCGCGCAGCGCGCTCGCGAGCACGCGCTCCCAGCGCGCGAAGGCGCGGTCGGCGGCCTCGGTCAGGGCCGGCTCGTGCGACTCGACCGTCACGGCGACGATCGGGCAGCCGGCGCGGTAGTCGCTCGCGACGAGCGTCGCACGCCACCAGTCGAGCGTCGCCCGCAGCGCGACGAGCGGGTCGCCACCGGCGCTGCCGCGCTCGATCGCGGTCGCGACGACGTCGGCGGCGTAGCCGATCGTCTCCCGCGCCAACTGGGCCTTCCCCCCTGGGAAGTGGTGGTAGATCGAGCCGCGCGGCGCGCCGCTGTGCGCGACGACGTCGCGGAAGCCGGTGCCGCTGTAGCCGTGCTCGCGGAACAGCAGCGAGGCGCTCACGATCATCCGCTCGCGGCTGCTCCGTCCGGCGTCGTCTGACTCGCGAGGCACTATGACGCTCATCATAGCCCGGTGTCCGAGCCGATCAGCCTCGTATGACCCGAGCTTCGGCGACGACGCACGTGCGCAGGCGGCTGATCGACCCGCTGCTCGTCCGGACGAGCGAGTTCGCCACGCTCCACGAGACACTGCTCGTGACCGCCGTCACGACGGTCCTCGTGATCCGCACGCAGCTGTGGCTGACGAACTACCCCCAGCTCGGCGGCGGCGGGCTGCACATCGCGCATCTGCTCTACGGCGGCTTCTTCATGCTCGCCGCGATCGCGTTGACGCTGACCTTCCTCGGCCGCTCGGTGCGTCACCGCGCCGCGATCGTGGGCGGCGTCGGGTTCGGCTTCTTCATCGACGAGCTGGGCAAGTTCATCACCGCCGACAACAACTACTTCTACAAGCCGGCCGCCGGCGCCATCTACGTCGTCTTCGTGACGCTGTTCCTGCTCGCTCGCTGGGCCCAGCGCCGGCAGGGCTTCTCCTCCCGCGAGTACGTCGCGAACGCGCTCGAGCTGGTCGGCGAGGCGGCGCGCCACGAGCTCGACGAGGACGAGCGGCGGCGCGCGCTCGAGCTGCTCGACCGGGCCGACCAGGACGATCCGCTGGTCACGCCGCTGCGGGCGCTGCTGGCTCAGGTCGCGACGATCCCGAGACGGGCGCCCTCGCGGGTGACGCGCTGGCTGACGCGGCTGCACGAACGCGGCGAGCGGATCGCGGCCGCGCCGCGCTTCCCGGCGACGCTGATCGCGCTCTTCGCGGTCTGGGCCCTCCTGTCGGCGCTGGCGGCGTTCGAGCTGACGCTCTCCGTCGGCCTCGATCTCGGCGGCGCGCACCCCGGCTTCGTCTCCGACCAGCTCGGCAACCTGCGGCTGCAGAACTTCCTCAGCATGGGCTCGAGCCTCGTCTCCGCGGTGCTCGTCGGCGTCGGGATCGTGCGCCTGCGGGCCGGCGACCGCGTCGCCTGCATGCGCTGGTTCGAACGCGCGCTGCTGGTCTCGATCTTCGTCACCGAGGTGTTCAACTTCGTCGAGTCGCAGATGGGCGCCGTCTTCGGGCTCGCGATCGCTCTGCTGCTGCTCGCCGGCGTGCGTCAGCTGCTGGCGAGCGCGACGCGGATGCAGTCCGGCAGCGCGGGCCCAGTCGCCGCCGCCGCGGCGCCGGCAGCCGTCCCGACGGCCCCGTCCGGCGCCGCGATCGGTCTGCGCTGAGCGCGCTAGGACGCGGATCCGCGCGGGTCGCGCCGCAGCCTGCGGACGCGTGCGCGCGTGAGCGCGACGAGGTCGGCCGGCGCGAGCTCGATCTCCAGCCCGCGCCGTCCGGCGCTGACGTGGATCGTCTCGAACGCGAGCGCGCTGTCGTCGAGCAGCGTCGGCAGCGCTCTGCGCTGGCCGAGCGGGCTGATGCCGCCGGCGACGTAGCCCGTGACGCGTTCGGCGCGGTCGGTCGGCGCGAGCTGCGCGCGCTTGCCGAGCGCCCGCAGGTCGAGCGAGTCGGCCGCCGGCACGATGCAGACGGTCAGCTCCTCCCCGACCGTCACCACGAGCGTCTTGAAGACGCGCGCCGGCTCGAGCCCGAGCGCCGTCGCCGCCTCGAGCGCGTAGGAGTCGGCGACCGGATCGTGCACGTACTCGTGGAGCGTGAACGGGATCCCCGCGACACGCGCCGCACGCGTCGCTGGCGTCGCTCTGCCGGCCATCGTGCCGGCAGCCTAACCCGGCGCGCCGGCCCCGCGCGGCCGGTAGGCTCCGGGCTCACTATGACGATCGTCAGAGCGAGGAGGAACGATGGCGCGTGAGCTGAAGCTCGGCCTCAACACCGGCTACTGGGCGGCGGGGCCGCCGCCGGGCGTGACCGAGTCGATCGCGGAGGCCGAGCGCCTCGGACTCGACTCGATCTGGACCGCCGAGGCGTACGGCTCCGACGGCCTCACCCCGCTCGCCTGGTGGGGCGCGCGCACCGAGCGGCTGAAGCTCGGCACCGGCATCACGCAACTCTCCGCCCGCCAGCCGACGGCGACCGCGATGGCGGCGATGACGCTCGACCACCTCTCCGGCGGCCGCTTCATCCTCGGTCTCGGCGTGTCCGGGCCGCAGGTCGTCGAGGGCTGGTACGGGATGCCGTTCGAGAAGCCGCTCGCCCGCACGCGCGAGTACGTCGGGATCCTGCGCGACGTCTGGGCGCGCCGGGGACCGGTCACGAGCGACGGTCCGTACTACCCGCTGCCGCTGCCCGGCGGGACGGGCCTCGGCAGACCGTTGAAGGCGTCGATCCATCCCCTGCGCGAGGAGATCCCGATCTACCTCGGCGCCGAGGGGCCGAGGAACATCGCGCTCGCGGCCGAGCTGTGCGACGGCTGGTTCGCGATGCTGTTCGCGCCGAGCCACGAGGAGATGTACCGCGAGTCGCTCGACGAGGGCTTCGCGCGCGAGGGCGCGCGCCACACGCTCGACGACTTCGAGATCTGCGCGACCGTCCCGCTGATCGTGACCGACGACCTCGACGCGGCCGCCGACATGCTGCGCCCCTTCTACGCGCTCTACTTCGGGGGGATGGGCGCGAAGGGCCGGAACTTCCACGCAAACGTCGCGATCCGGATGGGCTACGAGGCGATGGTCGACGAGGTGCAGGAGCTCTACCTGAGCGGCAGGAAGGCGGAGGCCGGCGCGGCGATCCCGCGCGAGCTGATCGAGGCGCTGTCGCTGATCGGCCCGAGAGAGAAGATCCGCCACGACCTCGAGGCGTGGCGCGAGTCGATCGTCACGACGCTGCTGATCACCGGCGACGCGGCGACGATCCGGACGGCGGCCGAGCTGGTGCTCGGATAACGATCTCCAATTAACTTCTCCCGACCGTTATGGTTGGCCAGCCAGCCAAACTCATCGGGAGGAGAGGACATGCATCATCGTCCGCGCCGCATCGCGGCGCCAGCAGCACTCGCCGTGCTCGCCCTGCTGCTCTGCGCAGCCGGGGCCGCCGCTCAGAAGTACGTCGCCCTCGGGGACTCGTACTCGTCGGGCACCGGCACGCGCACGTACTTCGACGCGTCGTGCCAGCGAAGCGTCTACGCGTACCCCGAGCTGATCGCTCAACAACGACCGAACACGCAGTTGACGATGGCCGCCTGCTCGGGTGCGACGACGACCGACGTGCTGAACAACCAGGTGTCCTCGCTGACGTCGGACACCGCGATCGTGACGATCACGATCGGCGGCAACGACGCCGGCTTCTCGAGCGTCATCACGCAGTGCGCGCTGCCGTGGCCGTGGTCGTGCGACTCCAACGTCGCGACGGCGCAGACGTACATCAGAAACACGCTGCCGGCGCGCCTCAACGCCGTCTACGCGCAGATCAGAAGCCGCTCGCCGAGCGCCAGAGTCGTCGTACTCGGCTACCCGCGCCTGTTCATGGGCGTCGACTGCAACGCCGGCACGTTCTTCAGCACCGACGAGATGACGAAGCTGAACGCGACCGCCGACCTGCTGCGCGACACCGAGCGCGGTCGGGCGCAGTCGGCGGGCTTCACGTTCGTCGACGCGATCCCGGCCTTCACCGGCCACGCGGTCTGCTCCAGCTCGGAGTGGCTCAACGGCCTCTCGAACCCGACCGGCGAGAGCTACCACCCGAACACGACCGGACACAGCAGAGGCTACGCGCCGCTCGTGCGGGCGGTGATCGGCTGATCTGAGCAGCGCAGGCCCGGGCGCCGGCCGCGCGGCGGCGCCCGGACCTAGCCGGCGTCGGGCACCTCGGTCGGGCGCGTGAAGGCCCAGAAGAGCAGCAGCGCGCCGACGACGATCATGCCGAGGCCGGCCCAGAGGTTGATGTTGATCCCGGCCGCCTTCGTCTTTACGTGGTGGGAGCCGACGATCCCGACGACCACGAGCACGATCCCGTAGAGCGTTAGCAGACCGCCGATCAGCCGGCGGATGTCGAAGCGGTTGGCCGCCCTGCGCTGAGTCGCTCGGTCGACCGGGGGCGGGGGCGCGTCGCTGGAGGACATGTTGCCTTCCTTCCCCACTCAGATGAAGATGATGTTCAGGATCACGATCAGGATGATCGCGCCGGCGCCCAGCAGGTACGGCGAGCGCCACCAGAGCTTGTCGCGCCGGTCGGGATGCTCTTCCTCGGCGGTGCTCGTCAGTCCCCACACGAGTCCCTGCAGCTGCTCGGCCGACTTCGGCTTGGTCACGAGCGAGACGCCGACGAGCACGACCGCGCAGGTCAGGAAGGCCATGATCGCCTGCCAGAAGCTGGCCGTGACGGAGGCGACCGGGAAGTGGAAGATCGTGTGGTACGCGGCCAGGCGGTTGACGGCGTAGGCGGCCGCCGTGCCCGCGACCAGGCTGAAGAACCCACCCCACGCGGTCGCCCGGCGCCAGAACATCGCGATGATGAAGACCGCGAAGAGCGGGGCGTTGAAGATCGAGAAGAGCGTCTGGATGTAGTTCATGATGTTCGAGTAGCCCTTGGCGATGAAGGCCGTGAGCACCGAGATCAGGATGCCGGCGATCGTCACGAGCCGGCCGACGCGGAGGTAGTAGGCGGCGTCGCGGTCTCTCACCACGTAGGCCTGCACGATGTCGTACGTGACGACGGTGTTGAACGCTGTCACGTTCGCCGCGACGCCCGCCATGAACGCCGCGATCAAGCCGGTGATCGCGATCCCGAGCATGCCCTCCGGCAGCAGGTTGGCGATCAGATGCGGGATCGCGGTGTTGTACTGCAGGTCGGTGGTGGTGCCGCCGAGGCCCTTGACGGTGACGAGCGCGATCAGGCCCGGGATGATCGTGACGGCGGGGATGAAGATCTTCGGGTAGGCGCCGATCAGCGGCGTGCGGCGCGCGGCGGACAGGTTGTTGGCCGACAGCGCGCGTTGCACCTCGGCGAAGTTCGTCGTCCAGTAGCCGAACCCCAGCACGAACCCGAGGCCGAAGACGACGCCGATCCAATCGGATCCGAGCGGGTTCGTGTGGTGGTGGATCGCGAGGCCCTTCCACGCGTGCAGGCCGCCCTCGCCGAGTCTCGAGGCGCGGACCTTGTCCTCCAGCCCGTGGACGCCGCCGACCGAGTGCAACGCGACGAGCATCAGCGGCAGCAGCCCGGCGATGATGATGAAGAACTGCAGCACCTCGTTGTAGATCGCCGAGGTGAGGCCGCCGAGCGTGATGTAGACCAGCACGATCGCGGCCGCGGCGAGGATCGCGACCGACGTCGACCAGCCGAGCATCAGGTGCAGGATCAGCGCGAGCGCGAACAGGTTCACGCCCGAGATCAGGACCGTCGCGACCGCGAAGGTGGCGGCGTTGAAGGCGTGCGTCGGCTCGTTGAAGCGCAGCCGCAGGTACTCGGGCACCGAGCGCACCTTGGCCCCGTAGTAGAAGGGCATCATCACGATCCCGAGGAAGACCATCGCGGGCACCGCGCCGATCCAGTAGTAGTGGACCGCGGCGACGCCGTACTGCGCGCCGTTCGCCGCCTGGCCCAGGATCTCGAGCGCGCCGAGGTTCGCGGCGATGAACGCGAGGCCCGTCACCCATGCGGGCAGCGAGCGGCCGGAGAGGAAGAAGTCGAGGTCCGTCTTGATCGTCAGCCGGGCGACGAACCCGATGCCGAGCACGACGACGAAGTAGATCGCCACGATCGCGTAGTCCAACGCGCTTACGTCGAGCTTCAGCATCGGCGTCTCCTCCGGCTCGGTTCCTCGAATCGCGGTCGGACTCGGCCGGCCGCGGAGGTGATCCTTCTCTCGGTCGGCGATTCTCAATCGCCCCAAGAGCTTCAGTGCCCGATAGGCTCGCCGATCACGTGGGGGGCGAAATGAATCTGACCACCGCCCGTCGCCTCAGCCGCGTCCTCCTCCTCGT
>JAOPZA010000240.1 GCA_025964325.1 Conexibacter sp.
GCCAGATGGCGATCAGCGTGCTCGCCGCCCACCCGGGCATCGACGGCTTCCCGGCCGAGCGCGGCTTCACCGCGGCGTTCGCGCTCACCGCTGCGGTGCTCGCCGTCGCGGTCGGCGCGTCGCTGGCCGTGCCGAGGTCGTCGGCGATTCGTCGCAGACGGCGGCCCTGGTGACGAGCCGGCCCGACCGCGTCGCCGCCGCCGTCCGCGCTGCGCTGACGGCCGAGCGGCCGCAGGACTGGCGCTAGCGCCAGTCCCCGGCGGCCTTCCGGTCGGCGAGGCTGGCAGCATGGAGTTCGGGTTCATGGTCCTCCCCCGCTCGCTCGAGCAGACGCGGGAGGCGGCGCGGCTCGGCGAGTCGCTGGGCTTCTCCTGGATCGCCGCCGCCGACTCGCCGACGGTCTACGAGGACTCCTACCTGCACCAGCTCGAGATCGCCCGCGCCGCCCCGACGGTCAAGGTCGGTCCGATGGTGAGCCACGTCGTCGCGCGCCATCCGGTGATCGTCGGCAACCTGCTCGCGACGCTCAACAGCTTCACCGGCGGGCGCGCGATCGGCACGCTCGCGACGGGCAACAGCGCGGCCCGCGGCCTGGGCATGAAGCCGGCGACGCTGGCGCAGCTGCGCGAGGCGGTCGAGGCGATCCAGGGCTACTGGCGCGGCGAGGGCGGCGCCTTCAGAGACACCCACATCCCGGTCACCGGGATGCAGCGCGACGGCTGCCCGCTGCTGATCGCCGCCGACGGACCGAGAGCGGCGGCGCTCGCCGCCACGACCGGCGACGGCCTGCTCTACGGCGGCACGCTCGATCCGGAGGTGCGCCGGCGGCGACTTGCGAGCGTCCACGCGGGCAGCGGCGAGAAGCAGACCTGGATCGCGCCGACGGTCTCGCTCGAGGAGACGCACGACGCCGTCCGCGACGACCTCGGCGCGATGGTCGTCGCGATGGCGAACCGCGCGATGCGCGGCGACCTCGACGAGCGCAACGTCCCGGCCGCGATCCAGGAGGACGTGCTCGAGATGCGCCGCCTCTACGACTACGGCTTCCACGCCGACAACTCGCGGCCGCGCAACACCGGCCTCGTGACCGAGCGGCTCACGAATCACCTGATCGACAGCCTCTGCGTGTGGGGCGGCGAGGCGCGCTGGCGCGCGACGCTCGACGCGCTCGCCGACGAGGGCTGGACCGGCGTGATGTTCATCCTCGGGCAGGCCGAGCAGCTCGGGGTCGTGCAGGCGATCGGCGAGCGGCTGCAGCGGCTCGGCCACCTCACGCCCCACGTCGCGGCCTGAGCGCCGCTCGCTCGGCGGCGCCCGCCCCCACCCGTCAGTAGGACCGCGGCAACCCCAGCGAGTGCTGCGCGACGTAGTTCAGGATCATCTCGCGCGAGACCGGCGCGATTCTCAGCAGCCGCACGACGAACCAGAGGTCGGCGAGGCCGTACTCGTCGGCGAGGCCGTTGCCGCCGTGGGTCTGGATCGCGCGGTCGAGGCATCTCAGGCCGGCGTCGGCGCCGAGCAGCTTCGCCATGTTCGAGGCCTCGCCCGCGGGAAAGCCGCCGTCGTGCAGGACGGCGGCCTTCGCCGTCATCAGCCGCGCCGCCTCGAGCTCGATCTTCGCCTCCGCGAGCGGATGCGCGACGCCCTGGTGGGCGCCGATCGGCTGATCCCAGACGGAGCGCTCGTTCGCGTAGGCGGCGGCCTTCTCGAGCGCGTAGCGGCCGACGCCGGTGCAGACGGCGGCCGCCAGGATCCGCTCGGGGTTGAGGCCGTCGAAGCCGATCCGGAGCCCCTCCCCCTCGCCGCCGATCAGACGGTCGCCGGCGACGCGGACGTCGTCGAAGAAGAGCGTCCACTGCTGCTCGGGCGCCTGCACGGCGTTCGGGATCGGCTGGCGCTCGAGGCCCGGCGCGTCGGCGTCGACCACGAACAGCGACAGCCGGCCCCGCCCCTTCGCGTCGGCCTCGCCTGTGCGCGCCATCACGAGCAGCGCCTGCGCGTCCTCGACGCCGGAGATGTAGGTCTTCGTCCCGCGCAGGATCCAGTCCTCGCCGTCCCGGCTCGCGCGCGTCGAGAGGCGGTGCGAGTTCGAGCCCGCGTCGGGCTCGGTGATCGCGAAGGCGCAGTGCTCGCGGCCGCTGCCGATCCCGCGCAGCCAGCGGTCCTTCTGCTCCGGCGTGCCGTGCAGGTCGAGCACGGTGCCGGCGATGCCGGGCGAGACGAGCAGCGGCATCAGCGGGCAGCCGACGGCCGCCACCTCCTCGCAGACCATCGCCAGCTCGTGCAGGCCGAGCCCGCCGCCCTCGTACTCCTCCGGCACGTTGACGCCGAGGTAGCCGTGCTCGGCGAGCGCGTTCCAGAGCGCTCTCGGCGGCTCGCCGGCGCGCACGACGCGCTGGTAGTAGCCGTGCCCGAAGCTCCCCGCGATGTCGCGCACGGCGGCGCGCAGCGCCTGGTGCTCGTCACGCTCGACGAGCGGCAGGGCAGGGGCGACCGCGGCGGAATCGGACATCGACGCGGACGCTAGGCGGGCGGCGGCGAGGCGGCAACTGTCGCCTCCGCCAGTCGCGCGGCGGTTGCCGCGGACGGCAGCGCCGTCCGGCGCGCGCCCCCGCCGCCGTTCTCGGCCGCCCCGAGCGGCACGCTCGCCGTCACCTTCGTCCCGCCGCCCGCGGCGCGCGAGACGCGCAGGCTGCCGCCCTGCTCGCGCACCGCGCGGCGCAGCGAGATCAGTCCGTGGTGCGGCAGCCCGTCGGGCCCCGTCGCTCCGCGCCCGTCGTCGGCGACCGTCAGCACGACGCGGTCGCGGCGCGAGATCTCCAGCGAGACGCCGACGCGGCAGGGACCGGCGTGCTTGGCGGCGTTCACGAGCGCCTCCCGCGCGACCTTCACGAGCGTGTCGCTGACCGGCCGGCGCAGGTGCTTGGCGCGGCTGGCGGCGTCGTCGGCGACCGCCAGCCGGACGGCGAGCGAGAACTCCTCCTCGACGCTCGAGACGACCGACGCGAGCCGCGTGCCGATGTCGGCCGCGGGCGGGCTCGAGAGCCGGTAGATGACCGTCCGGATCGTCGTGTCGGCACGGATCAGCTGGCCGCGCGCACGGGCGATCGCCTCCGCCGCCTCGTCGTCGACGATGTCGCGCTGCAGCAGCGCGTCGAGCGTCAGCTGGGCGGCGAAGAGGATCTGCGCGACGTCGTCGTGGAGGTCGTCGGCGATCCGCTGGCGCTCCTGCAGCCGCGCCAGCTCGGCGCGCTGCTGCTGGTAGCGCTCGGTCGCGCGCGCGAGGGCGGCGAGGTTCGCCATCCGCGCGAGCGCGCTGCGCTCGGCCTGCGCGAACGGCTCGCCGCGCAGGCGGTAGGCGGCGAGCGTTCCCATCCGCTGGCGGCCGAGGTAGACGGGCAGGTAGAAGGCCGCCCAGCCGGGGTCGCCGGCTTTCTGCGGGCCGACGACGTACGCCCGCACGCCGGGGTCGCTGCCGGCCTCCTCCAGCACCAGCCGCTCGAGCTCCTCGTCGCGCGGCCCGCTGCGGGCCAGCACCGGGGGCGCATCGTCGGGCACGATCGCGAGCAGGCTCGCGTCGGTCGCGACGCACAGCTCGACGAGCGCCGGCGTGAGGAAGTCGCTGCTGCTCGAGCCCGACGCGACGGCGACCGCGACGTTCGAGAGGATCCCGTCGAGCTGCTGCTGGCGGCGCAGCCGGAAGAGCGTCGTCGCGAGCTCGACGATGCTGGCGATCCGCGGCGCCAACGCCCGCGCGCGCTCGACGTCGTCGAGCGTGAAGTCGCTCGGCTTGTTGGCGACGTGCAGCACGCCGATCTGCCCGAGCGGCACCGACAGCAGCCGCCGGATCTGGAAGACGTCCACGTACTCCTTGCGGATGCTGGCGTCGTGCTCGGAGGCGTTGCTGAAGTACGGCTGGCCGGTCGTGAAGATCCGCGCCGAGTTGCTGTGCGGGTCGAAGATGCTGACCTGGTGGGAGGCCGCCACCTCGGGATCGGCGCCGAACGAGCCGGGGATCATCTGCAGCACGTTGCGCTGGCTGTCGGACACCATGACGGCCGTGATCGCACCGCCGAAGAGCGGGCCGATCACGTCGGTGAGCGCTCTGCTGAGGTCCTCGAAGCTGTGCGCGGAGAGCACCAGCTGGTCCAGCTCGCCGAGCCGCTCGAGCCGGTCCTCCTCCGTCGCGGGCCGCCGCCGCAGGCCGAACGCCGTCGCCACCTGCGCGGCGAACGTCGTGATCAGGTGCTCGTTCTCGAACGCGCCGGCGCGCCGCTTCAGCGCGTGGATCGCCCCGAGGCGCTCGCCGTCGAGCATCACGCCGGCGCTCAGCACGCCCTCGAACTCGCGCTCGAGGAAGCCCGGGCGGCGCTCGGCCAGCCCACGCTCCAGCTCCGCCAGCTCCTGCGCCGCCAAGCCCTCGGCGGCGACGACGACCGGCGGCCGCGCGCCGGGCTCGAAGACGATCACGATCGCCTCGCTGCCGAGCGAGCGGCGCGCCGCGACGGTGAGCCCGTCGAAGCCGGCCTGTCCGTCGCCGAGCGGCGGAGCGACGAGCGTGATCATGCGTCCTGGCGCGTCACCCCGGCCTCACCGGCCGGCGCGATGAAGCCCGTGCGGATCGCCTTCGCGATCAGCTCCGTCTTGGTGCGGGCGGCGAACTTCGCCTTCAGCTTCTGGACGTGGAAGCGGACGGTCGACTCCGAGATGAAGAGGCGCGTCCCGATCTCCTGGTTCGTGAAGCCCTGCGCTGCCAGCTCGAGCACGCGCTCCTGCTGCGGCGTCGGCCGCGCGCCGCTCATGCGGTCCTCCACGAGCGCGTGCAGCTGCTTGACGATCTGCGGTCCGGCGGCGACGCCGGGCGCGGCCGCGCCCTCCATCACGCGCTCGATCGCCGCCATCAGCTCCGGCAGGCCGGCGGCCTTCGTCACGTAGGCCGCGGCGCCCGCGTCGAGCGCCCCGCGGACGGTCTCCTCGCTGAGGTAGGTCGTGAGGATGATGACCGCCGTGCTGGGGAAGTCGCGACGCAGCTCGCGCGTCAGGTCCTCGCCGCGCATGTCGGGCAGGCGCAGGTCGACGAGCGCGATGTCCGGCAGCGTCTGGCGGACGCGGCGCAGGGCCTCTCTTCCCGTGGAGGCTTCGGCGACGACGTCGATCCGGGGATCGCTCGACAGCGTGGCGCGAACACCTTCACGGACGATCTCGTGATCGTCCACGATCATGATCCGCATCGGTCTCTCCTCCTGCCGCTGCCCGGCGAGCCCGGGGGGAGGCTCCTACCGGCCGGTCGACTCTCCCGAACGACAATACAACCTGGCGGACAGCTGGGGCAATGCGCGAAAGCTCGCGCAGGGCGCTCGCCTTCGCGGGCGGGTATCGCCCCGAGGGCGCTACCCGCGATCCGCGAGGGCGCGCGACGCCGCGCTCGCGCAGTGCGCGCGGCGCTGCTGGCTACGAGGCGACCGCCTCGCGCAGCGCCGACGCGGCCGGCAGCGTCTCGAGGCCCTCGGTCGCGACGTCGACGCCGAGGCTCGCGGCGCAGCCCGGGCAGAAGTACTCGCGCACCATCACGCGCGGGGCCTCCTTGCGGTCGCGCACGATCATCTCGAGCTCGTCGTAGCGCTCGGCGATCGGGCGCTCGGAGCCGACCGCGCCGTCGCGCCAGTTGCCGCCGACGTCGGCCAGCCGCTCCTCGCAGGAGGCGCACGACCAGGCCTCGTCGTCGCGCGCCAGCGAGACCCCGATGCTCGGCGGAGCGGCCTGCTGCTTCGCCGGCTCGCCGCCGATCCGCTCGCGGCGGATCTCGGCCCGCCGCCCCGCGGTCGCGTCCGCGTCGACCGCGTTCTCGCCGTCCAGCACGACGCCGTAGATCGCGCGGGCGTGGCCGGCCGTCACGTAGCCGGCGACGACGTCGGCGGCGACCCTCGCCGGCTCGCGCAGGAGCGGGTCGCCGAGGCCGGCGCCGCCGCCGGCGGTCGCGACGAAGACGTCGCCGCGCTCGAGCGCGATGTGGGTCAGCTTCGAGCGGACGACCTCGGTGCGGCCGTCGAGCCGCTCGCGCGTCGGCATCGTGCCCTCGGCGATCAGCTTCGACACGTTCGAGTCGCGGACCGGGAAGAAGGTGCCGGACGAGCCCGGGTAGCCGCCGCCGACGCCGTGCGGCGGGACCTGCGCGCAGGCGTTGAAGCACGGGCCCGCCATCACGTCGCCGTAGTGGATCGCATAGGCCTGGTCGAGCGACTGGCCGCCGCGCATCTGGCCCGGGCCGCCCGAGTTGGCGACCAGCCGGCGCCACAGGAACAGCACCGGGTCGGCGCCCTCGTGGTTCTCGATGTCGGGGATGCCGCCGCCCGTCGTGCAGGTCAGGCCGTAGGCGTCCTGGCCGTCGTTGATCGTCTGGCCGCCGCCGCCCGAGCCGATCGCGTTGTCGGGGTAGAAGATCACCGAGACGCCGCCGTGCTGGTTGGTGCCGAACAGCGCGTTGCCGGGGAAGCCGTCCTGATGCTGGCCGGCGATCCGGGCGCGGATCACGGGGTCCTCGCTCAGCGCCATCGCCTGGCAAAGGACGTCCTTGGAGAGCTTGCAGGCGCGCATCCCCACCTCCGAGTGCGCATTGGAGACCGGCGCCGGCGGGACCGAGTTGACGATCGTCCCCTCCTCGCCGAGGTCGACCCTGATCGGCCGCCAGAGGCCGCCGTTGACCGGCAGGTCGCCGTAGACGAGGACGGTCATCAGGCCGGTCATCGCCTGGCCGAACATCGGGCCGCGGGTCGAGTTGACGAACGCGTCGATCTGCGGGACGCCCGAGTAGCTGTAGCGCAGGTCGGTGCCGTCGACCTCCAGCCGGCAGCGCAGCTCGAGCAGCCGGTCCGGGCCCTCGTGGCCGTCGAACTCGTTCCAGTCGACGGCCTCGTAGACGCCGTCCGGGATTCTCGCGATCCGCTCGCGCAGCACCTGCTCGCTCAGGTCCTTGTTGATCTCGCAGTACTTGCGGTGGTTCTCGAGCCCGAACTCGTCGATGATCTGGTTGAGCTTGCCGGTCGCGGTGTTGTTGGCGGCCACCATCGAGCGGATGTCGTTCAGGACCGCGCCGGGCGCCCGCACGTTGGCGGCGATGTACGCCTCCCACTGCGGGTCGATCGCGCCCTCGCGGATGATCTGGATCGGCGGGAAGCGCATCCCCTCCTGCCAGACGTCATGGGCGCCGGGCGCGTAGCCGGAGATGCCGACGCCGCCGACGTCGAGGACGTGCATGTTGGCGAAGCTCCAGCCGAGGTGCTCGCCGTCGTAGAACGTCGGCATGATGATCGAGACGTCGCCCTGGTGCATCGCCCCGCCGGTGTGGGGGTCGTTGACGATCCAGCCGTCGCCCGGCTGCAGGTCGTAGTTCGACTCGGCGACCAGGTCGATGATCGCTCTCGTCCCGATCAGCGACGAGCCGACGTGGAAGAGCACGTAGGACGAGAACCCGAGGTGCTCGCAGTTCGTGTCCATCAGGCAGGTCGAGAAGTCCTTCGACTCCGTCACGATCGGCGATCCGGAGGTCCGCACGAGCGTGATCGCCATCTCGTCGGTCAGGTTCTGCAGCGCCTTGCGATGGACCTCGGCCGCAATGACGTCGTAGTCGGCAGTGCTCATCGGTCGCTCCTCAACGGGTCAGGACGTAGTTCATGTACTCGTCGCGCTCCGCCGTGGTTCCCGGAGGCACGTAGATCGTGGTGTCGACGGCGTCGATGATCGCCGGGCCCTCGACGCGCGTGCCGGCGGTGAAGCGCGCGTCGTCGATCACCGGCACCGACTCGCGGCGCCGCTCGCCCGGCAGGAAGACCTCGCGCATCTCGCGCGTGAGCTCGCCCGTCGCGCCGTTGCGCGGCGGGCCGGCGATGCTCGGCCGCTCCTGCCGCCCGGTCACCGTGACGCTGTAGTTGATGAGCGACGCCGGCACGCCCTTCCAGGCGGTTCCCTCGCCGTAGGTCTGCTCGTAGTGGGAGAGGAACTCGTCGAAGATCTTCGGCGCATCGTCCTCGGTCAGCGTCCGCGCCGGCATCGGCAGCGTCAGCTCGTAGGCCTGCCCCTGGAAGCGGATGTCGGCGCTGCGGGCGACGTCGATCTGCTCGCGCGGGAAGCCCTCGGACTCCATCTGCGCGATCGCCTCGGCGACCATTCTCTCGGCGATCGCGTTGACGCGCTCGACGCCGTCGGGCTTGCTGAGGTCCCAGCCGACGCCCTGGTCCGAGCGCATCACGTAGTCGGATGAGAGCAGTCCGAGCGCGCAGAAGACCGAGCTGTTCTGCGGGATCACGATCGTCGAGATGTTGAGGCGGTCGGCGATCTGCGAGGCGAACAGCGGCAGCGTGCCGCCGTAGGCGAGGAAGAGGAACTCGCGCGGATCGTGGCCCTTGCCGACGCTGACCTCGCGCACCGCGTTCGCCATGTTGACGACGACGAGGTCGTGGACGGCGGCCGCCGACTCCTCCGTGCTCCAGCCGTAGCGCGCGCCGAAGACGCGGTCGAGCGCCTCGCGGGAGAGCTCGGGTTGGAGTTGGACGCGACCGCCGAGGTAGTTGTCGGGGTCGATGAAGCCGAGCGTCACCATCGCGTCGGTGACGGTCGGCTGCTCGCCGCCGCGTCCGAGCGCGGCGGGACCCGGGGTCGAGCCCGCGCTGTGGGGGCCGACCTGCGGCACGCCGCGCTCGCTGACCCAGCCGATCGAGCCGCCGCCGGCGCCGACCGAGACGACGTCGACGAGGTTGACGCCCGTCATGAAGGGACCGAGCTCGAGGTTCTTCTCGATGTGGATCTCGTTGTCGACGATGATCCCGGTGTCGAAGCTCGTGCCGCCCATGTCGCCGAGCAGCACGCGTCTCTTGCCCATCCGTCTGGCCAGCTCGTTCGCGCCGATCGCGCCGCCGGCCGGGCCGGAGCCGAGCAGGCCGAGCGGGTATTGGCGCGCCTTCTCGAGGCTGATGCCGCCGCCGAGTCCCTGGAAGAAGGCGAGCCCGCCGCCGAGTCCCGACGATCGCAGCTTCTCGTCGAGCGAGGTGAGGTAGACCTCGGCGCGGTCCTGCACGAACGAGTTGAGGATCGCCGTCGTCCAGCGACGGGTCTCGCCTTCGACCGGGAAGACGCGGTGCGAGGGGGTCACGAAGAGGTCGGGATAGAGCTCCTTGATCGCCGCCTCGGCGGCGAGCTCGTGCTCGCCGTTGGCGTGACTCCAGAGGAAGCAGACGGCGACCGCGTCGACGCCGATCTCCTCGACCAGGTGGCGCACGGCGGTCTTGACCTGCTCGGTGTCGAGCGGGACCAGCACGCTGCCCGACCAGTCGACGCGCTCGTCGATGTCGATGATCGCGCGACGGTCCACGAGGTCGGGCACGTTCAGCTGCAGGTGATCGTCGAGCTCGGTCGTGCGCGGGCCGCCGGCGAGCCGGAAGGCGTCGCCGAAGCCGCTCGTGACGAGCACGCCGACGCGTGAGCCGCGCAGCTGGGTGATCGCGTTCGTGACGACCGTCGTGCCGTTGATGAAGAGCTGCGTCTTCTCGAGCAGCTCCTCCATCCCGATCTCGTAGCTCCCGGCGGCGACCGACACCGCCTCGAGCACGCCGCGGCTGAAGTCGTCGTAGGTGGTCAGGGCCTTGCCCCGCTCCACCCGTCCGTTGTAGATCACGGACACGTCCGTGTGCGTTCCGCCGACGTCGACGCCGATGAAGGCGTCGCGGCCGCTGGGCTCTGCCTGAGTCTGGCTCATCTCTCTCCTGGACCGAAGTCGCTCCGTCGCGAATCACTCTGCTCGCGGGCCGGCTGACGGGCAACTGTCCGATCCGACAGTCGCCTGACCTGCACTTCCCTCCGTTACGGCAGGACCGACTCGCCTGCCTCCGAGAAACGCTCCCGGAGCAGGAACTTCTTCGGCTTGCCGCCGACGGTCCGGGGCAGCTCTTCGACGACGCGGACCGAGGTCGGCTTCTTGTAGCCGGCCAGCCGCTCCGTGCAGAAGGCGATCAGCTCCTGCTCGTCGATCACGGCGCCCGCCTCGGCCTCGACGACCGCCAAGACGGTCTCGCCCCACTTCTCGTGCGGCACCCCGATCGCCGCCACGTCGGCGACGTCCGGATGCTCTCGCAGCACGTCCTCGATCTCGGCGGGGAAGATGTTCATCCCGCCGCTGATGATCATGTCGCCCTTGCGACCGGAGATGAAGAGGAAGCCGTCCTCGTCGAGGTGGCCCATGTCGCCCGTGTGGAGCCAGCCGTCGACGATCTGGCGCGCCGTCAGCTCGGCGTCGTCCCAGTAGCCGGCGGTGACCGACGGGGCGCGCACGAGGATCTCGCCGTCGACCCCCTCGGGCACCGCGCCGCCGTCGGGTCCGGCGAGCCGCAGCTCGACGTGGAGCGACGGCTTGCCGGCCGATCCCGGCTTGCGGCGCGCGTCCTGCGGGCGCACGAAGGTGACCGAGCCGCCGCCCTCCGTGAGCCCGTAGACCTGGATGAAGTCGGTCTGCGGGAAGGCGCGCTGCGCCCGCTCGGTCGCCGCGGTCGACAGCGGCTGGCCGCCGCACATGATCATCTCGAGGGCGCTCAGGTCGTACTCCTCCAGCGTCGGCAGCCGCAGGATCTCGTAGAGCATCGTCGGGACCCACAGCACGTGCGTGATGCGCTGCTCGGCGACGTAGCGCACGACGTCCTCGGCGTCGAAGCCGCCCGAGCGCTTGACGTGCACGGTCCCGCCCTGGTGGAGGATCGGCCAGGTGAAGTCGTGCCGGCCGCCGATGTAGTAGAGGTCGATGATCGCGTAGGTCGAGTGCTGCGGACCGAGCTGGTAGTCGCTCAGCTGCTGCAGCGAGTTCCACATCAGCGTGCCGTTCGTCCACACGACGCCCTTCGGCTTGCCCGTCGTGCCGGAGGTGAAGATGATCTCGTGCGGGTCCTCGAGCCTCCCCTCCCGCGCCGGGCGCTCCGCCGAGGAGGAGCCGCACAGCTCCTCGAAGGAGAGGTCGCCGCCACCGCCCTCGAGCGTGATCACGGTCCGCAGATCGGGGACATCGCCGGAGCGGCGCAGCTCGAGGATCGTGCCGAGGAAGCGCTCCTCGACGAAGATCGCGCGGGTCGCCGAGCGGCGCAGCAGGTTGGCCAGCTCGTTCCCGCGCAGCCGCCAGTTGAGCGGCACCATGATCGCGCGCGCCGCCGCGATGCCGACCTCCAGCTCGATGAACTCGAGGCGGTTCGCGCTCAGCACCGCGACGCGGTCCATCTCCTCGATGCCGAGTCCGACGAGCGCGTTCGCGACGCGCCGGCTCGCCTCGCGCAGCTCGCCGTAGGTGCGCGAGCGGTCCTCGAAGACGATCGCCGGCTTGTCGAGCTCGAGGCCGTCGCGTTCGATCAGGTGCGGCAGCGTCAGCGAGCTCCAGCGGGCGGCGCTCGACAGGTCGAGCTTCACCTTCGCCGGATCGAGATCGTCCATGCGACCCTCCGTCGTCCCCGTTTCAAAGCCGGCTGAGCATCGCACCGGCCCGCCGCGCGAAGCACTAGCGCTAGCGCCAGTCACCCCGCTCACCAGTCCATCAGCCGCGCGAGGTCCTGCCGCAGCCCGGGCAGCGCGAACCGTCCCCACGCCATCCGCACGTCCGTCGTCTCGCCCTTCGCGTAGACGTTCACGCCCGTCGTCATGATCGCGAACAGCATCAGCGCGCCGAGCGCCGTGTACGTCCGCACGACCTCGGGGTCGACGGGGCGGCCCGAGCGGCGCGCGTAGCGCTCGTGGAACCAGGCGCGGTCGGCGGTCGCGTTCAGCAGCGACGAGCCCGGCGTCGTGAACTTGCCGGCCTGGTAGTCGAGCGCCATGTAGCCGAGGTCGAAGCGCGGATCGCCGACGGAGGACAGCTCCCAGTCGAGGATCCCGGTGACGCGGCCGCCGTCGATCAGGCAGTTGCCGATGCGGTAGTCGCCGTGCACGAGCGCGGGCGCGACGGGGTCGGGCTCACGCTCCCGGATCCAGGCGTAGGCCTCCTCGACCACCGGATCGGCGACGAGCGCCATCTCGTGGTAGATGCCGTCCCAGCGGTCGACGGTCTCCCGGAAGGTGCGCGGCGTGACCGCGGCGGAGGCCGCGAGCGGATCGATCGCGTGGATCGCGACGAGGTTGTCGACGAGATCGCTCGCGACCCCTCTCGGCCCATCCCAGTCGCGCGCCAGCTCGTCGCGATCCGGTCTGCGCCAGACGTTCACCGCGTGCCCGTCGAGCCGGTCCATGACGAAGAAGGGCCCCGTGAAGGGCGTGTCACCGGAGGGCTCGAAGCCGTGCACGCCGGGCGTCGGCAGCGGCGCATCCACGAGCAGCGCGTAGGTGCGGAACTCCTCGCCGAGATCGGTGTCGAGCAGCGAGCCGGCGGGCCGGGCGCGCAGGATGTACGCCCGCTCGCCCTCGCCGTCGCCGTGGTCGACGCGCGCGGCGTAGGAGTGGCGCGACCAGCCGCCCTCCAGCTGCTCGAGGTACGTGACGCGACTGCTGGCGTCGGCCGAGCCGGCGGCGCGCATCGTCGCGAGCAGCGCGTCCGCCTTCGCCGCGTCGATCTGCTCCTCGCTCGAACGGGCCATGGGAGCGACGGTACCGCGGTCCTCGAGGGAGGGACATTGGCGAAAGCGCTAGGCGGCGATCGCTTCGCGATCACTTGCAGGTATCGCCCAGAGGCGATACCTGCGGTGGGTGGCGCTTCCTCGGTCGCGCGCGGTGGACGGGTGCGCTCGGGTGTGACTGGCGCTTCGGGGAGGCGACTCGGTGCGGGGTGTCGGCTTTCATGCGGTTCCATGGAACCTGCCAGCCTCGGGATCTCGACCTTTGCGCCACAGCTCGACCAGACCGCCCGGATGGCCGGCGAGGCCGGCCGCGCCGGCCTCGACGTCTGGACCAGCGAGCTGTTCAACCGCACGGCCACGGTGTCGCTCGCGCTGATGGCCGCGGCGACCTCCGAGGTCCGCGTCGGCTCGGCGGTGATGTACGGCGTCGGGCGCTCGCCGCTGATGCTCGCGGCGGAGGCGCGCGACCTCGACGAGGTCGCCGGCGGCCGCTTCGTGCTCGGCCTCGGCAACGGCACGCGCCGCATGGTCTCCGACTGGCACGGGCTCGACCCGGCCTCCCCGGCGGGCCGGATGGAGGAGCTCGTCCCGCTGCTGCGGCGGCTCTTCCGCCTCCACCTCGAGCCCGTCAAGCACGAGGGGCGCTTCTATCGCGTCGCCGTGTACCCGATCCCCGACGGCACGCCGCCGCTGCGCGAGCAGATCCCGATCTTCACCGGCGGCGTCGGCGCGCGCATGATCGAGAGCGCCGGGCGCGTGGCGGACGGCTACATCGGCCATCCACTGATGTCGCTCGACTACCTCGACGCCGTCGTGCGCCCCGCGCTCGCGCGCGGCGCCGAGCACGCCGAGCGCGACGTGGCCGGCATCGAGCTCGCCTCGATGGTGCTGTGCGCGGCCGACGACGACGAGGAGCTCGCGCGCCGCGACGCGTCCAGCCAGCTCGCCTTCTACGGGACCGTCAAGTCCTACGACGCGGTCTTCGGGCACCACGGCTTCGAGCAGGAGACGCAGGCGATCCGCGAGGCCTTCCGCGCCGCTGACCTCGACGCGATGCGCGCGGCCGTCTCCGATCGCATGATCGACACGTTCGCGATCGCCGGAACGCCGGCGCAGGTCGCCGAGCGGCTCGGCGGACATCGCCGCGCGCTCGACCACGTGATCGTCTCCGCGCCGACGAACGGCGTCCCGGCCGCGCGCGTCGAGGCCAACCTCCGCCGCCTGATCGGCGCGCTCGGAGAGCGGTAGATCTCCAGATCGCTCCCGAGGAGCGCAGGTCTGCTCCCCGCTAAGGGGAGTAGACCTGCGCTCATCGGCAACGCGCCAGGCTCGCAAGCCCTCGCAGCCGCCGTCCAGCGGCGGTTCGGAGAGCGACCTACGACGGAGCCGAGCGAGAGCGCACAGCGGCCGACCGCATCGAAGGCGTCCGCGCCAGCGCCGCTACCTCGCGGTCGATCAGCTCGCGCAGCACGCGGTGGACGCCGGCGCGGCGCGGATCCTCGCGCGGCAGCGCGGCGAGGAGGTCCACCAGCGCGTCGCCGACCTCGACGCCGGTGCGCGCCGCCTCGACCCGCGCGCGTGCGTCGAGGACCAGCTCGCGGCGGTCGTCGTCGAGCACGGCGTCGAGCTCGGCGCGCAGCCAGGCCAGCAGCTCGGCCGCGGCCGCGTGCTCGGCGGCGAGCAGACGCGTCACGCTGTAGGCGGAGAGGATCTGGCTGCGCTGGTAGTCCTCGAGCGCTCCGTCCGCGGCCGCCGCCATCCGGAGCACGCGGCCGACGCCGACCAGCAGCTCCTCGGATGTGAGCGCGTTGAACACGGTCGCCGAATCAAAGCGTCCGGCGGCGCGGAGGGCAACTGTCGCATGCGCTAAGCACCAGCGCTACGCGGTCCAGGCGCCGGGGCGCCCCACCCGGCGACCGCCTCGATCAGCCCGAGCGAGCTCTCGCTGATCCGCTCCTGCGAGAGCCGGAAGCTCGGCGTGTAGAGGATCGCGTGGTCGAGCACGCCCTCGTAGCGGCGCAGCGCGGCGCGCACGTCGGCAGCCGTGCCGGCGACCGCGAGCGCGTCGACCATCCGCTCGGACACCGCTGCGACCATCGCGTCGAGGTCGCGCCGTCCGAACGCCTCGCGGATCGCTCGCCCCTCGGCGGCGAAGCCGATCCGCTCGAGCAGCGGCGCGTACGTCTTGGCGGAGGCGTAGAAGGCGATCTGCGCCGCGACCTCCCTCCGCGCCCGCTCCGGATCCTCGTGGACGGCGGCGAAGACGAGGCTCGCGAGCCGCACCTCCGCCGGGTCGCGCTCCGCCTTCTCCGCACCGCGAGCGATCGCCGGCTTCACAACCTCCTGGATGTACGGGATCGTGAACAGCGTGTGGCCGAGCAGCCCGTCGGCGACGCGCCCGGCCGTCTCGATCATGCGCGGGTTGACGCCGGCGGTGTAGACCGGGATCCGCTCGCGCGGCGGCTCGACGAGGTCGCCGGTCGGCGTGATGTGGAGGTGGTAGAAGCGGCCGTCGTGGCGCACCGGCTCGAGGTGCAGCCGCCACAGCTTGCGCACGAGGACGACCAGCTCCTCCATCCGCACGGCCGGCGCCGCCGGGTCCTGACCGTGCCAGTCCTCGATCATCCGCCGCGTGCCGTTGCCGAGGCCGAGCACGAAGCGCCCGTCGGAGATCTCGTCGAGGTCGCGCGCCTCCGCGGCCAGCGTCAGCGGGCTGCGACCGACGCCGTAGGCGATCGCGGTCCCGACCGTGCAGCGCAACGTCCGGTGGGCCATCTCCGCCAGCGCGATCGTGGCGGAGCGGTTGTAGAGCTCGGGCGTCCAGGCGGCCTCGAGGCCGGCCGCGTCGGCGGCCGCCGCGATCTCCCCCATCGCGCGGACGGACGTGCCCTGCGGCTCGATCCCGACCGTCAGCGGCGCCATCGGCTCAGGCACCCGTGAAGCGTGCCGCGCGCCTCTCGCGGAAGGCGCTGAGCGACTCTCTGAAGTCCTCGCCGCGCGTCGCCAGCGTCTGGCCGCGGTTCTCGACCTCGACCGCTTGGCCGAGCGAGCCGGCGTCGACGTTCGCGTTCAGCACCCGCTTCGTCAGCGTGACGCCGAAGGGCGAGTTGGCGGCGATCTGCTCGGCCGTCTCGAACGCGGCGTCGAGCAACGCCTCGGCCGGCACGACGCGGTTGACGAGGCCGATCTCGGCCGCCTCCGCGGCGTCGAGGAAGCGTCCCGTCAGCATGATCTCGGCGGCACGGCCGAGTCCGACGACGCGCGGCAGCGACCACGAGACGCCGACGTCGCCGGCCGACAGCCCGATCCGCACGAAGGCGGCGTTGAAGCGCGCCGCGGGCGCGGCGAGGCGGATGTCGGCCGCCAGCGCGAGGCCGAGGCCGCCGCCCGCGGCAGCGCCGTTGACGGCCGCGATCACGGGCTGCGGCAGCTCGTGGAAGTTGACGAACGCGCCCGCCCAGTACTGCTGGCCGAGCATCATCTCGTGCGGCGTCATGTCCGACAGCGTGATCGCGTCGTCGAGGTCGAGGCCGGCGCAGAAGCCGCGGCCCGCCCCGGTCAGGACGACGACGCGCACGTCGCGGTCCTGCTTGAGGTCGCCGCACAGTTGGTGCAGCTCGTCGAACATCTCGAACGTGATCGCGTTGAGCCGCTCGGGGCGATTGAGCGTCACGAGCACGACGCCGTCGCGCGGCCGCTCCACCAGCAGCGTCCGGTAGGCGCCGTCGGTCGCGGAGGCGGCGGGCGTGCCGAGGAGCGGGCCCATCACCGCTCCCCGGCCGCGACCGGCGCGGAGGCGTCGCGCACGTAGCGGTCGGCCGGCAGCTCGGCGAACTTGCGCAGCTCGATGCGCGCGATCACCTGCTTGTGCACCTCGTCGGCGCCGTCGCCGATCCGCAGCATCCGGTTGTAGCGGTACATCGAGGCGAGCGGCGTGTCGTCGGAGACGCCCGCCCCGCCCCACACCTGGATCGCGCGGTCGACCACGTTCAGCGCCATCTCGGGGACCGCGACCTTCGTGATCGACAGCTCCTCGCGAGCGAGGCGGTTGCCGACCTGGTCGAGCTTCCAGGCCGCGTGCGCGGTCACGAGACGCGCCTGGTCGATCTCGATCCGCGAGCGTGCGATGAAGTCCTGGACGAACTGCTTGTCGGCCAGCACGCCGCCGAACAGCTCGCGCGTGTTGGCCCGCTGGCACATCAGCTCGAGCGCGCGCTCGGCGACGCCGATCAGCCGCATGCAGTGGTGGATCCGTCCGGGCCCGAGGCGGTCCTGCGAGATTCTGAAGCCGCTCTGGCGCTCGCCGAGCGTCGCCGCGGCGGCCGGCACGCGGCACTCCTCGTAGGCGACCTCCCAGTGGCCGGGTCCGGCCGTGTGGCCCATGTTCGAGAGCGGGCGCACGAGGTTGAAGCCCGGCGTGTCGGTCGGGACGATGATCATCGTCGCGCGCTTGTGCTTCGGCGCCTCGGGGTCGGTGACCGCCATCACGATCGCGAAGGCCGCGCCGAGCGCGTTCGTCGTCCACCACTTGCGGCCGTCGATCACCCAGTCGTCGCCGTCGAGGACGGCGGCGCAGGCGAGGCCGGTCGGGTCCGAGCCGGCCGTCTCCGGCTCCGTCATCGAGTAGCAGCCGCGCAGCTCGCCTTCGAGCAGCGGCTCGAGCCAGCGCTCGCGCTGGACGGCGTTCGCGTGCTCGACGAGGATCTCGGCGTTGCCGCTGTCGGGCGGCTGGCAGTTGAAGACGTAGGGGGCAACGAGCGTCGCGCGGCCCATCTCCTCGCACAGCACGCCGTACTCGGCGTTCGTCAGCCCGGGCCCGTACTGCTCGCTCGGGAGGAACAGGTTCCACAGCCCCTCGGCCTTCGCCTTCGCCCGCAGCTCCACCAGGATCGCCGGGAACGGCGTCTGCTCGTCGACCTCGCGGTCGAGCGCCTCCTCCGCCTCGCGCTCGTTCGGGTAGACGTGCTCCTGCATGAAATCGCGCACGCGCTGCAGCAGCGCCTTGCAGCGATCAGTCGGCTCGAAGTCCACGGTCGCGCTGCCTCCTGAGGGGGTCGTCTCGGTCTCGCCTCGACCCTATCCGCGCCGTTTCGGCCGGGCGACTGGCGGTTGCGCTAGGACCGGTTTCGCCCGCTGCCGCCTAGCGTCTCGGCAGATGGACGTCACCAACCTGCACGGCCGCCGGGCGGTCGCGCGCTGGGAGCGCACCAGCGTCGGCGACCTGTTCGAGCGACTCACCTGGAGCTATCCCGAGAAGGACGCGATCGTCGCGTGGGAGGGCGCCTACGCCCACCCCCAGCACCAGCGCGTCAGCTACCGGCAGGCGGACGAGCTGGCGAACCGGATCGCGAACGCGCTCCTCGCCCGCGGCCTGCAGCGCGGCGACCGCGTCCTGCTGTTCTGCGAGAACTCGGTCGAGGCGTATCTGACGAAGTTCGGGATCGCGAAGGCGGGGCTGACGTGCGTGCCCGTCAACCCGATGCTCGCGCCCGACGTCGTCGGCCACCTGATCGAGCGCGTTGAGCCGCGCCTGACGATCGTCGACGCGGTCCTGTGGCCGCAGGCGCAGGAGGCGTTCGCACGGCAGCGCCTGACGCCCGACGTGACGATCGAGATCGGCGGCGGCGTGGTCGCGGGCAGCGTCTCCTTCCTCGACTTCCTCGAGGGCGCCGCGAGCACCGAGCCGGACGTCGAGATCCACGCCGACGACATCTGGGAGATCATCTTCACCTCCGGCACGACGGCGCTGCCGAAGGGCGTGATGGTGTCGCACAGCTACAGCTACCTGGCCGCCTACTCGTTCGCGCTGACGCTCACGCGCGGCATCCGGATCGAGTGCGACCTGAAGCTCGGCGCCTTCCTGCCGCTGATCTACCACATCGCGGACCAGATCTTCTCGATCCCCGCCTTCCTGTCCGGCGGCACGCTCGTGATGGGGCGCGGCTACGACCCCGAGCAGATCGCCGCGGCGATCACGCAGGAGCGCGTGACGGCGCTGTGGAGCGGCTCCCCCGCGATGCTCGCCGACCTCGTCGGCGCGCTCGAGCGCGAGCCGGAGCGCTACGACGGCGCCTCGCTCGGCGTCGTCGTCTACGGCTGGACGGCGGCGCCGCCGCAGCTCGTCGCCGACCTCAAGCGCCTCTGCCGCGAGGACCTCGTCGCCTGCGAGATCCTGGGACAGACGGAGGCGATCTCCTGCCACCGCTTCTGGCCGGACAAGTGGCGCGATACGTTCGAGGCGACCTCGCCCGCGCTCAACTACGTCGGCGTGCCGAATCCGCTCGTCGCCGGCGACGTCGTCGACGCCGAGGGCAACTCGCTGCGCGGGCGCGTCGGCGTGCCGGGCGAGGTCGTCTACCGCTCGCCCGTCGTGACGGCCGGCTACTACCGCGACGAGGAGGCGACGAAGGACGCCTTCCGCGACGGCTGGTTCCACTCCGGCGACGTCTGCACCTACGACGAGGACGGCCTGCGGATCATGGTCGATCGCTCGAAGGACGTCGTGAAGTCCGGCGGCGAGAACGTCTCGAGCCTGCGCGTGGAGGCGGTCCTGCACCAGCACCCCGACGTCCAGAAGGCCGCCGTCGTCGGGCTGCCCCACAAGCGCTGGGGCGAGGCCGTCACCGCCTTCGTGATCCCCACCCCGGGCAGCGACCCGGACCCGGACGAGCTCGTCGCCTTCTCGCGCGAGACGCTCGCCGGCTTCGAGGCGCCGAAGCGGATCGTGCTCGTCGACGACCTTCCCGCGACGGTCGGGGGGAAGGTCCTGAAGTACAAGCTGCGCGTCGCGCACGCGGCGCTCTACGAGGCGTCGCCGAGCGAGCAGCCGAGCGCTTCGGAGCCTAGCTCGCCACCGTCAAGACGATGACGCCGCCGACGACCAGGCAGGCGCCGGCGGTGCGCGCGAGCGTGAGCGGCTCCGACAGGAACGCGGCCGCCAGCAGCAGCGTGCAGACCGGGTAGGCGGCGGAGACCGCCGTCACCTTGCCCGCGTCGCCGGCACCGAGTGCGACGTAGAGCGAGATCAGGCCGCCGATCGCCACGACGCCGGAGAGCGCCGCCCAGCCGGTGCCCGAGACGATCCGCAGCTCGGTTCTGCCGAGCGCGAGCAGCACGCCGGCGGCGAGCACGTAGCCGACGCCGGTCCAGAGGATCAGGTCGTACCAGCTGAGCGTCCGCAGGGCGAGCTTGCCCGTCACGCTCAGCGCGCCCACGAGGACCACATACGCGAACGTGGGGATCAGCCAGGCGATCATCGCGGTCGACTCTCTCCGACTCGGTGGTCACGGTCGACTGGCAGTAGCGCCAGTTGGAGCGCGGTGCGGCGTCGCGCAGAGTAGCGGACATGACCAGACCGAGTGAGGACGCGCCCGCCCTGTCGAACGTCGCCTACGACGAGCTCGTCGTGGACGAGCGCTTCGGCCCCTTCGAGGAGCCGGTGAGCGCCGCGCTGGCCGGCCGCCTCGCGGGCCCGATCGGCGCCGCCGCCGACGTGCGGCTGGCGCCGCCGGCGGTCTTCCCCGTGCTCTTCCTGCGCGCGCTGCGGCGCGCGATGGGCGGGATCCCCTCCGGCAGCATCCTGGCGAAGCAGGAGCTCGAGTTCCACGCGCAGCTGCCCGTCGACCGCGACGTCGCGATCACGACCTGGGTCGGCGCGAAGGAGGTCCGTCGCGAGCGGCCGTTCGTGACGATCGAGTTCGACGTCCGCGACGCGCGCAGCGACGCGCGGATCGTGACGGGACGCAAGATCATCGTGTGGCCGACCGGCCCCGGCGAGGAGACCAGCTGATGAGCGCTGCACGGGGAGCATTCCCGACCGTCACCGACACCGTGACGCAGGACAACATCGACGCGTACGCCGAGCTGTCCGGCGACCACAACCCGCTGCACGTCGACCCGGCCGCCGCCGCGGCCTCGGAGTTCGGCGGCATCATCGCGCACGGCCCGATCGCCCTGCACGCCTTCTTCCGCGCCGCGACCGAGTGGCTCGGCGTCGAGGCGCTGCCCGCCGGCACCGAGGTGAAGGTCACCTACCGCGCGCCGACGCGACCGGGCGATTCCGTGGGCTGCGAGCTGCTGGCGCTCGACGGCGACGTCGTCGAGGCCGCCTGCGTGAAGCCGGACGGCAGCACGGTCGTGTCGGTGCGGGCGGTGCTGCCGGGCTGAGGCGCCTACGTCGCCGGCGGCGAGGCGTCGAGCTCGACGCCGAGCCCGTTCAGCACGCCGCCGAGCAGCGCGTAGGTGCCCGCCAGCACGACGAGCTCGATCCGCTCCGCCTCCGCGCGACCGGCCAGCCCCGACCACGTCGCGTCGGAGATCCGGTGGGTGGCGATCAGCTCGTCGGCGAGGTCGAGCAGCGCGCGGTCGGCCGGCGTCCACGGGTGAGGCAGCGCGGGATCGACGGCAGCTTCGATCTCCTCCGCCGTCAGCCCCGCGGCGGCTCCGATCACGCGGTGGTGCGCGACCTCGTAGTCGCTCTCGACGCGCGCCGCGGTGCGCAGGACCACGAGCTCGCGGTCGCGCGGCGCGATCGCGGCGTGGACGCTGAAGTAGCCGCCGAGCGCGCTCACGCGGCGCGCGAGGCGAGGCGCGTGGGCGAGCGTGGCGAAGAGGTTGAGCGGGCCCCCGTCGGCGCGCGGGAGCGTCGTCGCCAGCAGCGCGCGCTGCTCGGCGTCGGGCGCGCGGACCGGCTCGATCCGGGGCGCGATCGGACCGATCCCGTCAGCTCGCGAGCGTGCCATGGACGTCGACGCGCTCGCGCAGCGTCCGCAGCTCGTCCGCCGTCGGCGCGACGGTACGCGGCACGTCGTCGGGGATCGCGAGCGGGAAGCCCGTCGCCTCGCGCACGGCGTCGGGCTCGACGCCGTCGTGCAGCGAGCGCACGCGCATGTCCCCCGCGGCGTCGAAGTCGAAGACGCCGAGCGGCGAGAGCACGAGCCGGATCCCGCCGCCGGGGAGCTTCAGCCGCCGCCGCTCCTGCGCGTCGCCGAGCGCGGTGATCAGCGAGACGCGCTCGACGAACGTGCGGGCGTCGTGGCGCGGCATCACGACGTAGTAGCCGCGGCAGTGGCTGCTCATCGTCGCGAGCGCGAGGCCGCCCGGCCCGCGCATCTTCCAGCCGCCGTCGCCGTCCGGGATGCCGAACAGGTTGATGTTGCCGCGCTGGTCGAGCTGCAGGCCGCCGACGAAGAAGACGTCGGGACGGCTCATGTCGTCGAAGACGCGGCTCTGGTGCATCAACGTCTCGGCCGCGAGCGTGCGCGGGTCGAAGAGGAACGGATGGACGGCCGGCGCCTCGCCGCCGCCGAGGCTCTGCACCCCGAGGCCGATCATGATCCGCGCGTCGGGGTGGGTCGTCATGTTCGCGAGCATCGCCGCGGCGCGCGCCATCGGCATGTTGGCGCCGACCATGATCGTGCGGTCGTCGTCGCGCAGGTCGCGCGCGAGCAGGATCGCGAACAGCTCGTCGACCGACGCTGGGCGGACGGCGGCGCTCACACCAGCAGCGAGGTCAGCCGGCGGATGCCGACCTCCTCGAGGTAGGCGTCGTTGTCCTCGGCGTCGAGCACGTGGCGGCGCAGGTACGCGTCGACCGCCTCCTCGCCCTCCTTCGCGGCGCGCACGAAGTCGCGCAGGTGCTGCTCGTCGGCCGTCATCCAGCCGTTCGAGTACGGGTGCGTGCCGAACGGCGCGCGGACGACGGCGGTGTCGCGCCAGAACAGGGTCCGCTCCGGGTAGCGGCGGATCTCCTCGGTCGCGACGATCCGGTCGACCTGCAGCACGACCTTCTCGGCGGCCGCGCCGAGCAGCCCGTCCATGTTGCCGGTGCCGACCGGCTGCGCGTTGCCGAACTCGTCGGCGATCTCCGAGTAGACCAACGCGACGTCGAGCTCGAGCGCGGGGATCGCGAGCAGCGGCTCCCCGCGGACCGGGTCGTCGAACGCGACGAGCCCCGGGTTGAGCTGCGGGAAGGAGGTGCCGACGCCGCCGCGCCAGGGCAGGAACGGCAGCTTCTGCGCCGCCGCCCGCAGGCCCAGCAGCACGTGTGCCTCGTCGAGCTCGACGACCGCGACGCTGCCGCGCTCGACCGCGCGCCGGAAGACCGGCCCGACGGCGGCGACGACCTCGACGCCGACGTACGCGCCGACGACCGTGCTCACGCAGCCGGCGGCGATCAGCAGGTCGACCTCGATCCCGCCGACGGGGGCGACGACCGTGAGATCGCGCACGCCGCGACGTGCGATGCCGCGCACGAGCGCCATCGGGTGGCCGGCGGTGACGGCGCCGCCGATGCCGATCACGGCGCCGTCGGTGACGACCTCGAGCGCGTCGTCGAGCGCCGCGACGACGGGGCGGCGTCCGCCGGAGCGAGCGCCGCTCACCCGCGGCCGTGCCCGGTGCGGCGCGGCGATCCGTGGTCCTCGGCCATGGCCGGTAGTTCACCCGAGCGAGCCCCTCTCGCCCACTAGCGCTTCCGCCAATACGCCTCGGGGCGGCCGCGCGACCGCCCGGGACCGCGAGCGCCCCACTACCTGTCGGGGCAGTCGCGGCGACCGCCGCCGCCCACTAGCGCTTCCGCCGATACGCCTCGCGGCCGACGCAACTACGATCGCGACGACGCCGCCGGCAGGCCCGGCGGCCCTCGGCCACGCCGACTGCAGGAGAGACGCCAGATGCCCGTGCATGCCCGGCCGGATCGGACGACGCCGCCGAACATGACCTCCTACGAGGAGGCGCGCGCCAGCTACCGCCTGGAGCTGCCGGCGGACTTCAACCCGACCCGCGACGTGGTCGAGCGTTGGGGCGAGGAGGCGCCCGACGAGCTCGCGCTGCTCTCGCTCGGAGCGGCCGGCGAGACCGTCGCGGAGCAGAGCGCGGCGCAGCTCGCGGCCGACGCGCGGCGGATGGCGCGCGCACTGCTCGAGCTCGGCGTCGGACCCGGCGACCCGGTCTTCATCATGCTGCCACGCGTGCCGGCCTGGTACGCGGCGATGCTCGGCGCGATCCGCATCGGCGCGGTCGCGATGCCGGGAACGAACCAGCTGACCGCGCGCGACGTCTCCTACCGGATCCGCGCCGCCGGCGCGGTCGCGGCGATCACGGGCGAGGTCGGCGTCGCGAAGCTCGACGCGATCGAGGAGCAGCTGCCGACGCTGCGCCACCGGATCGCCTGGGACGCGGGCGGGGCCGGCGCGGCGCGCGGCGACGGCGACAGAGCGGACGGCTGGCACGACCTCGACGCGCTGCTGGAGGCGGCCGGCGACGGCGACGTCTCGGCCGCGCGGTCTGCGCGGGAGGACCCGATGATCCTGTTCTTCACGAGTGGGACGGTCAGCTATCCGAAGATGGTCGTCCAGCCGATGTCCTACGGCCTCGGCCACGTGGCGACCGCGCGCTTCTGGCACGACCTGCGGCCCGGCGACCGCCATTGGACGGTGACCGACACGGGCTGGGCGAAGGCCGCCTGGGGCGGGCTCTTCGGCCAGTTCCACGAGCGCGCGACGGTCGTGCAGGTCGCGCTCGGCAAGCCCGACGCGGACATGATCCTGCGGCTCCTGAAAGACGCCCGGATCACCTCGTTCTGCGCGCCGCCGACGCTCTACCGCCTGCTGGTGCAGGCCGACCTCCCGGCCTACGACCTGTCCGGACTGCGGCACTGCACGAGCGCCGGCGAGCCGCTCAACCCGGAGGTGATCCGCGCCTGGCGCGAGGGCACCGGCGGCCTGACCGTGTACGACGGCTACGGCCAGTCGGAGACGGCGGTGCTGGTCGCCAACTACCGCGCCGTCGAGGTCCGCCCCGGCTCGATGGGCAAGCCGGTGCCGGGCTGGACGGTCGACGTGCTCGACGAGGCCGGCGCTCCCGCCGAGAACGACGTCGTCGGCAGCATCGCGGTGCGCGTCGCGGAGGGTGCGGCGCCCGGCTACGAGCGCCCGGTCGGACTGTTCGACGGCTACCGCGACGACGACGCCGCGAACGAGCGCGCGTTCCGCGACGGCTGGTACTACACCGGCGACAAGGCGTGGCGCGACAGCGACGGATATCTCTGGTTCGAGGGCCGCGACGACGACGTGATCACGTCCTCGGCGTACCGCATCGGGCCGTTCGAGGTCGAGTCGGCGCTGATCGAGCATCCGGCCGTGATGGAGGCGGCGGTCGTCGGCAAGGACGACCCCGAGCGCACCCAGATCGTGACCGCGTTCGTGATCCTGACCGAGGGCCACGTCGCCGGTGACGAGCTCGCGGCCGAGCTGCAGCGCCACACCCGCGAGCTGACGGCCCCCTACAAGTACCCCCGCGAGATCCACTTCGTCGCCGAGCTGCCGAAGACCGTCAGCGGCAAGATCCGCCGCGGCGAGCTGCGCCAGCGACTCAAGGACGAGGCCGCGCGGTCGGTGCGGACGGCCGGCTGACGGGCCGTCCGCTGGATTGAGCGACCGTCGGGGGCGCTCGGCATGCATGCGTGAGAACGCGAGTCGGGCAAGATGGACGCCATGGGCGACGGCGAGACAGGCCGGCGAGCACTGCGCCCCGCCAACCAGCGCTGGCGCGCGAGCGCGGCCCTGGTCCTGCTCGGGCTGGTCGCGCTCGCGACCAGCGGGCTCGACCTCGATCACGACGATCGTGGGCAGCGCGCGGCGGCCACCCACCCGCTCCCCGCGCGCGCGGCGAGTGCACCTGCGCGCCGCCTCGTGGTGGTCGGGCGGTCGGTGCTCGGGCGGCCGATCCGGGCGACGGTCGTCGGCGACCCGGCGGCGCCGCGCCGCCTGCTGGCGGTCGGATGCATCCACGGCGACGAGCCGGCCGGCGAGGCGATCACGCGGCGCCTGCGCTCGGCGCGGCCACCGCGGGGCGTCGCGCTCTGGCTCGTCGACGCCTTCAACCCCGACGGCTGCGCGGCCGGCACGCGCCAGAACGCCCACGGCGTCGACCTGAACCGCAACTCGCCCTGGCGCTGGCGGCCGATCGATCCGCCGGGCGGCACCTACTACGCGGGGCCGCGGGCGCTGTCCGAGCCGGAGTCGCGCGCGCTCGTCGCGCTCGTCCGCCGCGTCCGGCCGACCGTGACGATCTGGTACCACCAGCACGCCGGCCTCGTCGACGACTCCGGCGGCGATCGCGTGCTCGAGCGCGGCTACGCGCGCCTCGTCGGCCTCCCCTTCCGCCACTACGGCGACCAGCCGGGCAGCATCACCGGCTGGCAGGACGCCACCTCGCGCGGCACGACGGCGTTCGTGGTCGAGCTGCCCGCCGGCGCTCTCAGCGCGCGGGCGAGCGCCCGCCACGCGGCGGCCGTGCTCGCACTCGCGCGGCTCGGCCGGCCGTTGGCGCTGGCGCCGCCGCCCCGCGGCCGGCTCAGCGCCCCTGCCACACCGGCGGGCGCTTCTCCTTGAACGAGCGCGGACCCTCCTGCGCGTCCTCGCTCTGGTAGACGGACTCGTAGAGCGTGTCCGCGGCGTCGAGCGCGGCGCTCCAGCCGTGCTCGGCGGAGAGGTAGACGAGCGCCTTCGCCGCCCGCACCGACAGCGGCGCGTTGGCCGCGATCCCACGCGCCATCGCGAGCGCGGCGTCGCGCAGCTCGGCCGCCGGCACGACCTTGTTGACGAGCCCCAGCTCGTAGGCGCGCTGCGCGCTGATCGGCTCGGCCGTGACCATGATCTCCATCGCCGCCCGCGGTCCCACGAGCCACGGCAGCGGCGCCGCCCACGGCGAGCCGCGCCCGACTCTCGCCTCCGTGATCCCGAACTTCGCGTGGTCGGCGGCGATCACGAGGTCGGCCATCTGCGCGAGCAGGAAGCCGCCCGCGAAGGCGACGCCGTTGACGGCCGCGATGATCGGCTTGTCGATTCTGACGCTGCGCTGCAGGTAGGGCAGGAAGTCGGGCGGCGGGACGGTCATCGCGGCGCCCGCCATCTCCTTCAGGTCGCCGCCGGCGCAGAACGCCTTCTCGCCCGCGGCGGTCAGGATCAGCACCGCTGCGTCGGCGTCGTCGCGGAAGCGGCGGAAGCCGTCCCAGAGGCCGTCGCGCACCGCTCTGCTGAGCGCGTTGCGCGCCTCGGGACGGTCGATCGTCAGCCAGGCGACCTGGTCCGCGACCTCGTAGGTGACGACCTCGCTCATCGCGCGGCTCCTTTCTTCGGGTTCTGCACTGCTCGGATGGTCCGATCGGTCAGATCCGCAGCACGCCGCCGGGCGCGCGCACGATCGGCGCGTTCAGCACCGCCGAGAGCGACATGCCGAGCGTGTTGCGGGTGTCGGTCGGGTCGATCAGGCCGTCGTCGCGCAGGTCGGAGGTGAGGTAGTAGGAGTGGTAGGTCTGCGCGAAGTAGGCGGTCACCTCGGTGCGGATCCGCTCGGTCTCCTCCGGCGTCGGCGGCTCGCCGCGGCGCTGCATGCCGGCGACCCGCACCTGCGTCAGCACGTCGGCGGCCTGCTCGGGCCCCATGATCGAGGAGCGCGAGTTGGGCCAGGCGTAGACGAGCCGCGGATCCCACGTGCGACCGGCCATCGCGTAGTTGCCGGCACCCTGCGAGGCGTGGCAGAGGACCGAGATCTTCGGCACGGTCACGTTCGCCTGCACCATCAGCATCTTCGCCCCGTCCTTCGTGATGCCGTTGCGCTCGTACGCTCTGCCGACCATGAACCCGGTCACGTTGTGGAGGAACAGCAGCGGGATGCCGTCGCGGTCGCACAGCTGCATGAACGTGGTCGCCTTGTTCGCGGCCTCGCTGAAGATCACGCCGTTGTTGCCGAGGATCCCGACCTTGAAGCCCCAGATGTAGGCCCAGCCGGTCACCATCGTGTCGCCGTAGTGCGGCTTGAACTCCTGGAAGAGGCTGCCGTCGACGATCCGCGCGATCACCTCGCGCATCTCGAACTGTCTTCTGACGTCGTCGGGGATGATCCCGTAGAGCTCCTGCGGGTCGTGGAACGGCGGCTCCGGCTCGCGCCGGTCGCCGTTGTCGGCCTTCGGCCGCCGCGCCCACACGGCGACGACGTCGCGCGCCAGCGCGAGGGCCTCCGCCTCGGTGTCGACGGCGTAGTCGGCGACGCCGGAGACCGACGTGTGCATGTCAGCCCCGCCGAGCTCCTCGGTCGTGACGTCCTCGCCCGTCGCGGCTCTCACGAGCGGCGGCCCGGCGAGGAAGATCGCGCCCCGCTCGCGCACCATGATCGTCTGGTCGCAGAGCGTCGGCGTGTAGGCCGCGCCGGCGGTGCAGTAGCCGAAGACGACCGCGAGCTGCGGGATCCCGTCCGCGCTCAGCTGGCACTGCTGCTGGAAGATCTTCCCGGCGGTCGCGTAGATCTCGTCCTGCAGGTGGAGGTTCGCGCCGCCGCTGTCGAGCAGGTGGACGACCGGCAGCCGGTTCTCGCGCGCGACCTGCAGCGCGCGCACGATCTTGCGCGTCGTGATCGGATACCAGGCGCCGCCCTTCAACGAGCTGTCGTTCGCGATCACCATCACCTCGCGGCCGCTGACGACCCCGATGCCGGTCACGAGCAGCGCCTGCGGCGCCTCGCCGTCGTAGTGGCGGTTGGCGGCCAGCGACATCAGCTCGAGGAACGGCGCGCCCTTGTCCAGCAGCAGGTCGAGCCGCGCGTGGACGGTCAGCTTGTGCTGCTCGGCGAGCCGGTCGAGCGCGCGCTGGGGGCGCTCGTGACGCGCTCTGTGGAGCGTCTCGCGCAGCTCCTGCGCCAGCTCCAGGTTGCGCTCGCGGTAGGCGCGGTAGGTCGGCGAGGAGGTGTCGACGTGCGTCTCGAGTCGCTGCATCGATCAGTCCTCGTCCTCGTCCGCGGGCAGGGGCACGAGCGAGACCAGGCGGGCCCCGCGATCGAACGTCTCGCCGACCTCGAGGAAGACCCGGTCGACGACCCCGTCGCGCACGGCCACGATCTCGTTCTGCATCTTCATGCTCTCGATCACGACCAGTCCCTGGCCCTCGACGACGGCGTCGCCGGGCGCGACCGAGACGATGATCACGACGCCGGGCATCGGCGCGCTCGCGACGTCCTCCGACGGCCCGCCCGCGCGGGCGCGCTCGACCGGGTCGACGACTGTGGCGGTCCAGGCGCGCCCGAAGGCGTGGAGGTGGACGGCGTCGCCGTCGAGCACGATCCAGAGCGGCTCGACGCGGTCGGCGAGCGTCAGCTCGTAGGCATCGCCGACGCGGCGAAGGCTGCCGCGATGCTCGCGGCCGTCGATCGTGACGATCGCGCGGGCGTCGAGGCGGGTGACGTCGACGGCGTGCGCGCTGCCGCCCTCGAGCGTGATCTCGAAGCTCATCGCTCAGGTCCTCCAGTCGCCGATCGCGGCGAGCGGATCGGGCACCGCGAGGCGCTGGTCGAAGCGGCGGCTGGCGAGCGCGGCGGCGGCGAGCAGGACGTGCTCGGCCTCGTCGTCGTCGCCGACCGGCGGCGAGGCGAGCGCGTCGGCGTGCTCGTCGACGAAGCCGGTGTGCGTGTCGCCGGCCTGGAAGGCGGGCTGTGCGAGCACGCGCTCGAGGAAGGCGGTGTTCGTGATCGTGCCGAGCAGGACGGTGCGCCGCAACGCCCCGCGGGCGCGCGCGATCGCCTCCGGGCGCGTCGGCGCCCACGCGGCGAGCTTCGCCAGCATCGGATCGAACGACGCGCTCACCTCCTGGCCCTCGACGACGCCGTGGTCGATCCGGATCCCCTCGCCGGAGGGGAAGCGGACGAGCGCGAGGCGCCCGGTCGCGGGGATGAAGCCGGCGTCGGCGTCCTCGGCGTAGACGCGGCACTCGATCGCGTGCCCGCTCAGCGTGATCTCGCCCTGGCCGTAGCCGAGCTCCTCGCCGCCGGCGATCCGGACCTGCTCGGCGACGATGTCGATGCCGGTCACGAGCTCGGTGACGGGGTGCTCGACCTGGAGACGGGTGTTCATCTCGAGGAAGAAGAAGTCGCCCTGCTCGTCGACGATCAGCTCGACGGTGCCGGCGGAGACGTAGCCGACGGCGCGCGCCAGCGCGACCGCCGTCTCCCCCATCCTCCGCCGCGTCTCCGCGTCGACGAACGGCGAGGGCGACTCCTCGATCACCTTCTGGTAGCGCCGCTGGATCGAGCACTCGCGCTCGCCCAGATGGACGACCGTGCCGTGACCGTCGGCCAGCACCTGGACCTCGATGTGGCGCGGCCGCTCGATGTAGCGCTCGACGAAGACGCGTCCGTCGCCGAAGCTCGCGAGCGCCTCGCTCGAGGCGCGCTCGAACGCCTCGCTCAGCGCCCCCGCGTCAGCCGCGATCCGCATGCCCTTGCCGCCGCCGCCGGCGCTCGCCTTCAGCAGCACGGGATAGCCGACGTCAGCCGCGACCGTGGCCGCGTCCTGCGCGCTCGCGACGGCGCCGTCGGAGCCGGGCAGCGTCGGCACGCCCGCGGCTGCCGCCAGCCGCTTCGACTCGAGCTTGTCGCCCATCGACTCGATCGCCGCCGGCGGCGGTCCGATGAAGGTGATCCCGGCCGCTGCCAGCGCCCGCGCGAAGCCCGCGTTCTCCGACAGGAAGCCGAAGCCGGGATGGACCGCGTCCGCGCCGGTCGCCTGACAGGCGGCGACGATCGCCGCGACGTCGAGGTACGCGCCGACCGGCGTCGCGCCGAACAGCTCGACCGCCTGGTCGGCCTCGCGCACCGCCAGCCCGCCGGCGTCCTCGGTGTGGTAGACGGCGACGCTCGCGATGCCGAGGCGGCGCAGCGAGCGCATGATCCGCACCGCGATCTCGCCGCGATTCGCGACGAGCACCTTCGCGGGCAGGGTCACTGGGCGCTCCGGCTGCGCAACAGCCCGTTCGCCTCCCACTCGGCCGGCACCCGGATCGGGACCTCGAGCAGCATCGCCGCGAAGCTCTTGCCCTGCGGGTCGTAGCGCAGCGTCGAGGTCCCGCCCTTGCCGCCGAGCACGCCGTCGAGCACGAAGTTGATCGCCGACAGGCCCGGCATCTCCCAGCGCTGGACGCCGCCGGTCAGGTACTGGGCGAAGAAGCGCGCGACGCGCTCGCACGTCAGCTGCTCGCGGATCGCCTCGACGAACTCCGGGCGCCGGGCGATGATGCCGATGTTCGCGTTGTTGCCCTTGTCGCCGCTGCGCCCGTAGGCGAGCTGGCGCAGCTGGACGGTGAAGTCGCCGCCCGCGACCGATGCGGTCCCCGCGCCGTCGCCGTCGCCCCCGCCTGCCGGCCCGTCCGGCAACGCCGGCGTGCCGATGCGGACGCCGGCGTCGCCGGGAGCGACCGCGACCGGCAGGGTCCTCCCGTCGAGCTGCACCTGCACCGGCGTCGAGCCCTTGTCGACCAGCAGGTGGTAGACCCCGATCGCCGGCGCCACGCGTGGCCGGCCGCCGAAGAAGCCCGTCATGCCCTGCGCGACGAGCGCCATCGGCGCGTACTCGAGCGCGAACAGCTCGAGCGCCGCACGCTGGGGATGGCGCACCCCGATCTTCACGACCGCCTCGACCGCCTGGTCGTGGCGGCGGTCGGGCCCGTAGGTGTCGCCGGCGCCGATCACCTCGATCGACGTCTCGCTGAACGGCGCGTGGCCGGCCTGCGCGATCAGCCGCTCGCCACGGCTGACGAGCGCCTGCCCCGCGCGACGCGCCTTCGCGGCCGCGTCGAGGCCGGCGAACATCGCCGTCGTCATCACGCGGTACCCGTCCGCGTGCGTCGCCGTGACCTTGTAGGTCGGTGGCGGCTGGCTCCCCCGTGCGCCCCAGGCGCGGACGCGGTTCTCGCCGACCTGCTCGAGCTGCACGTCGCGCCAGTCGCAGACGACGTCGGGCATCACGTACGCGCCGGGGTCGCCGATCTCGTAGAGGATCTGCTCGCTGATCGTCGCCGGCGAGACGAGGCCGCCCGTGCCCTCCGGCTTCGAGACCACGGCGCTGCCGTCGGGGAAGCACTCGATGATCGGGAAGCCCATGTCGTCCCAGCCGGGGACCTCGGCCCAGTCGGTGAAGTTGCCGCCCGTGCACTGCGGTCCGCACTCGACGATGTGACCGGCGAGCGCTCCGGCGGAGAGCAGGTCGTAGTCGCTGTCGGTCCAGCCGAACTCGTGCATCAGCGGCCCCAGCACGACGGAGGAGTCGACCGCGCGGCCGGTCACGACGACGTCGGCGCCGGCCGCCAGCGCGGCGGCGATCGGCCGCGCGCCGAGGTAGGCGTTCATCGTCATCGGCTTCGCCGGCAGCGGCTCGCCCGTGAACATGTCGCGCGACGAGCTGGCGTGGATCTCGGCGAGCTGGCCCATCAGGTCGTCGCCCTCCACGGCGGCGACGCGCAGCGGCACCCCGACCTCGGCCGCGGCCTCGCGGAACGCCCGCGCGCAGGCGGCGGGGTTGAGCGCGCCGGCGTTCGTGACGACCTTGATCCCGCGCGTGTGGATCTCCTTCAGCCGCGGCGCCAGCACGCGGATCGCGTCCGGCACGAAGCCGGCCTCGGGGTCCTTCTGCCGCACGCGGGCGAGCAGCGCCATCGTGATCTCGGAGAGGTAGTCGGCGACGAGGTAGTCGACGTCGGCGCGGTCGAGCAGCTGGTCGACCGCCTGGCTGGTATCGCCCCAGAAGGCTGCCCAGCAGCCGAGGCGGACGGAGTCTGAGGACATGTGGGCGATGCTAAATAAGCGTTTAGTTGAAGTCAAGCCCGGTGAGCTGCGACGATGTCCGCCTGATGGCCCGCGGCAGCGCAGACCTCACGCGAGAGAGACTGCTCGGCGCAGCGCACGACCTGTTCGTCGAGCGTGCCGGGCGGGTCGCCTCGGTGAGCGAGATCTGCGCGCGCGCCGAGGTCAACGTCGCGATGGTGAAGTACTGCTTCGGCAGCAAGGACGGGCTGCTCGACGCGCTGCTCGAACGCGTGCTGCAGCGGTTGACGGGCGAGTTCGAGCGGCTCTCGCACGCCCCCCTCGATCCGACCGCGAAGCTCCGGCGGCACGTCGCCGAGATCGTGCGCAACTACGTCCGCTACCCCTACGTGAACCGCCTGATGACCGAGCGGCTGCTGTCGGCCGAGCCCGACGCCGTCGACCGCATCAGCGCGAGCTTCGCGATCCCGGCCCGCGACTGGTACGCGGTGCTGCTGCGCGAGGGGCGGGAGCGCGACGGCTGGCGGGAGATGGACCCCACGCTCTTCTTCTTCACCGTCGTCGGCGTCTGCGAGTTCCTCTTCTCCGCGCGGCCGCTGCTCGAGCGCGCCTTCGACGCGAAGCTCGACGACGCGCTGCTCGAGCGCTTCACCGCGCACGTGACGGAGCTGGTCGTCGCCGGGATGCAGCCGGCGCCGGCGGCCGAGCAGGAGCCGGCCGAGCCCCGCGCCCCCTCGCCGGCGCGGTGACCCACTGGTCATCGGCGCGACGCCGTTCTGGCCCTCCGCCAGCCGTCGGACGGCCAGGTCGAGCGGATGACCGCAGGGTTTCGGCCCTCTGAGGGCCGAAACCCTGCGGTCCTCGGAGACCATCGCCCGACTGTGCCAGCGCGGCTGGCACAGCGGGCGGCTATTCGCGCCGAATCGGCGGCACGGGCGGCGCGGCGGTCAGCGGATGCGGGGCGTCGCCGTCCAGCGGGGCGCGGAACTGCAGCTCGACCGCGCCGTACCCTCGCCGGCCGTCCTCCAGATCGCAGCGGTAGAGCGCGCGGTCGATCCACGCCGTCATCCGCACGCCGTGCTCGTCGCACATCGCGAAGTTCAGCGGCAGGACGCGCAGCAGCTCGGCGTGGCCGCGCAGCTCGTGCGCGGCGGAGCGGATCGCGAAGCTCCAGCTCGCCGGCCGCTCCGCGCGCGGGCGCGGAACGAACGCGACCGACTCGCCGAAGGCGAGCACGGGGTCGGCACGGCCACCGGCGTAGACGGCGCCGTCCTGCAGCCACGTGCGGCCGTCGAAGGTCGCGCGCCAGAGCGAGGCCTCCGGACCGTCCTCGAACAGCATGTCGATCCAGCGCCATCCGAGCGGGCGAGCCCAGTCGCGCGCGCCCCACGAATGGTCCTTGCAGCCGCGCGCGTCGATCTCGTAGCTGCGCTCGCCGACCATGAGCGTGCCGGTGACGCGGCCGACCTCGTCCACGTGGCCGTCGAAGAGCCCGTCCCAGCGCGGATCCTCCCGGTAGACGTAGGCCGGCTGGTCGGGCGTGAACGTGAGCTCGTAGCGGACGGCGACCGACGGGCGATCCGAGTCCGCCACGGCGCGCACCGCGCCGGGATCGACGGCCGCGTCGAGGCCACCGTCGTTCATCCGCCCGTCGAAGCGGATCGACCAGGCGCCGAACGGCTCGTGCGGCTCATACGTCATCCCGGCGACTGGGTGCGGGGCGTCGTGGGCGTCGTAGCGATCGAGCTCGGTCGCGACGAGCGTCGGGACGTCGGCGCCCCAGATCACGTTGAGCGAGCCGGAGTGCCCGCTCGACGGGCGGTACCCGATCGACGTGTCGCCACCGATCCCGAGGCGCGCGTCGAAGAACTTGAAGTAGAAGCTCTCGCGCCAGCGCTCGCGTGCGGGATCGGGCAGGTGCATGCGGTCGTGGCGCGGGTCGAGGGCGGCGCTGGTCATGCGATCCTCCCTGCCGAGCGCGGGACCGTCTCCAGCAGCAGCGGTGCGACCGAGTCGAGCTCGGCGAGCTCGCGGACGGCCGCTTCGAGCCGGTCGAGCTGCGCGCGCGAGACGGCCATCTCGGGCTCCATCCGCACGACGTTGGCCCGCACGCCCTCCCAGTCCCAGCCGTAGGTGCCGGCGTCCGGGATCAGCTCGCCGGCGAGCGTCGCGCCGCCGGCCGTCTCGAGCTCGACGCGTCCGCCCAGCGAGGGCAGCCGCTCGTCCGGCAGCACCTCGGTGACCGAGACGAGCCGCGCGATCACGGGGTCGTCGAACGCGTGCAGGCCGGCGAGCGTCGCGCCGCGGGTCTTGAGCGCCATCGCGACGCAGTACTCGGCGCTCATCAGGGTCGCGCCGACGTCGCGGTAGGGCCCCGGGTTGACGGTCCCCGGGTAGGTGCGGTCCTGCGGGTTGAGGAAGCAGCGCACGGCGGTCAGCTCGGCCGGGTCGAGGTCGTGCGCGACGACAAGGTCGATCGCGACCTGCACCGGGCTCTGCGTGATCGCGCAGACCGGGTAGGGCTTGTAGGTCACGTCGAGCAGCCGCCAGCGCTCGCCGAGCTGCCAGTCGGCGTCGGGCTCCGTGCCCGGCTCGACGCCGGCGAACGCCCGCGCGAAGCCGGCCGCGCCCTCGTACCAATGCGGCGCCCCGTGGAAGCCGTTCGCGGCGAGCTGCGCGGCGAGCACCCCGTTGCGCGCCGCCATGCCGAGCTCGAAGCGCCACTCCGGCGTGCCGTCGATCCAGGTCTGGTTGAGCCCGCCGCAGAAGCTCGCGGCGAGCGCGATCGCGTCGCTCGTGGCGGCCGCGTCGAGGCCGAGCACGGAGGCGCTCGCGGCGGCCGCGCCGAGCGTGCCGAAGACCGGCGAGGCGCGGAAGCCGCGTGCCGTCGAGGCCGCCGCGAGCCGCTCGCCGACCGCCGCCGCGACCTCGCAGCCGGCGACGATCGCGGTCAGCACGGCGGCGCCGTCCGCCCCGTCGCGCTCCGCGAGCGCGAGCACGGCTGGGACGACGGCGGCGCCGACGTGCGTCTTGGCGGCGAAGTGCGTGTCGTCCTGGGCGCGCGCGTGGATCAGCTGCGCGTTGACGAAGGCCGCGTACTCGGCTCCGACCCGTCCGCCGTCGCACAGCAGCGTCGCCTCATCCGGTCGGCGGTCGCGCACGAGCGCCCACAGGTCGGGCCCGACCGTGTGCGCGGCGGTCGCACACGCGAGGTCGTGCAGCAGGTTGCAGCGCAGCTTCTCGACGACCTCCGCCGGCAGCGTCTCGGCGACGACGCCGGCCGCGAAGCGGCCCAGTCGCGCCCCGACGGTCGACTCGCGCAGCTCGGTGGTGCTCATGCGACGACCTCCGTCCGATCGGTTGCGCCGAGGTTCGCGCGCGCACGCGGCGAGCCGGGCGGGTGCGGGTCGGGCCGGCGCGTCCGGCGTCGGGCCGGCGCGTCGATCGTCGGCGCGCTCATGTCTCGACCACCGCCAGCACGGCCGCGACCGGCACGACGTCGCCCTCGGCGACCGGCAGCTCCGCGACCGTGCCGCCAGCCGGCGCGACGATGTCCATGTTCGCCTTGTCGGTCGCGACCTCGAGCAGCACGTCGCCCTCGCCGACCGCCGCGCCGACCGCGACGTGGACCTCGATCACCTCGACCTCCTCGGTGTCGCCCGGCTCCTCGATCGTGACCTCCACGCGCATCGCTCAGGCCTCCCGCATCGTCGTGCGGACGGCCGCGACGACGTCGTCGACGCCGGGCGCCCGCGCCTCCGCGAGCGGCACCGGGGTCGGCACGTTCACGAACGGCGAGGCGACGCGCACGGGGGGCGCCTTCAGCTCCGACAGGCACGACTCGACCGCGAGCGCGAACACCTCGGAGGCGAACGAGAACGGCGAGGTCGCCTCCTGCGCGACGACGAGCCGCCCGGTCCGGCGAACGGAGGCGAGGATCGTCTCGGCGTCGAGCGGCGCGAGCGTGCGCGGATCGATCACCTCGACCGAGATGCCGTCCTCCTGCTCGAGCCGCTCGGCGGCGGCGAGCGCGCGGTCGACGAGGCGTCCGATCGCCACGACGGTCACGTCGCTGCCCGCACGGCGCGTGTCGGCGACGCCGAGCGGCAGCAGGAAGTCGTCCTCCTGCGGCACCTCGCGGCGCGCCGGCAGCAGCCCGAGCGTCTCGATGAAGAGCACGGGGTCGTCGTCGCGGATCGCCGACTTCAGCAGGCCCTTCGCGTCCGCCGCGTTCGACGGCATCACGACCTTGAGCCCCGGCACCGTGCAGTACCAGGCCTCGAAGTTCTGCGAGTGCTGCGCGCCGTTGGGGCCGCCGGCGCCGCACATCGTGCGGATCGTGAGCGGCATCGAAGCGCCGGAGAAGTAGCGGTACTTCGCCGCCTGGTTGACGATCTGGTCCATCGCGATCATCGCGAAGTCGAAGAACATGATCTCGACGACGGGGCGCAGGCCGACGGCGGCCCCGCCGACGCCGAGCCCGACGAGCACGGCCTCGCTGATCGGCGTGTCACGCACGCGCAGGTCGCCGAATCTGTCGCGCAGGCCGCGCGTGACGCCGTAGGGGCCGCCGGGGCGGCCGACGTCCTCGCCGACGAGCACGACGCGCTCGTCGCGCTCCATCTCCTCGACGAGCGCCTGGTTGATGCCCTGCCAGAACTTGAGCGAGCGGGTCGGGGTCTCGACGGCGGTCATGCGGCGGCGTAGTGGTCGAGGGCGATCGCCTCGGGGCCCGTCACCGCGCTCTGCTGGGCGAACGCGAGCGCGGCCGAGATCTCCTTCTCGACCTCGGCGTCGAGCGCGGCGCGCTCGGCCGGGTCGAGCGCGGCGCCGGCCCGCACGAGCGGGTCGTTGGCGCGCCACGCGTTGACCTCGTCATCGTCGCGATACGCGGCGCGGTCGCCCGCGTAGTGACCGAACCAGCGATAGGTGACGGCCTCCACCAACGTCGGCCCACCGCCACCGCGGGCTCGCGCGACCGCGTCCCCGACGGCGTCGGCGACCGCGTTCACGTCGTTGCCGTCGACGCGCACGCCGGGGATGCCGTAGGACTCGCCGCGGCGCCAGATCTCGCCGGCGACGTGGATCTCCTGCGGCGTCAGCTCGACGTACTGGTTGTTCTCGCAGACGAAGATCAGCGGCAGGCGCCAGAGCGCGGCGACGTTGAGGGCCTCGCCGAAGACGCCGGCGCCGGTCGCGCCCTCGCCGAAGAAGCAGACGGTGACGTCGTCGCGCCCCTGCGCCTGCATCCCGTAGGCGGCGCCGGTCGCGATCGGGATCCCCCCGCCGACGATGCCGTTGGTGCCGAGCAGTCCGAGCGCGGGGATCGCGACGTGCATCGAGCCGCCGCGGCCGCGCGAGTAGCCGGTCGTGCGGCCGAGCAGCTCGGCCATCAGGCGGTCGGGCGCCGCGCCCTTCGCGAGGCAGTGGTGATGGCCGCGGTGGGTCGAGAGGACGGCGTCGGTCTTGCGCAGAGCGGCGCAGCCGCCGACCGCGACGGCCTCCTGGCCGATCGACAGGTGCAGCGGACCGGGCACCTGACCGTCGCCGAACTGCTCGTGCGCGGTCTCCTCGAAGCGCCGGCTCAACCGCATCAGGCGGTACCGCCCCCGCGACGTCGTCCTTGCGCTCCCGGTCGCCGGCGCCACCGGCGTCTTCAGCTCCGCCATGCGGTCTCTCTCTTCCCTCGCGACTCGACTGGCTCGACCTATCGGTCGGTAGGCAGCCTACCGTCCTGTCGGTGAAAGAGCAACAAATACGACCGGCAGGTCGAATGGTGAGAGCCGGTATATTGCGATCACGTGTCCAGACCGGCCCCAGCCCCTCTCGTGATCAACGGCACTGCGCCGCCGAAGGTCCGGGCGGACATCATCGCGGCCGCGACGCGGGTCTTCAGCGAGCGCGGCTACCACGCCGCGTCGATGTCGGAGATCGCCGAGATCGTCGGGATGCGCAAGCCGAGCCTCTACCACCACGTGCGCAAGAAGGAAGACCTCCTCTTCGCGATCCACGAGCAGATGATCGACGAGCTGATCGACGAGACGATGACGGTCCTGTCCTCGTCGGAGAGCCCGTCGGAGAAGGTCCGCGGCGTGCTGCGCGTGGCGATGAGCTTCGTCGCCCGCCACCGCGACGGCGTCACCGTCTTCCTGCAGGAGCGCAGCGCCGTCAGCGGCGAGCGCTGGAACGAGCTCGTCGTCAAGCGCGACTTCTACGAGCAGATGGTCAGCCGCATCATCTCCGAGGGCACCGCCTCGCAGACCTTCGTCGAGGTGCCGCCGGCGATCGCGGCGAAGGCGGTGCTGGCGATGGCGAACTGGGGCTACACCTGGTTCCAGCCCGACGGGCCGCTCAGCGCCGAGCAGGTCGCCGACGCCTTCGCCGCGATCGCGCTGCGGGGCCTCGAAACCCGCCCTTAGAGGGTCGCCCCGTCGGCCGCCGCCGCTGCCTCCGCCGCCAGCTGCTTGCGCACGATGTCCTTGCGGACCTTGCCGATCGACGTCTTCGGCAGCGAGTCGACGAAGCTCACGACCGTCGGCACCTTGAACTTCGACAGCCGCTCGCGGCAGTGCCGGATGATCTCCTCCTCGGTCACGGCCCCGGGCTCGACCGGCACGACGACCGCCGCGACCGCCTCGTCGCGGATCGCATCGGGGACGCCGACGACCGACGCCTCCGCCACCTGCGGGTGGTCGATCAGCGCCCACTCGACCTCGATCGCCGAGACGTTCTCGCCGGCGCGCTTGATCATGTCCTTCTTGCGGTCGAAGAAGAAGAGGTAGCCGGCCTCGTCCGCGTAGGCGTTGTCGCCGGTGTGCAGCCGGCCGCCGCGCAGCGCGGTCGCCGTCGCCTCCGCGTCGTTGTAGTACCCGAGCATCACGTCGCGCCCCGGCGTGCCGTCGACGACGATCTCCCCCACCTCGCCCGGCGCCACCTCGTCGCCGGCGTCGTCGAGCAGCAGCAGCCGGCGGCCCGGCGAGGGCAGCCCGATCGACGGCCAGCGCCGCGGCCCGACGATCGGCGCGCACGTCAGCAGCGTCATCCCCTCCGAGAGCCCGTAGCCGTTGATCAGCGCGACGCCGTAGCGGGCCTCGAACGCGTCCTTCTCGGCGTCGGTCACGTTGATCGCGTAGAAGAGGCGGCGCACGACGTGGTCGCGGTCGCCGGCGTCGGGCGGCTGGGCGATCAGCGTCCGCAGCTGCATCGCGACGATGCAGGTCTGGGTCGCGCGGTGCGCGCGCACCTGGCCCCAGAACCTCGACGCGCGGAACTCCTCGATCAGCACGAGCGTGCCGGCGACGGTCAGCGCCCCGAGCACCGACATCGCCTGGCCGTTCACGTGGAACAGCGGCAGCGCGGTGAGGCAGCGCTCGCCCTCGTCGAGCCACAGGCAGTTGACGGAGTCCTGGCCGGCGCGCACGCAGTTCGCGTGCGTCAGCATCACCGCCTTCGGCTTGCGCGTCGTGCCGGAGGTGAAGATCAGCTCGGCGAGGTCGTCGCCGCCGACGCGCGGGCGCGGCGGCGCGCCCGCGGCCGCGAGCACGTCGTCGAAGGCGGCGCGGCCCTCGGCCGACCCGCGCGCGACGACGACCGCCGTCTCGGTGCCGGCCGCGGCGATCGCCCGCTCGACCGTCTCGAGGTAGATCGGCTCGGTGATCGCCATCCGCGCCTTCGTGAAGCCGACGATGTGCTCCAGCTCGCCGACCGTGTTGGCGATGTTCGACGGGATCAGCACGGCGCCGAGCCGCGCCAGCGCGAACCAGGCGATCAGGAACTCGGGGCTGTTGCGCAGGTGCACGACGACCAGGTCGCCCTGCTTGATCCCGAGCTGCGCGAGCCCCTGCGCGCAGCGCTCGGTGCGCGCCAGGAACGCCTCGTAGGTCAGCTCGCTGATGGCGCCGTCGCGATCCTCGAAGACGAGGAACGTGCGGTCGCCGTGCGCCGCGACCCGCTCCTCGAGCAGATCGGTCAGGCTGCGATCGCCAAGCGGGTCAAGCATCGTGAGTCCTTTGTCGGTTGCTGCGGAGACGGTCATCGGCTGCTTCGCCCGCCGGTGGCCGCAAGCGGCTCGCCTCGGGCGATGTCACGAGTCCGCCCAGTCCGCTCGCGAGCATCAGTAGCCCTTCGCGGCGTTCCAGCCGCCGTCGACGAACAGCGTCGCGCCGTGGACGAAGTCGGAGGCCGCGCTGCAGAGGAAGATCGCCGGCCCCGCGATCTCGTGCACCTGCCCCCACCGTCCCAGCGGCGTGTTCGAGCGGATGATCTCGCGCATCCGCGGATCGGCGAAGTAGGGCGCGCTGAGCGGCGTCTCGACGAGGCCGGGCGCGATCGCGTTGCACTGGATCCCCTGCGACGCGAGCTCGGCCGCGATCGACTGCGTCAGCGCGATCACGCCGCCCTTGCTGGCGTTGTACGCGGCGCGCTCTGTCAGCGCCAGCGCGCCGGCGATCGAGGCGAGGTTGACGATCTTGCCACCGCCGCGGGCGAGCATCAGCCGCGCCGCCGCCTGGCTGCAGACGAACGTTCCGGTCAGGTTGACGTCGAGCGTCGCGCGCCAGGCCGCGAGCGTGTGCTCGACGAACCCCATCTGCGACCGCACGCCCGCGTTGTTGACGAGGAAGTCGAAGCGCCCGAAGGCGCCGGCGGCGGTCTCGAACGCCTCCGCGACGCGCGCCTCGTCGGTCACATCGCCGGGCAGGCCGAGCGTCCCGCCGCCGATCGCGCCGGCCGCCTCCTCGGCGCCGTCGCGGTCGAAGATCGCGACGCGCGCGCCGGCCGCGACGAACGCCTGCGCGATCCCGCGCCCGATCCCCCGCGCGCCGCCGGTCACGACGCCGGCGCGTCCCTCCAGCTGACCGCTCACTGCGGCGGCCTCCCGTTGGCGGCGGGGCCAAGCAGGTCGCGGGCGATCATCCAGCGGTGGATCTCGGCCGTCCCGTGGCCGATCCGCCACAGCCGCACCTGCCGGAAGAAGCTCTGGATCGGGCTGTCTCTCGCGTAGCCGCGCCCGCCGAAGACCTGCAGGCAGCGGTCGGTCACGCGCTGCGCCATCTCGGTCGCGAACAGCTTCGACTTGAAGGCGTCGGTCCGGACGTCGTCGCCGCGGTCCGCACGCCAGGCGGTGCGGTAGACGAGCAGGCGCGCGGCGTCCAGCTCGACGGCGCTGTCGGCGAGCATGAACTGGATCGCCTGCCGGGAGGCGATCGGCTGGCCCCAGGTGGTGCGCTCCTGCGCCCACGCGACCGCCAGGTCGATGCAGCGCTGGGCGATCCCGAGCTGGTAGGAGGCGATCTTCAGGCGGCCGTGGCTGAGCTGGTCGTCGGCCGTCGCGAAGCCCTCGTTCAGCTCGCCGAGCAGCTGGGTGTCCGGCACGCGACAGCCGTCGAAGCGCAGCTCGCAGGGGTCCCACGCGTCGCCCATCGTCGGGATCGTGCGAACGACCTCGTAGCCGGGCGTGCCGCTGTCGATCAGGAAGACGCTGACGCCGCGCCCCCCGCGCGAGGGATCGGTCGACGCGAACAGGATCAGGAACTCGACCCGCTCGGCCAGCCCGATGAACAGCTTGCGGCCGTCGATCACCCACTCCTCGCCGTCGCGCACCGCGGTCGTCTCGATCGCGCCGAGATCCGAGCCGGTGCCGGGCTCGGTGAAGGCGTAGGCGCTGTGCCGCTCGCCCGCGACGACGGCCGCGAAGTAGCGCTCCCACTGGTGCGGCGCGCAGTGGTAGAGCACGGGCTCGGGCGCGCCGCCGACCTCGAACATCATCGGGTGCTTGTTGAGCTCCTCGTGGACGGCGCAGACGGCCAGCTGACCGAGCCCGAGTCCGCCGTGCGCGCGCGGGACGTCGATCGCCCACAGGCCGAGCTCGCGCGCCTCCGCCTGCAGCCGCGGGCGCAGCGGCCACGGCACGTTGCCCTCGCGCAGGAACTCGGCCTCGAGCGGCGCGAGCCGCTGCTCGCGGAAGTCGCGCGCGACGGCGACGAGCCGCTGGATGTCGTCGGGCAGGTCGAAGTCCACTCAGGTTCCCTTCTCGTGGCGATCGGGTTGGAAGAGCGTCCGCACGGCGCCGAGCGAGCCGTCGGCGTAGGCCGCGAAGGCCGGGATCAGGCCGTCGAAGCCGACGCGCCGCTGGACCAGCCGGCCGAGGTCGGCCTCGCCGCGGCCGACCCAGGCGACGACGTCGGCGAAGTCCGCCGGCGAGTAGCCGTAGGAGCCGGCGATGCGCGTCTCGCGCCAGACGACGTCGCTGACGGGCAGCGGGATCTCGTCCTCCCAGATGCCGACGAGCACGACGAGGCCCTGCGGCCGCAGCGCCCGCACCGCGCCGGCGAACGTCTCCGGCCGCGCGACGCAGTCGAGCGCGACGTCGAAGCGCGCGCCCGAGCCGAGGACGGCGCCGGGCTCGGCCGCCTCCAGCCCGAGCGCGGCGCAGAGCGCGCGCCGCTCCGC
>JAOPZA010000248.1 GCA_025964325.1 Conexibacter sp.
GCCGACCGGCTAGCCGGCGCGCCGGCCGACCGGCGAGCGCTCAGGCGGCGTCGCGCTGCCCGCGCGGCCACGGCTTCGAGACGTTGCGGCTGCCGCGCGCGGCGAAGCGCCACGGCAGCTCGGCCGCTCTCGTGATCCCGATCCGCGGTCCGGCGACGAGCTCGACCTCCTCCCACCCGGGCGGCGGCGGCGTCAGCTCGATCGGACCGCCGTCGAGCGGGCTCGCGTTCAACTCGAGGTCGATCGCGAGCGCCTGCGTCAGCTTGCCCGGGCCGGAGCAGAGGTCGAGCGCGGGCTCGAGGCCGCGCCGCTCGCGCATCAGCTCGAGGCCGTCGAGCGGCTCGAGCGCGCGGATCAGGACCGCGGCGCCGACGCCGGCCGGCTCGCAGACGGCGTTCAGCAGCGCGTGGATCCCGTAGGAGCGGTAGACGTACGCGACGCCCGGCGGCCCGAAGAGCGGCTTCGTGCGCGCCGTCAGCCCGGCGTAGGCGTGGCAGGCCGGCTCCGAGTGGTGGTAGGCCTCGGTCTCGACGATGATGCCGCTGGCGCCGGCGTGCGCAACGACGCAGCCGATCAGGTCCTGCGCGACCTCGAGGACCGGGCGATCGTAGAAGTCGGGACCCACGGTCCCACTAGAGCAGCGCGCGGGCGCGCTCGAGCTGCTCGCGCACGCGCCGCTGGCTGGTGCCGCCCTCGGAGTCCTTCGACTCGAGCCAGGTCGTGCCGTTCAGGACCGTGTAGTACTCGTCGTCGAGCAGCGCGGAGTGCTCGGCGAGCTCCTCGCGCGTGAGCTGCGAGAGCGTCCGGCCGCTGTCGACGGCCCGCTTTACGAGCCCGGCGATCACGCCGTGGGACTCGCGGAACGGCATCCCGCGGCGCACGAGCAGGTCGGCGACGTCGGTCGCGGCGGGGAACTCGTCGCTCGCGGCGGCCGCGAGGCGCTCCCGGTCGAAGGCGATCCCCTCGATCATGCCGGTCGCCGCGGCGAGGCACAGCTCGAGCGTGTCGACGGCGTCGAAGAGGTGCTCCTTGTCCTCCTGCATGTCCTTGTTGTAGGTCAGCGGGAGGGCGTGCATCACGCCGTGGAGCGCGACGAGGTGGCCGGCGATCCGCGGCGCCTTCGCGCGCAGCAGCTCGGCCGCGTCGGGGGTCTTCTTCTGCGGCATGATCGACGAGCCGGAGGCCCACGCGTCGGAGACCTCGGCGAAGCCGAACTCCGAGCTCGACCACAGCACGATCTCGGCGCCGAGGCGCGAGAGGTGCGTGCCGCAGGTCGCCGCGGCGGCGAGGTAGTCGAGCACGAAGTCGCGGTTGGAGACGGCGTCGATCGAGTTCTCGGCGACGCCGCCGAAACCCAGCTCCCGCGCCACGCGACGGCGGTCGGTGTCGAAGTTCACGCCCGCCAGCGCGCCGGCGCCGAGCGGCAGCCGCGCGGTCGCGGCCTCGACCGCGGCGAAGCGCTCGAGGTCGCGCGCGAGCATCCAGACGTAGGCGAGCAGGTGGTGGCTGAGGTATACGGGCTGGGCCCGCTGCAGGTGCGTGTAGCCCGGCATCGGCCAGTCGAGGTGGCGCTCGGCGACCTCGATCAGCGCGCGCATCAGCGTGCGGATCGCGTCGGCCGCCGCCTGCGCGTGCGCGCGCGTGAAGAGCGCCATGTCGGTCGCGACCTGGTCGTTGCGCGAGCGCGCGGTGTGGAGCTTGCCGCCGACCGGGCCGGCGAGCTCGATCACCCGTCGCTCGATCGCCATGTGGACGTCCTCGTCGTCCGGCTCGAACGGGAACGTCCCGTCCTGCAGCTCCTGCTCGACGAGGTCGAGCGCGCGCTGCAGCGCCTCGCCGTCCTCGGTCCCGATGATCCCCTGCTGCGCGAGCATCGCGGCATGCGCGCGCGAGAGCGAGACGTCGTAGGGGCCGAGCCGCCAGTCGAAGCCGATCGAGGCGTTGAGCTGCCGGAAGACCGGGTGCTGGGGTTCGCTGAAGCGGGACACGGCCGTCGGCCAGTCTACGCGGCGCGCCGTACGGAGAGGACGCCGCCGAGCTCGCGCGCGACGCGCTCGACCTGGCCGTCGCTCATCGCGGGGAAGAACGGCAGCGCGACCGAGCGTGCGGCGATCGCCTCGCAGACCGGGAACTCGCCCTCGCGATGGCCGAAGCGCTCGCGGTAGAAGCTCATCAGGTGGATCGCCGGGAGGTAGGGCTTGCTCTGGACGCCACGCTGCGCGAGGGCGCGGATCGTCTCGTCGCGATCGACCCCGCGCGGCAGCTGGACGACGAACACGAACCAGCCGCGGCGGTCCCCTCCGGCGTCCTCGCACGGCAGCTCGAGCCCCTCGATCCCGCCGAGCGCCTCGCGATAGCGCGACGCGACGCGCGCGCGGTCGGCGAGCATCCCGTCGAGCCGCCGCAGCTGCGCCAGCCCGAGCGCGCTGGCGACGTCGGAGAGGCGGTAGTTGAAGCCGAGCCGGTCGTGGTCGAGCCAGTCCATGTCGGGCGCGCGGCCCTGGTTGCGCTCGGAGTCGATCCGCTGCTTGGCATCGGGGTCCGAGAGCGTGATCATGCCGCCCTCCCCCGTCGTCAGCTGCTTGTTCGCGTAGAATCCGAAGATCGCCGGATGCCCGCGGCCGCCGACCGGGACGCCGTCGGCGTGCACGGCGCCGAGCGCCTGCGCCGCGTCCTCGACGATCGGCAGGCCGAGCCGCTCGATCGCCGCGATGTCGGCGGGGTAGCCGAAGATGTGGACCGGCAGCAGCGCCCGCGTGCGCTCGGTCACCGCAGCCGCCATCGCGTCGGCGGTGACGTTGAAGGTGACCGGGTCGACGTCGACGAAGACCGGCCGAGCGCGCTCGAACAGCACGGCGTTCGCGGTCGCCACGAACGAGAACGGGCTCGTTACGACCTCGTCGCCGTCGGTCACGCCGGCGGCGCGCAGCGACAGGTGGAGGGCGGCGGTGCCGCTGGAGACGGCCGACGCGTACGGCACGCCGAGGCGCGCGGCGAACGCCTCCTCGAACGCGCGGACGCGCGGCCCGAGCGACAGCTGGCCGGAGCGCAGCACCTCGAGGACGAGCGCCTCCTCCTCCGGTCCGAGGACCGGCTGGGCGAGCGGGACGACGTCCTCGGCGGTCGCGGCGGCCTCCGCGCCGGCCTCGCCGCGGCCGCTCACGAGCCCGTCTGCGCGGCGTCGCGCAGCGCCTGCTCGTGTCGCTCGCGCCCGGGCTGCACGGCGTACTCGAGCGAGTCGACGAGCGCGTCCCAGGAGGCCGCGATGACGTTCTCCGAGACCCCGATCGAGCCCCACACGTCCTGCCCGTCGGAGGCGTCGAGCAGCACGCGGGTGACCGCCTCCGTGCCCTTCGTCTCGTCCAGGATGCGGACCTTGAAGTTGACGAGGCCGGTCTCGTTGAGATGCGGGTGGATCTCCCCTATCGCCGCGCGCAGCGCGTTGTCGAGCGCGTGCACGGGACCGTTGCCCTCGCCCGTCCGGACATAGCGCTCGCCGCCGACCCAGATCTTGATCGTCGCCTCGGTCTCGACCTTGCCGTCGGCACGTCTCTCGACGATCACGCGCCACGACTCGAGCCGGAAGAGCGGCTCGTACTCGCCCGACTCCTTGCGCAGCAGCAGCTCGAACGAGCCGTCGGCGGCCTCGTAGTGGTAGCCGCGGTGCTCGAGCTCCTTGACGCGCTCGACGACGCGGCGCGAGCCGGCGTCGTCCAGCGCGATGCCGGCCGCGTCGGCGCGCGCCTGCACCGTCCCCTTGCCGGACAGCTCGGAGATCAGCAGCTCGCGGCGGTTGCCGACGAGCGCGGGGTCGAGGTGCTCGAACGTGGTGGCGTCGGCCATCACGCCGGCGACGTGCATGCCGCCCTTGTGCGCGAAGGCGTTCTTGCCGACGTACGGCTGGTCGGCGTTCGGCGTCCGGTTCAGCAGCTCGTCGAGGAAGTGCGCGGTCGGCGTCAGCGTCGCGAGCTGCTCGCTCGTGAGGCAGTCGTGGCCGAGCTTCAGCTGGAGGTTGGGGACGATCGTGACGAGGTTGGCGTTGCCGCAGCGCTCGCCATAGCCGTTCATCGTGCCCTGCACGTGCGTCGCGCCGGCCTCGACCGCCGCGAGCGAGTTGGCGACGCCGACGCCGGCGTCGTCGTGGCAGTGGATCCCGAGCTGCACGCCGCTGCGGGCCAGCTGCGCGGCCGCGTCGCTCACCGCAGCGGCGATCTCGCCGGGCAGCGAGGCGCCGTTCGTGTCGCACATAACGACCGTCTCGGCGCCCGCCTCGGCGGCGGCCCGCAGGCAGCGCAGCGCGTAGGCGGGATCGTCGCGCCAGCCGTCGAAGCAGTGCTCGGCGTCGTAGACGACGCGTCTGCCCTGGGCGACGAGGAACGCGACCGACTCGGCGATCATCCGCAGGTTCTCGTCGCGGTCGACCTTCACGACCTTCTCGAGGTGCAGCCCCCAGGTCTTGCCGACGAGCGTGCAGACCGGTGCGAACGAGTCAGCCAGCACGCGCAGCGCGGGGTCCTCGTCGGCCCGCGAGTCGCGCCGGCGGGTCATCCCGAAGGCCGCGATCTCGGCGTGCGCGAACCTCTCGCGCGCGAGCAGCTCGAACAGCTCGAGCTCCTTCGGGTTCGAGCTCGGGAAGCCGGCCTCGACGAGATCGATGCCGAGCACGTCGAGGCGGTGGGCGACGCGCAGCTTCTCCTCGGCGGAGAGCGACATCCCCTCCCCCTGCATGCCGTCGCGGAGGGTCGTGTCGTACAGCTGGATGCTGGTCATGTCGGGCGGTCCGATCGTTCAGGTGGGCAAGAACCGTGCGGCGATCGGCCGACGCGCATGCGCGCTCAGCCGATCGTGCCGGTAATTCGCCCGTCGAACGAGTGGAAGGTCATGCCGCAGTCGATCCTACGCGCTACGCGCTCTTCGCCGCCACCGGAACGACGTCGTTCCAGCTGCGGTAGCGCGCGTCGCGTCCGTGCAGCGCATCGTCGAAGACCTGCCCGACGCGGCGCGTGATCGGCCCCGGCTCGCCGCCGCCGACGGCGTGGTCGTCGATCTCGCGGACCGGCGTCAGCTCGGCCGCGGTGCCGGTCATGAAGACCTCGTCGGCGAGGTAGAGCTCGGCGCGCGCGATGTTGCGCTCGACCAGCTCGAGGCCCTCGTCGCGGGCGATCTGGATGATCGAGCGGCGGTTGATGCCGTCGAGGATCCCGGCCGTCTGCGGTGGCGTGTAGATGACGCCGTCGCGCACGACGAAGAGGTTCTCGCCCGTGCCCTCGGAGACGAACCCCTGGCTGTCGAGCAGGATCCCCTCCTCGTAGCCGGCTCTGTGCGTCTCGATCTTCGCGAGCACGCTGTTGAGGTACTGGCCGGAGGCCTTCGCGTGGGGAATCAGCGAGTCGCCGCTGATGCGCCGCCAGCTCGAGACCTTCGCGCGCACGCCGTTCACCTTCGCCGCGTCCCCGAGGTAGGCGCCCCACGGCCAGGCGGCGATGATCACGTCGACCGGCGCCTCGAGCGGGTTGAGCCCCATCACGCCGGCGCCGCGGAAGACGAGCGGCCGCAGGTAGCACGACGGCAGCCCGTTCTGCGCGATCAGGTCGTGCGTCGCCTGCCGCAGCTCCTCGCGCGTGAACGGCACCGACATGTAGTAGAGGTCGGCCGACTTGAAGAGCCGGTCGATGTGCTCCTCGTTGCGGAAGATCGCCGGCCCCGCGGCGGTCTCGTACGCGCGGATGCCCTCGAACACGCCCGTCCCGTAGTGCAGGGCGTGCGTCAGTACGTGGACCTTCGCGTCCTCCCAGGGCACGAGCTCCCCGTTCATCCAGATGAGGTCCGCTTGTTCCACGAGTACTCCTTAGAGGTTGTTCAGGACGGCCCGGGTAGCCTCGTCCGTCGTGGCGCTGCCACCCAGGTCGCCGGTGCGCAGGCCGTCGGCCAGCGCGCGATCGACGGCCGATTCTACTGCCGCGGCCTCCGTCTCCATAGCCAGCCCGTGGCGGAGCAGCAGCGCGGCCGAGAGGAACATCGCGAGCGGGTTGGCGATCCCCTGCCCTGCGATGTCCGGCGCCGAGCCGTGCACGGGCTCGAACAGGCCCGGTCCGTCGCCGCCCATGGACGCGCTCGGGAGCAGGCCGATCGAGCCGGTCAGCATCGCCGCCTCGTCGCTGAGGATGTCGCCGAACATGTTCTCAGTGACGATCACCTCGAAGTGGCGCGGGTTCGAGACCAGCTGCATCGCGGCGTTGTCGACGAGCACATGCTCGAGCTCGATGTGGGGGAACTCCTCGCGGTGCACGCGCACGACGACCTCGCGCCACAGCCGCGAGGACTCGAGCACGTTCGCCTTGTCGACGCTCGTGACGCGCGACTTCGCCGCCCGGAAGGCGGTGCGCACGATCCGCTCGATCTCCGGGACCGAGTAGACCATCGTGTCGTAGGCGGTGTCGCCGTCGCGGCCGCGCTTGCCGAAGTAGAGGCCGCCGGTCAGCTCGCGCACGACCAGCAGGTCGGTGCCGTCGATGATCTCGCGCTTCAGCGGGCTCGCGTCGTAGAGCGCGCGCAGCGGTCTGACGGGCCGCAGGTTGGCGTAGAGCCCGAGCGCCTTGCGCAGCTCCAGCAGGCCCTGCTCGGGACGCGGTCTGCTCGGGTCGGTGGTGTCCCACTTGGGACCGCCGACCGCCGCCAGCAGCACCGCGTCGGCGCGCCGGCAGGCGGCCTCGACCGCGGGCGTCAGCGCGGCCCCGTGGGCGTCGATCGAGACCCCGCCGAACGGATGCTCCTCGAACGCGAAGTCGCCCATCTGGTGGAGCAGGGCGACGGTCGGCGCGGTGATCTCGGGCCCGATCCCGTCGCCGGGAAGGAGCGCGATCGTGTGCTTCGCCATCAGGCGGCAGCCAGCGCCGTCGTGACCGGGCCCTGGCGCTCGCGGTCGTGCTCGAAGCCGGCGATCGCGTCGTCCTGCGCGAGCGTCAGCGCGATGTCGTCGAGCCCGTTCAGCAGCCGGTGCTTGACCTCCGGGTCGATCTCGAACGACGCCTCGCCGCCGTCCCAGCGGACCTGCTGCCCGGCGAGGTCGACCTGCACGTGGCCGGAGGCCGCGATCGCGTCGACGTCGGCGCGCGCGAGCTGGACCGGCAGCAGGCCGATCTTCGTGCAGTTGGAGCGGAAGATGTCGGCGAAGCTCTCCGCCACGACGACCTTGAAGCCGTAGTCCTCGAGCGCCCAGGGGGCGTGCTCGCGCGACGAGCCGCAGCCGAAGTTGCGCCCCGTCACGAGCACCTGGTTGGCCGGCAGGTCCCAGTCCGGCTGCTTCGCCCAGTCGTAGAAGAGGAACTCGCCGAAGCCGCTGCGCTCGACCCGCTTGAGGAACTGCTTCGGGATGATCTGATCGGTGTCGACGTCGTCGCGCATCAGCGCGGAGACCTGCGACGTGATCGTCTCGAACGGTTGCATGGCTATGCGGTCTCCCATCTGCGGATGTCGACGAAACGGCCTTCGATCGCCGCGGCTGCGGCCATCTGGGGCGAGACGAGGTGCGTGCGGCCGCCGCGGCCCTGGCGGCCCTCGAAGTTGCGGTTCGAGGTCGAGGCGCAGCGCTCGCCCGGACCGAGCTGGTCGGGGTTCATGCCGAGGCACATCGAGCAGCCGGCGCCGCGCCAGTCGAAGCCGGCCGCGCGGAAGATCTCGTCGAGGCCCTCGGCCTCGGCCTGCGCCTTCACCTGGTTGGAGCCGGGGACGACCATCGCGTTGACGGTGCCTGCGACTCTGCGGCCCTTCACGACCTCGGCCGCCGCCCGCAGGTCGCCGATCCGCGAGTTGGTGCAGGAGCCGATGAAGACGCGGTCGAGCGTGATCTCCTCGATCGGCGTGCCGGGCGCCAGGTCCATGTAGTGCAGCGCGCGCTCGTCGCCTTCGCTCTGCGGCTGCGGGACGGCGCTCGTGACGGAGGTGACCATGTCGGGCGCCGTGCCCCACGTGACCTGCGGCGAGATCGCGGCGGCGTCGACGACGACGACCTTGTCGAAGCTCGCGCCCTCGTCGCCGCGCAGCTGGCTCCAGGCCGCGACCGCGGCGTCGAAGTCGGCGCCCTGCGGGGCCGCCTCGCGGCCGCGGATCCACTCGAAGGTGGTCTCGTCGGGGGCGATCATACCCGCCCGGCCGCCGCCCTCGATCGTCATGTTGCAGACCGTCATGCGGCCCTCCATCGAGAGCCCCTCGATCGCGGCACCGGCGAACTCGACGACGTGGCCGACGGCGCCGTCGACGCCCATTTGGCCGATCGTCGCGAGGATCAGGTCCTTCGCCGTGACGCCGAAGCCGAGCTCGCCCTCGAAGCGCACCAGCATCGACTTCGGCTTGCGCTGGACGAGGCACTGGGTCGCCAGCACGTGCTCGACCTCGCTCGTGCCGATCCCGAAGGCGAGCGCGCCGAAGGCGCCGTGCGTCGCCGTGTGCGAGTCGCCGCAGACGATCGTCATGCCGGGCTGGGTGACGCCCAGCTCGGGCCCGATCACGTGGACGATCCCCTGGCGGCTGGAGCCGAGCGAGTAGACGGGGATGCCGAACTCGTCGCAGTTGCGCTCGAGCGTCTCGACCTGCACGCGCGAGAGCTCGTCGCGGATCCGCGCGGCGACGGGCGTGCCGTCCGTCGGGACGTTGTGGTCGGCCGTCGCGAGCGTGCGATCGGGCCGCCGGACGGAGCGGCTGGCGAGGCGCAGGCCGTCGAAGGCCTGCGGGCTCGTGACCTCGTGGACGAGGTGCAGGTCGACGTAGATCAGGCCGGGCGCCACCTCGTGGGCGGCCCAGATCTTGTCGAACAGGGTGCTCGGCATGACAGTGGCTCCTTCGTTTGGCGCTGGCGCTAGCTGCGTCGCAGTCCAGCCGAGACGACCGCCAGCAGCGATGCCTCGTCGGGTCCGGGGTTCTCGAAGTGGTGAGGCAGGTCGGCGTCGAACGTGACGCAGTCGCCGTTCGCGAGCGCGTACTCGGCGCCGTCGCAGTGCAGGACGACGCGGCCGTTCTCGACCAGCGCGGTCTCGCGCGCGCCGGGCTCGTGCATCGGCGGGTCGCCGGCGCCGCCGGTCGCCGTGCCGGGGGCCAGGACATGGCGGGAGAGCTCGGCGCGCTGGCCGGGGAGCGGTGGCGTCAGGACCTCGTAGCGGTGCCCGGCGGCGCTCGATGGCCCCTTGCGACGCTCCTCCGTGCGCACGATCGTGACGGCGCCGCCCTCGTCGAGCCGCAGCAGCTGCGAGAGCCGCAGGTCGAGCCCGTGCGCGATGCGCGTGGCGATCTGCAGCGTCGGGCTGGTCTCGCCGCGCTCGACCTGCGAGAGCATCGGCGCGCTGACGCCGCAGCGCTCGGCGAGGTCGCGCAGCGAGAGGTCCATCGCCTCGCGCAGCGCGCGCACGCGGCTGCCGATCGCGGTCACGGACGCGGCGTCGATGGCGGTGCTCATGATCGGCCGTACGTTATCACGTACAGGCGTATTGTGCGGCGGCCGGGCCCCTGACCGGCGGCGGCTACTTGACGGTGATCGTTTCGCGCATCGTGATGTGGTAGCTGCAGATGAAGCGATAGGTGCCGGCCGTCTTGAGCTGCTTGGAGAAGCTCACGCCGGCGGTGTAGGTCGGCGAGGTGAACTTCTTCACGCCCTTCGGCGCCGAGACCAGCTTCACGTCGTGCGAGGTGCTGTTGCCGTCGGCCCACTTCCACGTGATCTTCGAGCCCGGCGTGACCGTCAGCTTCGCCGGCGTGAAGGCGTAGTCGACCACGCCGGCCGTCTTGTGCTGCGGCTTGCGCGAAGCCGCCTGCGCGGGGACGACGACGGCGGCCAGCAGCCCGACGAGCGCGAGCGGGGCGAGGATGCGACGACGGACCATGCAGACTCCTTGGGGACGGGGCCGTGGATCGGCTGGCGCCGACCATTGCGGGTTCGGCTGGCGCCGTGGATCGGCTGGCGCCGATCCATTGCGGGTTCGGCTGGCGCCGAACCCGCGCGCATCCTCCCACCTACGGAGATCTCTTGCCTTTGTACTGCTCGAGGGGCGTGATGCCCTGGTAGGCGGGATGCGGGTGCTTGACCCAGTAGCGCTCGTGCGTCGGATCGGTGATCCAGCCGAGGCCGACTCTGAGGCCGTCGGGGCTCTTCGCGTTGACGCCGCCGAACGGGCACGGCGCGAACGTCGAGCCGTCGGCCGGGACGGTCGCGTGCACGCCGACGTTCCCGGCGAAGCAGTTGCCGGTGTTCGTCCCCACGACCTCGCCCGGGTAGAACAGGTCGGCGCCGTTGAGGTCGCTGCCGTCGCGGCCGAAGACGTTCGCGCGCACGGTGTTGCCCTTCACGGCCGCCGCGTCCTTCTGCGTCAGCTCGATCGCGTCGACGAGCGCGACGCCGGCGAGGAAGTTGCCGAAGACGCGGTTCTTCTCGACGAGCGTGTCGCGTGAGCCGTAGAGCATGATGCCGACGCCGACCGGATACGAGAGCCCCTTCGCGCCCGCCCGCAAGATGAACGGCGCCCCCTTGAAGTAGTCGAAGTTGTTCCAGAAGACGTCGTTGTCGGTCACGACGTTGTGCTCCGGCGGCGCGAACTTCTCGGAGTCGAGCGCGTTCGGGACGATCCCGAGGCCGTTGTTGTAGAAGCGCGACTTCGTGATCGTCACGTAGCGCATGTTCGTGCCCGAGAAGCCGAGCTGGCTGCCCCACGAGGTGACGTTCCGGACGATCGAGCGGAGCGGTCTCGACTGGACCGGCGTCTGCCCGATGTAGAAGCCGGAGTCGTTGGTGTAGAACGCCTCCGAGTCGGCGATCGTGCCGCCCTTCGAGTTGAAGGCGTAGATGCCGTAGGTGCCGCCCCAGCCGGCGACAAGGTCCTTCAGCGTGTAGCCGGTCACGTTGAGCGCGAAGAAGCCGTTGCCGAGGAAGTTGCGGGCGTAGAGGCCGCGGACGGTGACGTCGTCGGCGCCGTTGATGAAGACGGCGTTCTGGCGCTTGTCCTTGCCGAGGCCGGCGAGGTCGAGGACCGTCTTGCGCGGGTTCGCGGGCGTGCCGATCAGCTTGATCCCGTCGTGCCGGTGTCCGAACACGGCGACGGTCTGACGATAGGTCCCGGCCGGGATCCGCACGGTGTCGCCCGGCAGCGTTCCGTCGACCGCGGCCTGGATCGTCGCCGCGCAGCCGCGCGGCGCGCGCTTCGCCTTCTTCGCCTGCTTCGCCTGCTTGGCGGTGCAGACGGTGAAGGTCTTCGCGCCACCGGGGCGCGCCTTGACCTTGCCGGGCTTGCCCGGCGGCGGATAGCCCGCGGCGCCGGCCGTCACGGGGACCACGACTCCGATCGCCAGCAGGGCGATCACGACGCGCATGCAGCGCATGAGCCTCTCCTCTCGGATCATCTCGGATCCGTCATGGGTCGACGAGGTACCAGCCGGCCATGCCGGCGTCCTGGTGGGGGAAGACGTGGCAGTGGTACATCCAGCGGCCGGGGTTGTCCTCGAGGAAGCGCGCGGTGAGCGTCTCGAACGGTCCGACCTCGCGTGTGTCGACGTCGACCCCGGCTGCGTCCGTCCAGCGATGGCCGTGGATGTGGAACGTGTGGAAGTTCGCGTCGCCGCCGATCACGTGCAGGGCGACGTCCTGCCCGACCTTCGCCCGCACCGTCGGCGTGTTGCCGGCGTAGGAGCGACCGTTGATGCACTGGACGACCTGGTCGAAGCCCGTCACCTCCGGCCCGAACGAGTGGAGGTAGACGATCTTCTCGACGTCCGGCGCCCGCGCGCCGCGCTCGCGGATCACGACCGCGCCGAAGAGGCCGCGCGCCGTGTTGAGCGTGTGGTTGGGGCCGTGGTCGTGGTAGGGCCAGACGCCGACGGCGCCGGGGACCGCCTCCCACGTGTAGGTGAACTCCTCGCCGGGCGCGATGAAGCCGCCGACGCGGGTGAAGTCGCCGAAGTACGAGCCGTCGTAGTCGGGCGTGTACCTGACGCCGTGCGGATGCATCGTGACGGCCTGGTTGAAGTGGTCGTCGCCGTTGCGGAAGTGGACGACGAGCGTGTCGCCGACCTCGGCGTGCAGCGTCGGACCCGGGATCGCCGGGTGGCCGATCGGCGCCGCGAAGCCGGCGCTGTACTGCTGGTAGACGTAGGCGCGGAAGCGGCGCTTGCGGGGACCGGGGACGCGGGCGCCCATCCACTCGTCGCGGCCGGTCGGCGCATAGTCCCAGACGACCGAACGGGCCTGGAGCCAGTACTCGCGCGCCTGTCCGCCCGGCTGCGGCTGCGGGGTGGCAAAGCTGAGCCGGTCGACGGCGTCGCGCGCGATCCCCTGCGGCTGCTTGACGCGGGCGGCGGCCGCGTCGGCCGCCCTCGCGAGCCGGCGCGCCTCCTTCGGATCGCCGCCGGTGACCGCGAGCGTGCAGAAGAGCGCGCCGCTGCCGCCCACCGCGAGGAAGCCGCGACGGTCGAGGCCGAAGCGCGAGCCGCCCAGGAGGTTGCCGTCGGCCGGCAGCTCGGGGGGCTGCTCGCCCTCCCGCTCACGAGGATCGTCATTCACCCTGCTGGTCCTCTCCGAGGCGCCGTGGAGTCACGGATCCTCCTGCGACGTGCCGATCTCTCGCCATGGGCGCGGCGTGCGCGACCGCGCCCCGACTCGTGGGGCACTATATGGCAAAGCCTGGACAATAGTCCAGCATTCTCGTCAATCAACCATCTAGCATCACAGGCATGGCGTCAGGGACCAAGGTACGGCGCGCACGCGGAGAACGACGGCGGCGCGAGCTGCTCGAGGCGGCGCTGACGGTCATCAACGACCGCGGCGTGCAGGCGACGACCCACCGCGCCGTCGCCGAGGCGGCGGCCGTGCCGGTCGCGACGACGACGTACTACTTCGAGTCGATCGATCACTTGCTGGAAGAGGCGCTGCTGCTGTTCGTCGACGAGGAGGCGACGCGCCTGCGCGCGCTCGCCGACCAGCTGCGCGGGGCGACCGCCTCGCCGGCGCAGATCGGCGAGCTGTTCGCGGCCGAGCTGGTCAACGGGCCGCCCTGGCCGCAGCGACTCAAGCGCGTGCAGTTCGAGCTCTACCTCGAGGCGGCGCGCCGCCCGCTGCTGCGCGAGGCCGCGCAGCGCTGCCTGGCGCTCTACGCCGAGGTCGCCGAGGCGGCGCTGACGGCCGCCGGCTCGCCGCGCCCGGCCGAGGGCGCGCGCCTGTTCGTCGCGCTCGCCGACGGGCTCGGGCTGCACAGCAGCGTCGCGCCGGTCGCGGGCGAGGTCGAGCGCGAGGATCTGCGACGAGCGCTGCTGGAGCTGTTCGTCCCGTTCGCGATGGCGGGCGCCGAGCGGGAGACCTGGGAGCGCCGGCTGCAGGAGCCGCGCGAGGGCTGATGCAGGCGCCCGACGTGCTCGTGCTCGGTGCCGGCGGCGCGCTCGCCGAGGCCTGGATGCGCGGCGTGCTGGCGGGGATCGCGGCCGAGACCGGGATCGACTTCCGCACGACCGAGTCGCTCGTCGGCACGTCCGCAGGCGCGATCGTCGCCGCCGATCTGCTCGCCGGGCGGGCGCCGGAGGGCCCGGCCGGCCTGGCGGAGCTGGCGGAGCTCGCCGTCGAGGCCGAGCCGGCGGCGGCCGGCGAG
>JAOPZA010000073.1 GCA_025964325.1 Conexibacter sp.
GTTGCGCGCGATCCGCGTGGTGGCGGACGGGGAGGCGCTGCTGGCCCCGAGCGTCACGCGGCGGCTGATCGCCGAGTTCGCCGCCCAGCGCCCGCGCTCGGGCCCCACGCCGCCGCAGCTGAGCGAGCTGACGAGACGCGAGCGCGAGGTCGTCGGCCTCGTGGCGATGGGACTGAGCAACGACGAGATCGCCGAGACGCTGGTGATCAACCCGGCGACCGCCAAGACGCACGTGAGTCGCGCGATGATCAAGGTCGGCGCGCGCGATCGCGCGCAGCTCGTCGTGCTCGCCTACCAGAGTCGCCTGGTCTCGCCCGGGCCCGTACCGCCGAGCGCGTAGCCGACTACCACCGCGGTCGCAGCGCGAAGTGTCGACCGCCGGGCGACGACAGATCGCATGGCGCCCGACAGAGTCTCGGCCATGTCCTACGAACTCAGCGACGGCGCCCGACAGCGGCGCTCTCCGAACACGAACATCGCCGCTTCGGCGCACGACGCCGTCAAGGTCTACGGCGCCGGCGAGAACGCGGTACGGGCGCTCGACGGCGTCACCGTCGACTTCGAGCAGGGTCGCTTCACGGCGATCATGGGGCCGTCGGGGTCGGGCAAGTCGACGCTCATGCAGTGCGTCGCCGGCCTCGACCAGCTGACCTCCGGCCGCGTGCTCGTCGGTGAGCGCGACCTCTCCGAGCTCTCCGACCGCGCCCTCACGCTGCTGCGCCGCGACGAGATCGGCTTCGTCTTCCAGTCCTTCAACCTGCTGCCGACGCTGTCGGCGGCGGAGAACATCACGTTGCCGCTGGCGCTCGCCGGGCGCAGACCGGACGGCGCCTGGCTCGATCAGGTCGTCACCACGCTGGGGCTGGCCGACCGCCTCTCGCATCGCCCCACCGAGCTGTCGGGCGGCCAGCAGCAGCGCGTCGCCGTGGCGCGGGCGCTGGTCGCCCGGCCGCAGCTGATGTTCGCCGACGAGCCGACCGGGAACCTCGACAGCCGCGCGGGCGGCGAGATCCTCGCGTTCCTGCGGCGCGCCGTGCGCGAGCTCGATCAGACCGTCGTGATGGTCACGCACGATCCGCTCGCCGCCTCCTACGCCGACCGCGTGCTGTTCCTCGCCGACGGGCGTCTCGTCGACGAGCTGTCGGACCCGGAGCCCGAGCGGATCCTCGACCGCCTGAAGACGCTGACCGAAGGAGTCGCTCCGTGACGCGCATCGCCCTCACGAGCGCCTGGGTGCGCAAGCGGCGCCTGGTCGGCGCCTGCCTCGCCGTCTTCCTCGGCGTCTCCTTCCTGTCGGGCACGCTCGTGCTCGGGCAGACGCTGCAGCGCAACTTCGACAGCCTGTTCGCCGACGCGAACGCGGGCACCGACGCGGTCGTGCGCAGCGCGACCAAGATCGACACCAGAATGGACTTCCAGCGCGGACCGATCGACACGGCGACGGTCGCCCGCGTGCGCGCCGTCGACGGCGTCGCCTCCGTCGCCCCCTACGTCGAGGGCTACGGGCAGCTGCTCGACAAGCACGGCGACGGGATCGGCGGCAGCGGGCCGCCGCGCGTCGCCGCCTCGTGGATCGCCGATCCGCGCCTGAACGCCTACCGACTGGTGCAGGGTCGAGCGCCTCACGCCGCCGGCGAGGTGGTCGTCAACCGCGGCGCGGCGAAGTCCGGCAAGCTCGCCCTCGGCGACACCACCGTCCTCGAGACCCCTCGCCCGACGCGCGTGAAGATCGTCGGCATCGCGACCTTCGGCTCGGCCGACGGCTTCGGTGAGACGACCTACACCGCCTTCGACCTGCCCGCGGCGCAGCGCCTCGTCCTCGGCGCGACCGACCGCGTCTCCAGCATCAGAGTCAAGGCGGCCGCCGGCGTCACGCAGGACGAGCTCGCGGCGCGCCTGAACCGCGTGCTGCCGACCGGGGTCCAGGCGATCACCGGCACGCAGCTGACGAAGGAGAACAACGACGACATCAACGGACAGTTCCTCGGCAGCCTGCGCGCGTTCCTGCTCGTGTTCGCAGGGATCGCGCTCCTCGTCGGGGCCTTCAGCATCTACAACACGCTCTCGATCCTCGCCGCCCAGCGGACCCGCGAGTCCGCGCTGCTGCGCGCCCTCGGCGCCTCCCGCACCCAGCTGCTCGGGGCCCTGCTGGCCGAGTCGCTGCTCGTCGGGCTCGTCGCGTCGGTCGCCGGGCTGTTCGGCGGCGTCGCGATCGCCGAGCTGCTGAAGGCGCTCTTCGACGCCTTCGGCGGCGGATTGCCCGCCGGTGGACTGGCCTTCACCCCGGGCATCGCGATCATCGCCATCGTCGTCGGCACGCTCGTCACCGCCGTGGCCGGAGTCGCTCCCGCGCGCAAGGCGTCGCGCGTGCCGCCGATCGCGGCGCTGCGCGACGTCGCGACCGAGGCGACCACGACCTCGCGCCGGCGTCGCCTCCTCGGTGGCGGGCTCGCCGCGGTGGGAGTCCTCGCCGTCCTGCTCGCCGCTCTGACGCAGGGCGGCGGCGCCGTCACGATCGCCGCCGTGGGCGCCGTGCTGACGCTCGCCGGCATGATCGTCTGCGGCCCGCTCGCCGCGCGCCCCGCCAGCACGGTGCTCGGCGCGCCGCTCCCGCGGCTGAGCGGGATGGCCGGCACGCTCGCCCGCGACAACGCCAGGCGCAACCCGCGGCGCACTGCCGCGACCGCGGCCGCGCTGATGGTCGGCGTGGGCGTCGTCAGCCTGTTCACGGTCTTCGCCGGGTCGCTGAAGGCCTCGATCCAGGACAGCGTCGGCCGCTCCTTCGCCGGCGACCTCGCGATCACCACGCCCGGCTGGGGCGGCGGGGCGCTCGACCCCCAGGTGGCCGCCCGCGTCGGCGCGTTGCCGCAGGTCGCCGCCGCTGTCGGCCTCGGCGAGGGCGCCGCGCGCGTCGGCGGCAGCAGCCGCCGGCTCACGATCGCGGATCCCGCCCAGCTCGCCCGCGTCGTCGACCTCGGCGTCAGGGCCGGCGCGATCGGGCAGCTGGGAGACCGGCAGCTGGCGCTCTCCGAGAAGCTCGCGCGCGCGCACGGCTGGCATCTCGGCTCCCGCCTGCCGGTCGGCTTCGCGGACCGGACGACCAGCCCCTTCACGGTCGCCGCGCTCTACGACAACGACCGCATCGCCGGCGACGTGCTCGTCAGTCGCGGCGCGTGGGCGCCGCACGCCGTCCAGGACCTTGACTCGGTCGTCTTCGTCCGCGTCGCCGGCGGCGTCGCCACGCGGGCGGCGGAGACCGCCGTACGCGGGATCACGCGCGGCGCCGGCAACCCGGACGTCAAGACCCGTCAGCAGTACGTCGCCAGCTCGGCCGGCGGTATCAACGCGCTGCTCGGCATCGTCTACGTCCTGCTGCTGCTGGCGATCGTGATCGCCCTGATGGGGATCGCCAACACGCTCGCCCTGTCGATCCACGAACGCACCCGCGAGCTCGGCCTGCTGCGCGCCGTCGGCGCGACGCGCCGGCAGCTGCGCTCGATGATCCGCGGCGAGTCGCTCGTGATCGCGGTCTTCGGCACGGTCGGCGGCGTGGCGCTCGGCGTCTTCCTCGGCTGGGGACTCGTGCGAGCCGCCGCTGACAGCGCGCAGACGGACGTCTTCACGGCGCCGATCGGACAGCTCGCCGGCGTGCTCGTCGTCGGCGCGGTCGTCGGGGTGCTCGCCAGCCTGCGCCCGGCGCGCCGCGCCGCACGACTCGACGTCCTGCGGGCGATCGCGGCCGAGTAGGCGCTCGCCGGTGGGGCCGCCCGGTTGGCCGACGGGCCGGGCGGCCTACCGTCGCACGTGAGTTCCCACGGATAGGAGTCCTGATGTCGAGCCGCGTCGAAGCGATCGACCGCACCGTTCAGAAGACCAACGAGTGGGTGGCCGAACTGGCCGGCGAGCTGCGCACCGAGGACCGTGACGCCGCCTGGCGTGTCCTGAAGGCCTACCTGCAGCTCCTGCGCGACCGGCTGACGATGGACGAGGCCGCCCAGCTGGCCGCGCAGCTTCCCCACCTGCTGCGCGGCGCCTTCTACGAGGGCTTCGATCCCGGCCACCAGCCCGAGAAGATCCGCGATCGCGAGGAGTTCCTCGCGCGCCTGGAGAAGAGCGCGGTGCTCTCCGACGCCGTCGAGGCCGCGATCGCCACGTCGGCCGCGACGCGCGTCCTGGTCCGCCACATCTCCCCAGGCGAGGTGGACGACGTGCTCGCCCAGCTGCCGCTGGAGATCCGCGAGCTGCTGGACGTCGGGTGACGGAGCCCGCGGCCGTCGAGCGAGGAGTGCGGGATGCGCTACGCCACGTTCATGACGATCGTCGAGCAGGCGGCGGGGATCACGCGGGAGGAAGCCGAGCGGGCGGTGGCGGCCGCGCTCCAGACGCTCGGCGAGCGCATCAGCGGCGGTGAGGCGCGCGACCTCGCCGCGTTCCTCCCGCGGGAGCTGCGGCCGCTCCTGACCGCGGCGCCGGAGGCGGCGGAGTCGTTCGACCGCGACGAGTTCATCCGGCGCGTCGCCGCGCGCGAGGGCGTCGATCGCGACAGCGCCGCCGAGCACGTCCGCGCCGTCTTCGTCGCCCTCGGCGCAGCCGCGGCGCCCGGCGAGCTGCGCGACATGGCGGCCCAGCTCCCGCGAAACTTCGACGACCTGCTCGAGGCCGCCGGGATCGGGCGCCGGCAGGCGATGACCGACGACGACCTGGTCCTGCGCGTGGCCGAGCTGGCGGGCTGGACGGATCGCGAACCGGCGCGTCGCGCCACCGAGGCCGTGCTGGAGACGCTCGCGGAGCGGATCTCCGACGGCGAGGTCGACGACCTCATGCTGGAGCTTCCCGGCAACCTGCGCCCAGCGCTCGCGCGCGGGCTGCGCGCGAGCCGGGCGGCGCAGGTGATGACGGCGGACGAGTTCGTCGCGAGCGTCGCCGACCGCGAAGGCGTCGACCTGGAGGAGGCCGAGCAGCACGTCGCGATCGTCTTCACCGCGCTGCGCGAGGCGATCTCGCCGAAGGAGTTCTCCGACCTGGTCGCGCAGCTGTCGCGCGACTACGCCTCCCTGCTCGCGCGTTAGGCGGCAGGCGCAGACCGCTTCGGGAGCGTTTGACGACCGAAGGTAAGCTCCTTGCATGACCGCTGCAGGGGCCTGGGTCTGCCCGGCGTGCGGGACGAGCTACCCGCCCTCCGCCACACCGCCGTCGTCGTGCGCGATCTGTGAGGACGAGCGTCAATGGGTGCCGCCGGCCGGCCAGCGGTGGGCTACGACGGTCGAGCTCGCGCAGTCGGGGCATCGCAGCGAGCTGCGCGAGGTCGAGCCCGGACTGCTCGGGATCGGCGTCGAGCCGGAGCTCGGCGTCGGCCACCGCGCGCTGCTGGTCCAGACGCCCGCGGGCAACGTGCTGTGGGATCCGCCGGCGTTCGTCGACGAGCAGGCAATCGAGGCCGTCCGCGAGCTGGGCGGCGTGCGGGCGGTCAGCTCGAGCCATCCCCACATGTACGGCGCGATCGTCGAGTGGAGCCACGCCTTCGACGCGGCGATCCTGCTGCCCGAGGCCGACGTGCCGTGGCTGATGCGCCCGGATCCGGCCGTGCGGGCGTACTCGGGCGCGCTGGCCGTCGTCCCGGGCGTGACGCTCGTGCAGTGCGGCGGACATTTCCCCGGCAGCGCGGTGCTGCACTGGTCCGCGGGCGCCGCCGGCGCCGGCGTCCTGTGCAGCGGCGACACGATCTTCGTGACGCCGGGCGAGGACCGCGTCACGTTCCTGTGGAGCGCGCCGAACCGGCTGCCGCTGCCGGAGCGCGAGGTGCGCGGGGTCGCCGACGCCGTGGAGCCGTATCCGTTCGATCGCATCTACGGAGGTTGGTGGGAGCCGGTCGTGCGCGGCGACGCCAAGCGGGTGTTCGAGCGCTCCGCCGAGCGGTACGTCGAGATCCTCCGCGGTGAGCTGACGGCGCGCGGCTGACGTCGTCGAAGCACGACCGCCACCGCGACTTCAGCTTCTCCGCTCGCCGGCCGACAACAGCTCGTGATGCCCGTGTTCCGCTGGCTCGTTCGAGGACGCCGACCGCGGCGCCCTTCCCTGCTCCCGGAGGTTCTGTCGTGTCGAAGGTACTCACAACGCTGCGCCGTCATGCCGTGGCGTTCGCCGCGCTCTTCCTGCTCCTCGGCAGCTCGGCGTACGCCGTCGCCGACCAGGTCACCACCAGCGCGGCACCGAAGAAGATGATCTACGCGTGCGCGGCCGGCACGTACCAGACGCTGAACCTCACGACCGCGAAGGGCACATGCCCGAACGGTCAGCGCAAGGTCTCCTGGAACGCCGCCGGTCCGCCCGGAACCCGCGGACTCGCGGGCGTGGCCGGGAAGGCCGGCGCTCGGGGCGCGCAGGGGTCGATCGGTCCCGTGGGTCCCGCCGGTGCGAAGGGCAGCAACGGCTCGTCCGGTCCGATCGGCCTGCAGGGCCAGCCCGGTGCGACCGGGCCGAAGGGCGACACCGGCGCCGCGGGCCCGAGAGGCGCCGACGGCGCCACCGGACCGCAGGGCGGGGTGGGTCCGGCTGGCGCCAGAGGCGCCGACGGCGCCACCGGCCCCAGAGGCGCCGACGGCAGCGCGGGCGCCCAGGGACCCGCCGGACCGGTCGCAACCCCGCAGTTCGCGGAGTTCTACGCGCTGATGCCGCCGGACAACGCCGCCACGGTCGCCCCCGGAACGGACGTCGACTTCCCGCAGGACGGCCCGACCAGCACCGGCATCTCCCGGACCGGCCCCAACACGTTCGACCTCGGGGCCATCGGCACCTATCGCGTGACCTACAACGTGCCGGTCACTGAGGCCGGACAGCTGCTCCTCACGCTCAACGGCGCCGATCTCGCCTACACCGTCACCGGACGGGCGACCGGCACGACGCTGATCAGCGGCGAGTCGCTCGTCCAGACCACCGTCATCAACTCGCTCCTGACGGTCCGGAACCCGGCCGGGAGCTCGACCGCGCTCACGATCACGCCGCTCGCCGGAGGCACGCGCCCGGCGTCCGCCACGCTCGTCATCGAGCAGCTGCAGGCCGGCTGATCCTCCGAGACGGATCGACGAGCTGACAGCTCCGCTCCGCTCCGCCGCGGATGCCCGCGGCGGAGCTCAGCGCGGAGGGATCGTCAGCACGGCGGCGCCGGGCCGCCGGAAGCCGACCGCGAAGCTGCCGCCCGACCTCTGCACGCGATCGCGAAGTCGCGGGCCGTGCAGGCGCGCGTCGGCGCCGTAGGACTGACCGCCGATCGTCGGCGCCGCCGTCGTCTGCAGGCTGCGCGCGTCGAGGCGCGTGAGCGTCGCGGTCGTCGCGGGCCCCGGGACGCCCACGCGCACGACGCCGTGCGCCCGCGGATCCTCGTCGAGCACGACGACGCGCAGCGTGCCGTCCGGCGCGCGCAGCGCCCAGGCGCGCACCTTCGCGTTGCTCTGGACGGGGACGGCCGAGATGCGCGCGCCGGCCGGCGCGACCTGGCCGAAGAACCGCAGCGCATAGAAGAGCGGGGCGACGTGCGCGCGCCACACGCCGCCGTGGCGCACGAGCCGGTACGGCGTGTAGGAGGCATCGGGGCGGGTGTGGAAGTAGACGCTCGAGACGCCGACGCGCGCCATCTCGAAGAGCGTGCGCAGCGCCCACAGTCCCGACGCGAACGTGTCCGAGACGCCCCGCCGTCCCTTGCACGCGACGGAGTTGACCTCCGTCATGCTGAACGGCAGATGGTGTGCGTGGGCCTGGGCGACGTACGGCGCGACGGCCGCGGCCAGCCCGTCGGAGCGGGCGGGCGCCAGCAACGTGGCGACCGTCGCCTGCACCCGCGGTCGCAGGCAGGAGCGCAAGGGATAGGTGTGGAGGGTCACGGCGCTCAGCAGCCGGCCGTCCAGCGCCAGGAAGCGTGGCAGCTGCGGCATCCAGCGCATCGTCCCGACGCCGGGGCCGGTCAGGTGCGCGGCCGGCACGGTGCGCCGGATCGCGGTCGCGTCGCGGTGGAACTCGGCCGCGTAGCGAGCGAGCGAGTAGTCGGCGGTCCGGGCGTAGTGGCGCACGATCCGCGCGCGGCCGTCGGGTCGGCGACCCGCGGGTGTGCCGTAGTACGCGATCGAGCTGAACAGGTCGGGCTCGTTGCCGAGCTCGAAGCCGGCCAGCGAGGCGCGCGGGAGCGCGCGTGCCGCCGCGCGCGCCCAGTCGGTCACGGCCGCCGTCCGGCCGAGCTCGACGTTGAGCCCCAGCTGCACCCGCGACCCCGTCGTCTTCAGCAGCGTGCGCGTGCGCGACAGCCACGCCCGCGTGATGTCGTAGGTGACGCCGGGCGGTCGTGTCCGTCGCGCCGGGTTCCAGAGCGACTCGTCGCCCGAGCGGCCGCCGATCCGCAGGCCGACCGGCGCGCCGCCGCTGGCGAGACCGCCCAGGAGCCGGGGGAACAGCGGGTCCGGTCGACCGCCGAGGCCGAGGTCGCGGCCGAAGGCCCAGTACTCGATCGAGAGGCCGACGAACGAGGGTCCGATCAGCGCTCCCCCGCCAGCGGCCGGTGGGCCCGGCGACACCGTCGCGATCAGCGGCGACGCGACCGCGCCGCCCGACGGGCCGTCGTCGGTGTCCGAGCGCGACGGCGGCGAGGCGACCAGCAGGACCAGCGCAACGACGACGAGCAGCCCGCCGGCGCAGCCCAACGCGGCGCGGCGCCGGCGCTGCCGCGCACGCGAGGGCGACGCGCTCACGGCCCCACCCGCGGATCGCGAGGGCCAGCGTCGACGGAGCCGAGGCAGTGGAGCGAACCGCGGGATGCGGGGCAGCGGGCTTCCATGAGGTCCGGATCGTGAACCGTCGAGGTCAACGCCAGGGAAAGACGAACGTCCCCGTGCGCCTCCGTCCCGAGGACCCGGCGCGTGCTCGCTTCGAGACGATCGACGTGATAGAACTTCGGGCCCCCTAATTAGGCAACCCTAAGATCGGCCGTCCGTCATGTCCTTCGCTCAGACCGCGCTGCTGGGAGCCCTCGCTGGCTTCACCATCTACCTCGGATTGCCGCTCGGTCGCGCGACGCGCGTGGACGATCGCCTGCGGGTCGCGCTCGCGATGCTGTCGGTCGGGATCCTGGCGTTCATCTTCATGGACGTCACGCACGCGGGGATGGACATCGTCGAGACCAGCCTGCTCGGCGCGAAGGACCATCACGGCAGCGTCGGGCGCCTGGTCCTGCTGTTCGCGCTGCTGGCCGCAGGCTTCACGGCCGGCACCGCGGGAATCGCGTCGGTCGAGCGACGGCTGCGCCGTCGCCGGCCGCCGCCGCCGATCGCGGGCGGCGAGGCCGCCGCGCTGACGCTCCCCGAGCAGCTCGCGACCGCCCGCGTCGGCGCGTTGCGCACCGGCATGACGGTCGCGGCCGCGATCGGGCTGCACAACTTCGCCGAGGGGCTGGCGATCGGCGTCTCGGCGAGCGCCGGCGAGATCGCTCTCGCGACGGTCCTGATCGTCGGCTTCGCCCTGCACAACGCGACCGAGGGGTTCGGCATCATCGGCCCGCTCGGCAGCACGCGACCGTCGTGGCGCTGGCTCGGACTGGTCGGACTGATCGGCGGCGCGCCGACCTTCGTCGGCGCGATGATCGGGTACCAGGTCGACTCCGACGCGCTCGAGCTCTGCTTCTACGCGCTCGCGGGCGGCGCGATCCTCTACGTGATCGGCGAGGTCTGGACTGCGATGCGCCGCTACGGCCACCGCACGCTCGGCCTCTACGCGCTCTCGGCCGGCTTCCTGCTCGGCCTCGCGACCGATCTCGTCGTCGCCTACGGCGGCGGCTGACGGGAAGGTCGAGCGGAACACCTCCCGCTGCAGGCCGGCGCGTCGGATCGCCGCCTTACGGGCATCGCATCCACCGTTGCGCTGATCTCGACTTGGAGGCGACGGAGATGGCAGCCACGGTGGGACGGTTCATGTCGGAGCGGCTCGCGGAGTGGGGCGTGAGACGCGTCTACGGCTATCCGGGGGATGGGATCAACGGGATCCTCGGCGGCTTTCGTGGGATGGAGGACCGGCTCGAGTTCATCCAGGTGCGCCACGAGGAGATCGCCTCGTTCGCGGCGTGCGCGCACGCGAAGTTCACGGGCGAGGTCGGCGTCTGCATGGCGACCAGCGGTCCGGGCGCGATCCACCTCCTGAACGGCCTCTACGACGCGAAGCTCGATCACCAGCCGGTGGTCGCGATCATCGGACAGCAGGCGCGCATGTCGCTCGGCAGCGACTACCAGCAGGAGGTCGACCTCGACAGCCTCTACAAGGACGTCGCGAGCGAGTTCGTGCAGACGCTGATGGTGCCCGCGCAGGCGCCCGAGCTGATCGACCGCGCGATGCGGATCGCCAAGGGAACGCGCTCGCCGACCGCGATCATCGTGCCGAACGACGTGCAGGAGCTGGAGTACAGCCCGCCGCCGCGAGCGCATGGCGCCGTGGTGTCTTCGCCCGAGGGAATCGGGGGCGTCCACGTCGCCCCCGACCTCGTCCAGCTGCGACGCGCGGCGGATGTCCTGAACGCGGGCGAGCGCGTCGCGATCCTGATCGGCCAGGGCGCGAGAGCCGCCGCCGCCGAGGTCGAGCAGGTCGCGGAGCTGCTCGGCGCCGGCGTTGCGAAGGCGCTCAACGGCCGCGCCGTCCTGCCCGACGACCTGCCGTGGGTGACGGGCAGCATCGGCCTGCTGGGCACCAAGCCCTCGTACGAGCTGATGGAGGGCTGCGACACGCTCCTGATGGTGGGGTCGAGCTTCCCGTACGCCGAGTGGCTGCCCGAGCCGGGCACGGCGCGCGGCGTGCAGATCGACATCGACGCCCGCCTGATCGGGACGCGCTACCCGATGGAGGTGAATCTCGTCGGCGGCGCGCAGTCGACGCTGCGCGCGCTGCTGCCGCTGCTGCAGCGCAAGGAGGATCGCACCTGGCAGCGCGAGGTCGTCGAGAACGTCGAGCGATGGTGGAGGATCCTCGACGAGCAGGCGCACCTCTCGGCGAACCCGATCAATCCGATGCTCGTCTTCCACGAGCTGTCGCCGCGACTGCCCGATCGCGCGATCCTGACGGCCGACTCCGGCTCGGCGACCGACTGGTGGGCGCGGCACCTGCGGCTGCGCCGCGGCATGGACGCCGCCCTCAGCGGCACGCTCGCGACGATGTGCCCGGCGGTTCCGTACGCGCTCGCCGCGAAGCTCGCCTTCCCGGACCGGCCCGTGATCGCCTCGATCGGCGACGGCGCGATGCAGATGATCGGCAACGCCGCGCTGATCGACCTCGCCCGCTACCAGCACCGCTGGAGCGATCCCCGGCTCGTCGTCTGCGTGCTGCACAACAACGACCTCAACCAGGTCACCTGGGAGCAGCGGGTGATGAACGGCAACCCGAGACTCGAGGCCTCTCAGCAGCTGCCCGACTTCGACTACGCCGGCTACGCGCGACTGCTCGGGCTGCACGGGATCCGCGTCGAGCGCCCCGAGGACGTCGGGCCTGCGTGGGACGAGGCGCTCGCGGCCGGAAGGCCGGCGGTGATCGACGTGTTGACCGACCCCGAGGTCCCGCCGCTGCCGCCGCACGTCCGCTTCGAGCAGGCGAAGGGCTTCGCGTCCGCGGTGCGGCACGGCGATCCCGCGCGGCGCCAGATCGTCGCGCAGGCGCTCAAGGGCAAGCTGGCCGAGCTCACGACGCGGTGAGCAGGTCGGCGAACGGCTATCGCGTCAGGCGCGCTCAGTCGCGGGTGACGCGGAAGCTATCCAGCGCCTGGTCGCTGGCTCCCTCGACGAAGCCGCCGAGCGCGACGACGTGCGCGAGGTGCTCGACGATCGCTTCGGTGATGACCTCGCCCGGCGCGAGGACGGGGATCCCAGGTGGGTAGGGCGTGACGATGTCGGCGTTGACGCGGCCGGCGGCGTCGCGGGCCGGGACCATCATGTCGCGACGTTTCAGCGCCGACGCGCCGGGAAGGTTTTTCCCATGATCCGTCACGCCATCCCCCTCCTCGGCCGATGACGGCGATCGCGGCCGTCGCGTGCGGGCGCACGATCGCGCTGCCGTCGCCCCGGGGGCCGCTCTCGGCCGCGCTCGTCGACGGCCTCCGCAAAGCGCCGGGCGGCGCGTTCGCGGCGCCCGTCGATGCGCTCGTCTCGCCCGATCCGATCGGCGACGACGATCTGCAGCTTGCGCTCTACCTCTGCTACGAGCTCCACTACGCCGAGCTCGTTGGCGTCGACCCCGCGTGGGAGTGGGACCCCGGTCTGCTCGCCTTCCGCGCCGCGCTCGAGCGGCCGTTCGAGTACGCCGTGCGCGCCCTCGTCGCGCCGCCGCAGGACTCGGAGCTGACGGCGGTCGGCGCGACGCTGCAGCGGATCGTGGCCGAGGACGACGGGCCGCCGCTGGCGCGCTACGTCGAGACGCAGGCGACGCTCGCGCAGGTCCACGAGCTGCTCGTGCACCGCTCCGCCTACCAGCTGAAGGAGGCCGATCCCCACTGCTGGGCGATCCCGCGCCTGGCCGGGGCGCCGAAGGCCGCGCTCGTGGAGGTGCAGATGGACGAGTACGGGGGCGGCCGCGCCGACCGCATGCACGCCGTCCTCTTCGCGAAGGCGATGGCGGCGGTGGGACTCGACCCGACGTACGGCGCCTACCTCGACGAGATCCCGGCCGTCACGCTCGCGACCGTCAACTTCATGTCGCTGTGCGGCCTGCATCGGCGTCTGCGCGGCGCGATCGTCGGCCACCTGGCCGCCTTCGAGATGACCTCGTCGCTGCCGAACCGTCGCTACGGCAATGCGCTGCGGCGGCTGCGCTTCGACGTCGACGCGACCGACTTCTTCGACGAGCACGTCGAGGCGGATGCCGTGCACGAGCAGATCGCGGCATGGGACCTCGCCGGCGGGCTCGCCGCCGTCGAGCCGTCGCTCGCCTCCGACGTGCTGTTCGGCGCGCGGGCGCTGCTCGTGCTCGAGGCGCGCTGGGCCGGACACCTGCTGGCGGCGTGGGAGCGCGACGAGCGCTCGCTGCGCAGGCTGCCCGTGGCGGCGTGAGTCGGCCGCTGCCGCTCTCCTACGTGCTGCCGCTGCGGATGGCGGACGACGCGCAGCGCGTCGAGCTGGCCGCTTACCTGCAGCGGCTGGTCGGCTGGTGCGCGGACGTGATCGTCGTCGACGGCTCGCGGCGCGACCTGTTCGACGGCAACGCGCGGGCGTGGCCGGCAGGCGTTCGTCACGTGCCCCCCGATCCGGCACAACGCTGCCTGATGGGCAAGGTCGCCGGGGTCCGCACGGGCATCGAGCTGGCGCGGTGCGAGCACGTGGTGATCGCCGACGACGACGTGCGCTACGGCCGCGGCGAGCTTGCCCGCGTCGACGCGCTGCTCGGCCTCCATGATCTGGTTCGCCCGCAGAACGTGTTCGACGCGCTGCCGTGGCACGCGCGCTGGGACACTGCCCGCACGCTGCTGAACCGCTCGCTCGGCGCCGACTACCCGGGCACGCTGGGCATCCGTCGGTCGCGGTACGACGCGATCGGCGGCTACGACGGCGACGTCATGTTCGAGAACCTCGAGCTGATCCGCACGGTCGAGGCGGACGGCGGGCGGACGATCGCGCCGCTCGACCTCTACGTGCCGCGGCGGCCGCCGGCCGGCGCGCATTTCTGGGGTCAGCGGGTGCGCCAGGCCTACGACGACTTCGCGCTGCCGGCACGGATGGCGTGCTGGCTGGCGATCGTCCCGCTGAGCGCAGTGGCCGTCGCGCGCAGGCGACCGCGCCCCGTCGCGCTCGCGGCCGCCGCCGGCGTCGCGCTGGCCGAGCGCGGACGGCGACGCGGCGGGGGCGCCGCCGTGTTCCCGGCCAGCTCGTCGCTGCTGGCGCCCGTATGGGTGGCCGAGCGCGGCGTCTGCGCGTGGCTCGCGCTGCTCCAGCGGATCCGCCTCGGCGGCGTGCGCTACGGCGACAGCGTCATCCCGACCGCCGCCCACACGCCCCGCGAGCTGCGGCGCCGGCGTGCGGCGGGTGCGGCGCGTACGGTGCGCGCGGTGCGTGAGCCCCGCGACGACGCGTCGGCGCCCGCCGTGGCGGCGACGGAAGCTCAGTCGTCGACGGCCGCGGCGCGCTCCGCGCCGCTCTCGGCCTGAAAGCCGATCAGCTTGTGCGTCCCGTCGCAGAACGGGCGCAGCTGCGAGCGGCCGCAGCGACAGAGCGCGATCGTCCGGCGCTGGCTGGGGATCGCGTTGCCGTCCTGGTCGGTCAGCTCGAAGCGCCCGCGCAGCAGGTACGGACCATTGCGATACGGCGTCACCTGCGTGGGCGGCGGGGGCCGATCGCCGGAGCCGATCGACGGGTCCGAGGCGGCCCGTGCGGGCGCGGCGTCCTCGTCGGGCGCGAGCTCCGCGAGCGCGGCGAGCAGGTCGCCGGCGTCGGCGACCACGCGCCCGCTCCGACGGGCCGCGGCGCCCGCCAGCACGAGCGCCTGCACGACCTCCTCGGCGACCGGCTGCTCCAGTCCGACCGGCAGCCGCACCGAGAGCGGCACCGTCGACGATCGCGCGGGAACGGACACGGTCAGAGCCCTTCCCCCGTCTGCCCCGCAGCGAAACGCGGGCGCGCGCGGGCGCGATCGCTATCTGCTCAGCCGCTGCCGCAGCAGCTGCTTCGACTGCTCGGCGCCCTTGCGGCTCTCCGCCTGCGCCCGGCGGAAGAAGTCGGTCAGCTCCTGGTCGCCGTCGCGTTCGGCGTCCTTGATGTAGGTCTCGAGTCGCAGGACGTTGCTGAGGCACTGCTCGACGAACCAGATCAGGTTGTAGTCCTTGTCCTTCGTGCCCGTGACGTGGCCGCTCTCGGTATCCGATGCCATCGTGCTTCCTTTCCGGTTCGTTGGATCCGCGGGGTAGATCACCCGTACGGCGGCGAGTCAAACGACCGAACCGCGACGAGGGGCTGCGCCGCTAGGAGCGCGAGACGCAGCGGAAGCCGAGGTGGCTCGTCGAGGTGTCGACCGGCTCGCCCTGCCGCGCCGCGGGCCGGTAGCGCAGGCAGTAGTTCGGCGCGCAGAGATGCGAGCCGCCCTTGATCGCCATCCGCGGGATCTCGGCGGCGGGCTGCTGCCGCGCGGGCGCCGCCTGCTCGGTCGCCGCCACGCAGCAGCCGTCGGCGGCGCGGGCGGGCTCGAAGTCGGTGGACGTCCACTCCCAGACGTTGCCGATCATGTCGTAGAGCCCGTAGCGGTTGGGCGGGAACGCCCCGACCGGCGAGGTCCGCTCGTAGCCCTTCGCATGCAGGTTCTGCGTCGGGAAGCGACCCTGCCACGTATTGGCCATCAGCTCCCCGCTCGGCTGTTCCTCCTCGCCCCACGCGAACCGCGCGCCGTCGAGTCCGCCGCGCGCCGCGTACTCCCACTCGGCCTCGTTCGGGAGCGCCTTGCCGGCCCAGTCGGCGTAGGCGACGGCGTCGGCGTAGGCGACGTGCGTGACCGGATGCCGGTCGCGTCCGCTGATCCCGCTGCTCGGGCCGGCGGGGTGCCTCCAGCAGGCGCCCGGCACGTAGTGCCACCAGGCGGTGTAGTCGTCGAGCGCGACGGGCTGGGGCGGCATGCGAAAGACGAGCGAGCCGGGGACGAGCGGAGCCGGGTCGGCGCCGGGGTAGGCCGCGGGGTCGGGCGGCCGCTCGGCGACGGTGACGTATCCAGTCGTGGCGACGAACCGCCGGAACGCGCGCACCGTGACGGGCTGGTGGTCGATCCAGAAGCCGTCGACGTCGACGCTGCGGACGGGTGACTCCTCCGCGTAGAAGTCCTCGGACCCCATCCGGAAGCGGCCGCGCGCGACGCGGACCATGCCGCGATGCCTCGCCTGCGGATCGTTCTCGTCGAGCGCGTGAGGCGTCATCCTCGCGAGCGTAGAGCGGGTGGGCGTCGTCGTCGTCACCCGCTTCGGGTGATGTGGGCACCCGATCCGTCGCCGGCGAGCGTGCGCTGTCGCCGAGGTCGCTAGCCGGCGAGCACCTTCGACTTCTGCTGGGCGAACTCGTCGTCGGTCAGCACGCCCTGCTCGTGCAGCTGGCCGAGCTCCTTGAGCCGCTCGACCGCGGCGGCGGAGACGCCGCCGGGTGCGGCGGACGGCGCAGGCGCCGCGGCGGTCGGCATGGCGGGCTGGCGCTCGAGGCTCTCGAGGCGCTGCTCCTGCCCGGCCTCCCGTTCCTGGGCCGCCGTGCGGCGCCTGCCGGCCGCGTACGCCCCGCCGCCGACGGCAGCCGCTCGCAGCAGCGGCCGGCGTCGCATCAACGGTGACATGTCAGCCTCCCTGCGCGCCGTCGTCGGGCAGCGAGAGCCCGAGCGCGAGCATGATCTCGGGCGCGGCCGCGACGGTCCGCGGACCGCCGACCTGCGGCGCCACCGCTCGCAGCACCCCGAGGATGTCGTCGGGGCTTGCTCCCTCCTCGAGCGCGTTCGCGACCTGCCACGCGTACGACGCGGGCGGAGCGTCGAGCGCGATCAGCGCCGCGATCTTCACGAGCGCGAACGTGCGGCCGTCCAGACCGGTGCGCTCCTGCTGCGCCTCGCGCAGCCCGACGGCCTGCTCGATCAGCGTGACGTCGCCGGAGCAGATGCCGGCGAGTGCGTCCTGGGTCTCTGGTGCAACCGCGCTCATGTGCGTCCTCTCGTCGTTCGACCGGCGCTTCGCTGGGCGCCACGGGCTCTCGAAAGCGAGTCTGCGCGGCGCTCGCCGGCGGCGCATCCGCCGAAGCGGGTGAAACTCCGACGTGCCGGGCGCGACGTCATGCGCGGGGGAGCCGCGCCTCGTGCGCATGGACCACGACGGTGCGCGCGACGTAGTCGTGCAGGCCGCGCCGCCGGTCGTTCAGCAGGATCGGCGCGAAGCCGGCCCCGAGCGGGATCGCGCTGAGCACCACGCCGGCGAAGCGGACGAGCGCTCGCCGGAGCGGGACGCGCTCGCCGCCGCCGGCGTCGCGCACGCGGATCTGCATCAGCCGGCTGCCCGGCGTCTGCCCGGTCGTCGACCAGAACGCGGCGAAGTAGCCGATCGTCCACAGCACGAAGGCGGCCGCGCCGGCCGCCACGATCGCGTCCTTCGCGCCACCGGGCAGATGCAGCACCGAGACCGTGAGGGCGACGACCGCGGCGACCACGAGCGCGACCGCGTCGATCAGCGCGGCGTCGAGCGCGAACGCGATCGCGCGCGTCACGAGCCCGGCGTAGCCGGTTCGCGGCTGCGAGGGCGGGGCGCCGTGCTGGACCCGCGCGGCCGCCGCCAGCTGGGCGCGGATCGCCGCCGCGTCATGGGCCGCGGCGGCACGCCCGTCGGTCGCGTCGATCATGGCGCGCCCGGCCCGATCGGAGCGGCCGGGGGCGATTCGCGACGCGCTCGGCGTCGCAGGACGCGACGGGCGGTCCGCTCGAGCCAGGCGTCGGCGTCGTCCGAGCGCTCGCGCACGTCGCCGGCGACCTGGTCGACGAATCCCGCACCCTGCTCGGTGATCGCCTGCGCGACCGCGGGGCTCTGGGCGATCTCGTCGACGAGGATCCACAGCTGCTCGCTCTCGAGCAGCCGCGCGACCGCCTCGCCCAGCAACCGGCTGTCGACGACGCGCACGACGAGCTGCTCCATCGCGGGGCTCTCGACCGCCCGCGAGACCAGCCGCTGCAGCTCCGGTCCCTCGAGCACGCGGTCGGCGATCTGGTCGGCCGCGCCCTCGGCGAGCAGGCGGTCCGCCAGCCGCTGCGAGAGGCCCGCGGCCTCGGCGCGGGTGAGTGCGCGCTCGAGCGCGTCGCCGGCGAGCAGCACGTCGACGGCGCGCTCCAGCAGGGCGTAGCGGGCGACGTCGCGCGCCACGACGTCGACGAGCCGCCCGCCGAGCGCCGTGCCGATCGCGCGCTCGGCCGCCGCGCTCTCGAGGATCCGGGCGACGGCCTCGTCGACGAGGCGGGACGCCAGCAGCCCGTCGAGCGCGACGAGCGCGGTCGTCGTCGCGGCGTCGCCGGCGGTTCGCGTCGCCCAACGCTCGAGGCGGCGCGCCTCCCCCAGCGCGGCACCCGCGGGGCGCAGCCCGATCCAGACGAGCGGCATCGACACGACCTCATCGTCGCGCTCGAGACGCCCGCCGTCATCACCCCGTCGGGAGGATGCGGCGGTGCGACGCAGGCGTCCGGCGCGGCGGATGCCGGCCTACCGTCGCGGTGGTAGCCGCACCCTTGAGCGGCGCGAGGGCCGGTGCGACGGTGGGCGGACTGCCGAGTGTTGGTTCGCCGTTCGCCGCTCGCCGCGAGCCTTCGCGCCCGAGGAGCCATGTCGCGAGCGGATCGGAGGAGTACACATGTCCGTCCACCAAGGGTCAGTACCGAAGTACGACGACGGGACCGCGACGTCCACGTCGGCGGCCTACGCCGAGCACGGCTTCGGCTGGGTCGTGTTCGCCGGCACGATGCTGCTGATGGTCGGGTCGCTGAACGTGATCTACGGCATCGGCGCGATCAGCAACTCGTCGTTCTTCGTCAACAACGCGCGGTACGTCTTCAGCGACCTCAACACGTGGGGTTGGATCGTGCTGGTGTGTGGATGCGCGCAGGTGCTGACGGCGCTCGGCGTGTGGGCGGGCAGCGTGTTCGCCACCTGGCTCGGCGTCGCCTTCGCCGGACTCAACGCGATGATCCAGCTGCTGATGATCCCGGCGTATCCGTTCCTCGCGCTGGCGCTGTTCGCGATCGACCTGCTCGTCATCTACGGGCTCGCCGTCCACGGCGGTCACGAGGAGGCGTAGCGGCGCGACGGCTTACGCCTCGCGTCGACGGGCCGCCTCGCGTCGAGGCGGCCCGTCCGCGCGCCAGCCCGCGAGGACGACGGTCGTGAGATAGGCGACGACGACGCCGGCGATCACGAGCGGGCGGCGCCCGGGCCGCTCTTGGCGGTCAGCAGCACGGCCAGGACGACGGCCGACAGCGGCAGCCGCAGCACCGCGACGACGACGGCGGCGCGGGGAAGCCACCAGGTCGGGCGCAGGGGTGCTGGCACCGCTCGACACGCAGGCGCGCCTGGTTGCCGCGCACGCGCGAGGTCGGCAGCGTCTCGGTGACCGCTCGTGACGCCGCCGAACGCCCCTGCACCGCCCGCCGAGCGCCTCCCGCGAGGACGGCGCTACGCGATCCGCGGGCTGCTGGCGCTCGCGACGATCCTGGCGGTCGCCGCGATCTTCGCGGTGTGGGCGAACCGGCAGGTGCTCGACGCCGACAACTGGGCCGACACGAGCACGGCGCTGCTCGAGGACCAGCACGTGCGCACCGGCGTCGCGAACTTCCTCGTCGACGGCGTCTACGCCAACGTCGACGTGAGCGCGCAGCTGGCGGCCGCGCTGCCGCCGCGCCTCAGACCGCTGGCCGGCCCGGCCGCCGGCGGCCTGCGGAACCTCGCACAGCAGGCCGCCGGCGAGCTGCTCGGCCGCCCACGCGTGCAGGAGGCGTGGAGGTCGGCGAACCGGCTCGCCGCGCAGCAGTTCATCAACCTCGCCGAGGGCAATGCGAAGGCCCTCACCAGATCGGGCGACGCCGTCGTGCTCGACCTGCGCGTGCTGCTCGTCGACCTCGTCCAGCGGCTCGGCCTGCCGGGCACGGTCGCAGGCCGGATCCCGCCCGGCGCGGCGCGGATCAAGATCGTCTCGGCGGACCAGCTCACCGTGGTGCAGGACGGCGCCGACGCGCTGAGGGGGCTCGCAGTCGTGCTGCCCGTCGCGGTCGTCGCGCTGTTCGCGCTCGCCGCCTTCCTGGCGCAGGCGCGCCGGCGCCGCACGCTGCTCACGGTCGGCGTCGACCTCGTCTTCGCCGGCGCGCTCGTCCTCGTCGCCCGCGGGCTGATCGGGAACCAGGTCGTCGCCGGCGTGGCGAAGACGGCGGCCGTCAAGCCGGCCGCCGAGGCGACCTGGTCGATCGGCACGCGGATGCTGCGCGACGTCGCGCAGGCGACGATCGTGATCGGCATCCCGCTGATCGCGGCCGCCTGGCTGGCCGGTCCGATGCGCTCCGCGTACGCGCTGCGCCGCGCCGCCGCGCCTTGGCTGCGCGAGCGGCCGGGCGTCGTGTACGGCGTCGTCGCGCTGCTCGTGCTCGTCGTGGTCGCGTGGGGGCCGATTCCGGCGACGCGGATGGTCGTGCCCGTGCTGCTGCTGATCGCGCTCGTGCTGCTCGGCGTCGAGGCGCTGCGACGCCAGGCCGCGCTGGAGTTCCCGGGCGCGACGGTCGACGACACGCGCGCGTCGCTGCACGCAGCCGCCGCACGCCTCGGTGGCGCGCTGCGCGGCCGCGGCCGTCCGGCCGTCACCGCGCACGACGACAACGGCGCACGGCACGAGGGCGACGGCGCCGACGATCGGCTCGCGCGACTCGAGCGGCTGTCGGCGCTGCACGACAGCGGCGCGATCAGCGACGACGAGTTCGCGGCCGAGAAGGCCGCGCTCCCGACCGGCACGGCGACCGCGTGAGACGGCCCCGCCGCGCTCGCGCCGGTCCGCTCGACCCAGCGCGGCGCGCGCCGCGCGCACGCCCTGCGGTCGCTCGTGCGAGCCTCCGCGCAGCGGCATGCTCGCCCCCTTGCCCCGGGCGCCGGCAGCGGGCGAATGTGGCTGATGGATCCGATGCGCGCCGACTCGCCTCCCAGACCGCCTCCGGCATCCCAGCGCGACCGCCGCCGGACGGCCGGCGCGCTGCGGGTTGTCGAGGTTCCGACGCCGGCGCCCGCGGACGGCCCGGCGCTGCTCGACGCGCGGCCGCGGCGTCCGCGTCTGCGCCCGGGGCTCGTCCGCCGCCGGCGACTCGTGCGCCCGCTGACGGAGGCCGTCGCGGTTCCGCTGGCGATCGTGATCGCACCCGCCGGCTACGGCAAGACGACGCTGCTGGCCGAGTGGGCGGCGGCCGACGAACGTCCCTTCGCGTGGCTGACGCTGTTCGAGCGCGACAACGATCCCGTCCATCTGCTGGGCGCCGTGATCGAGTGCTTGCACGAGCTCGAGCCGTTCCCGCGCGAGGTCTTCGGCGCGCTCATGACGGCGCGGTCGGGATTCCCGGCGGCCCTGCTGCCGACGTTCGCCGGCGCGCTCGAGTCGCGGCGCCGTCGGTGCGTGCTGGTGCTCGACGACGTGCACGCCGTGCGCGCGCCCGCGGCCCTCGAAGCGCTGCGCACGATCGCCGATCACATCGGCGCCGGCTCGGTCCTCGCGCTCGCGTCGCGCACGCAGCCGGCGCTGCCGATCGGACGGCTGCGCGCCGAGCAGGGGGTGGTGGAGCTGGGCACCGAGCAGCTCGCGATGACCGAGCGCGAGGCGATGCAGCTGCTGCGGGGCGACGGCGTCGAGCTGCGGCAGGAGGATGCGCGGGCGATCCTCCGACGCACCGAGGGCTGGCCCGCGGGCCTGCACCTGGCTGCTCGCGCGCTGCGCGAGCAGCACGACACCGCGGCCGCGATCGCACGCTTTCGCGGCGACGATCGGCTCGTCGCCGACTACCTGCGCGAGGAGGTGCTCTCGCGCCTGGACGCGGACGAGCTCGCGTTCATGCTCGGCACCTCGCCGCTCGAGGCGCTGTCCGACGAGCTCTGCGCGGCCGTCCTCGACGAGCCCGGCTGCGGCCGCACGCTGCACGAGCTGGCGCGCTCGAACCTCCTGCTGGTGCCGCTCGACCGCCGCGAGGAGCGCTTCCGCCACCACACGCTGCTCGGCGAGATGCTGCAGGCGGAGCTGCGGCGCACGGAGCCGCAGCGCGCGGCTCAGACGCACCGGCGTGCGAGCGACTGGCACGAGCGGCACGGCGACGTCGCCCGGGCGCTCGACCACGCGATCTCCGCGAACGAGACCGATCGCGCCGGCCAGCTGCTGTGGGCGCTGACGCCCGCGTACGCGTTCAGCGGACGCGATGCGGCGATCGGCGGCTGGCTCGAGCGCTTCGGCGAGGCGCAGATCGCGGCGCGTCCCGCACTCGCGCTCGCGGCCGCGACCCACCGGCTCCTGCACGGCGAGCGCGACGGCGTCGAGGGGCTCGCCGCCGCGGCCGAGCGCGGGCTCGACG
>JAOPZA010000081.1 GCA_025964325.1 Conexibacter sp.
CTCGCCGCCGGCTGCGGATCGCCGCGCGCGAGCGCGCTGCCGCCGCGGCCGCAGCGCTGACGCGCCCGGTCGCGCTGACCGTGCTGGCCGCGACGGCGGTCGGGTTCACGCTGCGCGTGCTCGCGACGCGCGGCATCTGGCTCGACGAGGCGACGAGCATCCGCCAGGCCCACATGGGCTTCGGAGCGATGCTCGACGACCTCCGCTCGACCGACGTGCACCCGCCGCTGCACCACAGCGTGCTGTGGGTGACGGTCCGGCTCATCGGCTCGAGCGAGTTCGCCGTGCGCGTCCCGTCGCTGATCGCAGGAACCGCGACGATCCCCGTCCTCTACCTCGCCGGGCGCGATCTGTGGGACCGTCGCGCCGGAGTCGTCGCCGCGCTCCTCGGCTCGGTCGCTCCCTTCGCCGTCTGGTACTCGGACGAGGCGCGCATGTACGCGTTCTTCGTCCTGTTCGCGCTCGTCGCGGTGTGGGCGCAGGCGCGGGTGCTGCGCGACGGACGCCGGCGCGACTGGGCGATCTACGGCGTCGCGTCGCTGGCGCTGCTCTACGACCAGTACTTCTCGGTGCTCGTCGTGCTCGTCCAGCAGGCTGCCTTCGTGGTCGCGATCCGCTCGCGCCGCCGCGACCGGGCTGCCGCCCGCGCGCTGCTGCGCGGCTGGCTCGCGACCGGCGTGCTGATGCTCGTCGCGCTCGCGCCGCTGATGCCGTTCGCGCACGCGCAGTTCGCGGCGAACCAGGCCCAGGGACGTGGCTTCGACAGTCCCGCCCAGGCGGGCGCGGGCGCGGTCGCGGGAGGGACGCACGCGCCGTCCGTCTACGGTGCGATCACGAACCTCATCTGGGCGGTGTGGGGATACCACTCGGACGCGACGATGGCCGCGCTGACGGCGCTGTGGCCGGCGGCGATGCTGCTCGCGCTGCTGCTGCTCGGCCGCGAGCGCTCGCCGTCGACGCGGCTCGTCGTCGCGGTCGCGCTCGTGCCCGTCGCGGCGCTGTTCGCCGTCGGCATGGCGAAGCCCGCGCTGTTCGAGGTGCGCTACTTCGTCGCGGTCGTGCCGATGCTGCTGCTGCTGATCGCACGCGCGCTGACGAGCTGGGCGCGCAGCCGCGTCGCGGTCGCGCTGCTGACCGGCGCCTTCACCCTCTCGCTGCTCGGGGGTTTGGTCGACCAGCAGGTCAACGGCGCGAACCCGCGCCTCTACGACTTCCGTGGCGCGCTGGCGTCGGTCGAACGCCGCGCCGGCCCGCACGACGTCCTGATCTACGTGCCCTCGTATCTGACCGACGTCGTCCGCTACTACGCACCGAAGCTCCGCGCCCAGCCGATGGGCCGGGCGCTTCCCACCCACTCGCGCGGGCGCATCTTCGTGATGGGCAGCTTCCTCGCGATGCCGACGTACGCCGGGCAGACGGGCGGCCTGATCGCCCAGCTCGGCCAGCATCACCGGCTGCTGCATCGCGAGACGCGCTCGCAGGTCCGCATCTGGGAGTTCAGCCGATGACCGATCCCCGTCTCGCCCCTCCGAGCTGGTCGGCGGCCCCGCCGAGACCGCGCCACCGTCGCCGCGTGCGGCTGCTGATCGCGGTCAGCCTCCCGCTCGTGCTGCTCTACTTCGCCTGGCTGCTCGAGCCGCAGCGGGTCGGCAACCCCGTCCTCTACGGGCTGCTCGTCGCGGTCGAGCTGTTCAACGTCGTGCAGGCGATCGGCTTCTGGTGGACCTGTGCGCGCGAGCGCGATCGGCGTCCGCGCGTGCACGACGGCCCCCTCCTCGACGTCGACGTGCTGATCCCGGTCTACGGCGAGCCGGTCGACGTCGTCGAGCCGACGGTGGCGGCCGCCGCGAGGCTGCGCGGCGCGCGCGTCCACGTCGCGCTGCTCGACGACGGCGGCAGCGACGCGATGCGCGCGCTCGCGGCGCGCCACGGCGCCGCCTACCTGCGGCGCGGACGCCGCAGCGGGGCGAAGGCCGGCAACGTCAACGACGCGCTCGCGAGGACGACGTCGCCGTTCGTCGTCGTGCTCGACTGCGACCACGTGCCGCGCCCTGAGCTGCTGGAGGCGACGCTCGGCCACCTCGACGACCCGCAGGTCGGCTTCGTGCAGACGCCGCAGCACTACGCGAACGCCGGCCGCGGCGGCGTCGCGGCCGCGGCCTGGAGTCAGCAGGCGCTCTTCTTCGGCGCGATCGCGCGCGGCAAGGACGGGCTCGACGCGATGTTCTGCTGCGGCACGAACGTCGTCTTCCGCCGTGCCGCCCTCGCGGACGCCGGCGGCTTCCCCGAGCGCTCGCTGACGGAGGACTTCGAGCTCTCGCTGCGGCTGCACGAGCGCGGCTGGCGCTCGGTCTACCTGCCGCGCGTGCTGGCCGACGGCCTCGGGCCCGAGGACATGGCCGCCTACGTCGGCCAGCAGCAGCGCTGGGCGCGCGGCTGCCTCTCCGCGATCCCGTCGATCGTGCGCGCACGCCTGCCGTGGCGCGTGCGCCTGCAGTACCTGCTCTCGAGCATGCACTTCCTCTCGGGCTGGACGCTGCTCGCGTACATCGCGTTCCCGGTGGTCCGCATCTTCACCGGCGCGCAGCCGCTCGCGGGCGCGACCGCCGACCAGTTCCTGCTGCACTTCGCCCCGTACTTCGGGGTGGCGCTGTGGACGGTCGCCGTAGCGGGCGCCGGGTCCTACAGCTTCGGCGCGTACGCGCTCCAGACGGCGAGCGCTTGGATCCACGTGCACGCGTCGATCCTGACGCTGCTGCGACGTCGCGGCCGCTTCGTCGTGACGCCGAAGCAGGGAGCAGGTGGTCGCCAGCCGCGCGCGGTGGCGGTGCCGCTCGCGCTCGTCGCCGTGCTGCTCGGCGCGGCCGCGTACGGCCTCGCGCACGACCAGGGGCCCGCGACGCTCAACAACGTCGCGTTCGCGGGCCTGCATGTGACCGTCCTGCTCGCGGGTGCGTGGCCGGCACTGCGGGGCGCCCCGGGCACGGCGGGCAGTGAGCGCGGGACGCCGTCCGCGGTCCGGCGTGCGCCGGCAGGGGTGCTGGCGGCCGAGGAGCAGCGTGCATGAGCGGGCTGCCGCCCGACGAGCCCGCGGGCCGCGCGCGGGCGGCGCGGAGGCGGCCGGCGCTCGTGCTGCTGCTGCTGGCGGTGACGGCGTCGCTCGCGGTCGGGCTGCTCGCCGCGCGCGGTGGCGGGTCCGGCGTCCCGGCCCCGGTGCGCGACGCCGCGATGCGGTTCCTGACGCGCTACGAGCTGCCGAGCGGCCGCGTCGTGCGCTCCGACCAGGGCGGCGACAGCGTCAGCGAGGGACAGGCGTACGCGCTGCTCCTGAGCGCCGCGATCGGGGACCGCTCGCGCTTCGCGGCCGCCTGGAGCTGGACCCGCGCGCACTTGCAACGTGGCGACGGAACGCTCGCGTGGCGCTGGGCGGGGCCGGCCGACGATCGCCGCGCCGGCCCCGCCGCCGACGCCGACCTCGACGCCGCGCGGGCGCTCGCGGTCGCCGCCGTGCGCTTCCGCGCTCCGCGCTACGCGGCGGCGGCGCGGCGGATCGCGCGCGGCGTGCTCGCGCACGAGACCGCGCGCGTCGGCGGGCGGCTCGTGCTCGTCGCCGGCGCATGGGCGCGGGCGCGGGGCGTGATCGACCCGAGCTACTTCGCGCCGCGCACCTACGACATCCTGTTCGCGCTCGACCGCGACCCGCGCTGGCGCGAGCTGCGCAGCTCCAGCGCGGCGCTGACCGATCGCCTGACCGCGACGGGCTCGCGGCTCGCGCCCGACTGGGCGACGGCCTCTTCCGGCGGCGTGAGCGCGACGGGCGCCGGCGGAGCCGGGGAGGCGCTCTCGGGCTATGACGCGGCGCGTCTCCCGGTCCGCTTCGCGGAGGCCTGCGAGTCGTCGCTGCGGGGGCTCGCGGCGCGGCCGTGGCCGCTGCTGCACGCCGAGGCGACCGCGCGCGGCGGACTCGTCGCCGCCGTTCACGGGCTCGACGGCGCGGTGCGCTCGCAAGGCTCGCATCCCGTCGCGCTCGTCGGGGCGGCGGCGGCCGCGCAGGCCGCCGGCGACCGGGGCGCGAGCGGGCGGCTGCTGGCGCGCGCCGACGCGCTCGAGCGCCGTGCGCCGAGCTACTACGGTGCGGCCTGGGCGGCGCTCGGCCGCACGCTGCTGACGACCTCGCTGGTGGGCGGCTGCGCGGCGCCGGCCTAAGCCGGGATCCCGCCCGTCCGCTGCGCGGCGTCGAGCGGCTGCCCGACGAGCTGGCCGCCCGAGCAGTCCTCGGCGTGCACGGCGCGCGACGTCGGCGTCCGGCGCGGATCCTGGATGCCGACGAGCCCGAGCACGCCCCCGACCGCGACCAGCGCGGCGGCGATTCCGATGCCCGCGCGGAAGGCGCTGGTCGAGGCCTGCTCGCTCGCGCGCGTGAGCGCCGCCCGCTGCGCCGGCGGCACGCCGGTCAGCTGGACGACCCCGAGCGTCCGCTTCTTCGCCGCCGCGACGGCGGCCTGCGAGCGCGCGTCGAGGCGCCGTCCCGCGAGGTTGGCGTCGAGCGTGCTCGTGAACTGCCCAGCCACGATGGCGCCGATCGCCGCTGTCGCGAGCAGGCTCGCGACGCGCGCGATCGCGTTGTTGGTCGCGGAGGCGATCCCGGCGTTGCGCTCGTCGGCGCCGGCGAGCACGGTCGCCGTCAGCGGCGCGACCGTCATCGAGAGGCCGAGCGAGAACAGCATCAGCCCCGGCAGCAGGTCGGTGAGGAAGCTCAGGTGCGCGTGGACTCGCAGGGCCAGCAGCAGCAGGCCGGCCGCCGCGAGGAGCGGGCCGACGCCCATCAGCAGGCGCGGCCCGATGCGGTCGGCGAGCGCGCCGAAGCGCTTCGACAGCAGGAACATGACGGCCGTCGTCGGCAGCGTCGCCGCGCCGCTCTGGAGCGCGCTGTAGCCCGCCACCTGCTGCAGGAAGAGCACGAGGAAGAAGAAGACGACGCCGAGCCCTGCGTACATCGTGAACGTCTCGAGGTTGCCGACCGCGAAGTTGCGGCGGGAGAAGAGCGAGAGCGGCAGCATCGGGTCGCGGTGGCGCGACTCCCAGAGGAGGAACGCGGCGAACAGCGCGAGCCCGGCGAGCCCCGGCACCACGACGCCGGGGGCGGTCCAGCCGAGGCGCGGCTGCTCGATCAGCGCGTAGGTCGGGCCGGCGAGCCCGAGCGCCGCGAGGATCGCGCCGACGACGTCGAGCCGGGGGCGAGCCGTCTCGCGTGCGGTCACGGGGATCTTCGTCGAGAAGGCGAGCGTGACGAGGACGAACGGGACGTTGAGCGCGAAGATCCAGCGCCACGAGGCGGAGTCGATGATCTGGCCGCCGGCGAGCGGCCCGATCACCGTCGCGATGCCCGACCACGCCGTCCACGAGCCGATCGCAGCGCCGCGCTCGGAGGGCGGGAAGGTGCCGATGATGATCGCGAGCGCCGCCGGCGTCAGCAGCGCGCCGAAGACGCCCTGCAGCGCGCGGGCGACGATCAGCGCCTCGATCGTCGGCGCCAGCGCGCACGCGAGCGAGACGACGCCGAAGCCGGCGACGCCGATGCGGAAGATCCGCCGCTCGCCGAACAGGTCGGCGAGCGAGCCGCCCAGCAGGATCAGCGCGCCGAGCATCAGCAGATAGCTGTTGCTGACCCACTGCTGGCCGGCGAGGCCGCCGCCGAGGTCGCGCTCGATCGCGGGCAGGGCGACGTTGACGACGGTTGCGTCGATCCCCACGACGAACGAGCCCAGGATCGCCGCGATCAGCGTCAGTCGCTTGGCGGTGCTCATCGCAGGCGACGTTAACGGGCGGGGCGGGGATACTCCAGCGATGGCTTCGACGCTGACCCAGCCGTTCGACCGCGATCGCGACCATTGGCGCGGTGGCGCCGCGCCCGCCGTGACGCTGCTGATGTACGGCGACTTCCAATGCCCGTACACGCGCGCGGCCCAGCGGCGCCTCGGCCCGCTGCAGGAGCGCTTCGGCGACTCGCTGCGCGTCGCCTTCCGCCACTTCCCGCTGACGGAGCTGCACCCGCGCGCGCTGGCGGCCGCGATCTTCGCCGAGGCGGCCGCCGAGCAGGGCCGCTTCTGGGAGCTGTACGACGTGCTCTTCGCCAATCAGGAGGCGCTCGAGCCCGACGACCTGCTCGGCTACGCGCGAGCGCTCGGCGTCGACTTCGGCCGCGCCGACGAGGAGGCGATCCTGCGCCGCATCCAGGCGGACGTCGAGAGCGGCCTCGCGAGCGGCGTGCGCGGCACCCCGGCGATCTTCCTCGACGCGGTCGAGCTCGACGGCGGCCACGACACCGCGTCGCTGAGAGTGGCGCTCGAGGCGGCCGGCGCGGTCGCGCGCGAGGCGCCGGGCGAGACCGGGCGCTAGTGATCGGGCGGCGAGGGTAGCCTCGCCGGCATGACCTCCTACCGCACCCTCGGCCGTACCGGCATGAACGTGAGCCCGCTGTGCCTCGGCACGATGATGTTCGGGCGCTGGGGCAACCCGGACCACGACGACTCGATCCGCATCATCCACCGCGCGCTCGACGCGGGCATCAACTTCCTCGACACGGCCGACGTCTACTCCGGCGGTGAGTCGGAGGAGATCGTCGGCAAGGCGCTGGCGGGCGGGCGCCGCGAGCACGTGATCCTGGCGACGAAGTTCCACGGCAGAATGGGCGAGGATCCCAACCAGCGCGGCAACTCGCGCCGCTGGATCACGCAGGAGGTCGAGAACAGCCTGCGCCGGCTTCGCACCGACTGGATCGACCTCTACCAGGCGCATCGTCCGGACGAGGACACCGACGTCGACGAGACGCTCGGCGCGCTGAGCGACCTCCAGCGCCAGGGCAAGATCCGCGCCTTCGGCAGCTCGACGTTCCCCGCGCACGCCATCGTGGAGGCGCAGTGGGTGGCGCAGCGGCGCGGCCGCGAGCGCTTCGTGACCGAGCAGCCGCCGTACTCGCTGCTGGTGCGCGGCATCGAGTCCGACGTGCTGCCCGTCGCCCAGCAGTACGGGCTCGGCGTGATCCCGTGGAGCCCGCTCGCCGGTGGCTGGCTCAGCGGCCGCTACCGCAAGGGCCAGGAGGCGCCCGGCTCGACCCGCGCCGCGCGCATTCCCGGCCGCTACGACCTCTCGCTGCCGGAGAACCAGGAGAAGCTCGACGCGGCCGACGCGCTCGCGGCGTTGGCCGAGGAGCACGGCCTGACGCTGATCCAGCTCGCGATCGCCTTCGTGCTGAACCACCCGGCCGTCAGCTCCGCGATCATCGGACCGCGGACGATGGACCAGCTCGAGAGCCAGCTCGGCGCCGACGAGGTCGTGCTGAGCGACGAGCTGCTCGACCGCATCGACGAGATCGTCCCGCCCGGGAGGAACTTCGCGACCGCCGACGCGGGCTGGACGCCGCCCGCGCTGGCGGACCCGGCGCTGCGGCGCCGCTGAGCGCGGCGGCGAGGACTCACCGCCGCCGCAAACGCGTCTCCTCGAGGTCGAGCTCGCGCTCGAGCTCGCGCACGCCCTCGAGCGGGACGCGGCCGTCGTCGCGCAGCTTCGTCAGCTGATCGCGCTCGGCCCGCACGAGCGCGTGGCGCAGCTGGCGCTCGGCGCTCGGCTCTGACTCCGGCACGCCCCCGTCGGCGTCGAGCCGCTCCTCGAGCCGGTTGATGCGCGTCTCGTAGCTCTCGCGCAGCCGCGCGAGCGAGCGCTCGGACAGCTCGTCGTGGCTGTCCTCCCGGCCGCCGCCGTGCTCGCGCGCGACCTCCTCCAGCTTCGCCAGCGCGGCGTGCGCCAGCTCGAGCCGCGCCTCCGTCTCCTGGCGGCGGCGCTCCGCGCCCTCGACGAGGCCGAGCCGGCGGACCAGCTGCGAGAGCGTCAGTCCCGGCAGCACGAGCGTGCCGAGGATCGTCGTGAAGGTGAGGAAGATCAGCAGCGAGCGCTCGCCGGCCGGCAGCCCCTGCCGGCCGATCGGCAGCGCCAGCGCGGCCGCAAGCGAGACCGCGCCGCGCATCCCGCTCCAGCCGAGCACGAGCTGCTCGCGCCACGGATGCGGCAGCGGCTCGCTGCGCTGCCAGCGTCTCAGCAGCGTGTCGATCAGCCGCGGGACGGTGAACATCCACGCCATCCGCAGGCCGATCACGACCGCCACGACGGCCGCCGCCTGGCCGATCAGCCCGAGCGTGGAGGCGCTGCCGGCGACGCCCTCGACGATCCGCCGCACCTCGAGCCCGACGAGCAGGAAGAGGATCGAGTTGAAGAGGAAGACGAGCACGTCCCAGAAGGCGAACGCCTGCAGCCGCGTCTCCGGCAGCAGCACGTCGCCGGAGCGGCTGCCGACCACGAGCCCGGCGGTGACCGCCGCCAGCACGCCGGAGAGGCCGGCCTCGTTGGCGGCGATGTAGGCCGCGTACGCGGTCAGCAGCGACAGGGTGATCTCGATGTTCGTCGCCTCGACGCGCTTGCGCGCCTGCGTCGAGAGCCAGCCGACGACGGCGCCGATCGCCACTCCGCCGGCGGCCGTCAGGACGAACTTCGCCAGCGCGTGGCCGACGCTCAGGCTCGCGCCGGCCGCGAGGCTGGCGAGGATCACCTGGTAGGCGGTCAGCGCGGTCGCGTCGTTGACGAGCGACTCGCCCTCCAGCACGGTCTGGATCCGCTCGGAGGCGCCGAGCCGCCGCACGACGGACGTCGCCGCGAGCGGGTCGGTCGGCCCGACGATCGCGCCCAGCAGGAAGGACGGCGCCCAGCCGAGGCCGGCGACGGCGTGCACGACGACGGCGACGCCGGCCATCGTGAACAGCACGAGCCCGACCGCCAGCAGCGCGATCGGGCGCGCGTGCTCGCGCAGGTCCTCGTTCGGGGCGAAGAAGGCGGCCGAGTACAGCAGCGGCGGCAGGAAGACCAGGAAGATGACGTCCGGGTCGAGGTGCGGCGACGGGATCCCGGGGATCAGGCCGAGGGCGACGCCGCCGAGCACGAGCACGATCGGGTACGCGAGGTTGACCGCCCGCGCGAAGCCCGCCAGCACCGCGATCGCGAGCAGCAGGACCAGCAGCAGTGTCACATCGGGCACCATCCTCCCGGGGATCTACCCGGCGGCCCGGCCGGCGAGCCGCCGCCTGCCGCGCCGCCCGCCGGAGCGCGGGGACGCCGGCGGTGGCGGCGGCAGCAGCTAGGCGGTGGCGGCGGTCAGACGGGCGAGCTCGTCGTCGCCGAGCTGGAGCGCGGCGAAGGGCAGCAGGCCGGTGAGCTGCTCTGGGGTGCGGGCGCTGGCGATCGGGGCGATGACGGTCGGCTGGGCGAGGAGCCAGGCGAGCGAGATCGCGGCGACGGTCGTCTCGTGGGCGGTCGCGATGTCGTCGAGGACGCCGAGCAGGGCGACGTTGCGGTCGTCCTCCAGGTAGGCGCTGGCGCCTTCGGCGCGCTCGCTCTCGACGCCGTTGACGCCCGGTCGGTACTTGCCGGTCAGGAAGCCCTTCGCGAGTCCGAAGTAGGGGATCGTGACGAGCTGCTCGCGGGCGACGAGGTCGCGCAGCCCGTTCTCGTAGTCGTCGCGCTCGACGAGGTTGTAGTGCGGTTGGAGCGCGACGTAGCGGGCGAAGCCCTCGCGGTCGGAGACGGCGAGCGCCTGCGCGAGGCGATCGGCGCTGTAGTTCGAGGCCGCGATCGCGCGGACCTTGCCCTCGCGCACGAGCGCGTCGAAGGCCGCGAGCGTCTCCTCGAGCGGGGTGTCGGGGTCGTCGTAGTGCGCGTAGTAGAGGTCGATGCGGTCGGTCCCGAGGCGCTTCAGGGACGCTTCCGCGTGCGTGCGGATCGTCTCCGGCGCGAGGCCGTCGCCGCCGCCGCCGACCTTCGTCGCGACGATCATGTCGTCGCGCTTGCCGCGCCTTCTGAGCCAGTTCCCGATCACGGTCTCCGACTCGCCGCCGGAGTGGCCGGGCACCCAGTTGGAGTAGACGTCGGCGCTGTCGATGAAGTTGCCGCCGGCCGCCGCGTAGGCGTCGAGGACCGCGAAGGACTGCGACTCGTCCGCGGTCCAGCCGAAGACGTTGCCGCCGAGCGAGAGCGGGAAGACGTCGAGATCTGTGGAAGGTATGTTCGCCATGCGACGAACATAGCAACGGTTCCGGCGGCTCCCCGGCGCGCCCGTCAAGCGGGCGGCGGCGCCGGCGCGACGTGCAGCAGCAGCTCGTTGCCGAACGGGTCGGTCGCGACGAACGCGTCGGGGTCGTCCTCGGCGGGGCCGCTCGGGCCGCCGGCCGCCTCGACGCGGGCACGCACGCGCGCCAGCTCGCCGGCGTCCGGCAGCGCGATCGCGAAGGAGCGCAGACCGCGCGCGGCCCGGTCGGCGGTCGGGCCGCCGGCGCTGGCCCAGGTGTTCATGCCGATGTGGTGGTGGTAGCCGCCGGCCGAGAGGAACAGCGCGCCCGGGTAGCCGCGCACGACGACGTCGAAGCCGAGGACGCCGTGGTAGAAGGCCTCGCCGGCGGCGACGTCGCTGACCTGCAGGTGCACGTGGCCCATCCGCGTGCCGCCCGGCATGCCGTCGTCGCCGGCGTCCTGCGGCAGCGTCGCGAGCACGCCCTCGACGTCCATCGGCAGCGTCGCCATCTCGATCTCGCCGCCGGGAGCACGGCGCCACTCCTCGCGCGGGCGGTCGCGGTAGATCTCGATCCCGTTGCCCTCGGGGTCGTCGAGGTAGAGCGCCTCGCTGACGAGGTGGTCGGACGCGCCGGCGATCGGCCAGCGCGCGAGCGCGACGCGGCGGATCGCGCGCGCCAGCTCCTCGCGCGAGGGGACGAGCAGCGCCAGGTGGAAGAGGCCGCTCGAGCGCGGCGCCCGCGCTGCGGCGTCGGCCCGGCCGACCAGCTCGACGAGCGGCGCCTCGCCCGGAACGCCGAGGCGGGCGGTGCCCTCGTCGAGGGCGAGGACGCGCAGTCCCAGCGCCTGCTCGTAGAAGGCGGTCGTGCCGGCGAGGTCGGCGACGGTCAGCCGCACGGCCCCGACGGTCGTCGCTGGGTGGAGTGAGGGGGCGGAGGTATCGGTCATTTGATTGTGCGCGCAACGATAGCAAAGGCCCGGGTCGGGCCCGTTGGTGTGCCGAGATGGGAGTTAGATTGGGAACTGTTAGCTCAGGGTTAAGCTTTCTCTCACGATTCGCGGCAACGCTCGAAGGGTGCCCGCGATCTCCAGAACTATCGCCCGGCCCGCATGAGCGTCGACTTCCTCGCCGCCTACGCCGGCAGCTCGGTCGCTCAAGCCGCGCTCGTCGCGGGGGCGACGGCGACGAGCGCGCCGCTCTGGCTCGGGCCGCTGCGCCACCGCGCCTTCGCGCTGATCCCGCTCTTCTCGCTCGTCGGCGTCGTGCTGGCGCTGAACCTCTGGCCGTCCGGCGCCGACACGCTCTCGAAGGTCGCCCTCGTGCTCGTCCCGCTGCTGGCGCTGATCGCGGCCGCCCGCTCCGGCTGGCCGGCGGCGGTGCTCGTGGTGGCGGGCCTGGCGGCCGCGCTGCTGGACGTGCACGGGCTCGCCGGACAGCTCGGCGCCCTCGTCGTGATCGCCGCCAGCTGCATGCTGCTGGGGACGCTGCTGGTCGAGCTGACGCCGGCGCGTTGGCTCGGGGCCGGGATCGTCGCGATGGCGGTCGCCGACCTCGTGCTGGTCGCGAGCGGCCTGCTGGAGCCGGCCGCCGACGCGCTCAACCAGGCGGGCGTCGCCCACAGCCTGCCGCAGCTCCAGCGCGTCCAGATCGGCCCGCTGGCGATGGGCTACGGCGACGTCTTCCTGCCCGCGCTGGTCGGCGCCCTGCTGGCCGCGCGGGCGCGGCCGCGCGCCTGGGCGGCCGGCCTCACGCTCGGCTTCGCGCTCGTCGCGGCGATCTTCTTCCTGCTCGTCGACCAGCTGCCGGCGACCGTCCCGGTCGCGTTCGCGCTCTTCGTCGTCGAGGCCGCCGGCGCGCTGCGCACGGCTCGCCGGCGCTACCGCGCGGCACGACGCGCGGCACGCGACATATCCTCGCCGCCATGCGGGGACCAGGTACGAGCACGTCCGGCGAGCTGGCCGGCCGCCGCGAAGGGGCCGTCCGCGATCGCCGCGACGAGCACGGTGCGCAGCCATGAGGCGCCGGGACGTCACCGCGTCGCGTCGCCGCGCCGGCAGCTGCGCGGCTGACCGCATCTGGATCGGCTTCCTGCACTTCGTCGCGGTCCGGCCCGACAGCGTCCTCGACGGCGGCGACGGCGCCTACGGCTACGTCGCCGCGCGGGTGCCCGACCAGGCCCGCTACCTGCGCGTCGTCGGGCGCGCCGCGACGCGCCACGGGCTCGTGCTCGAGAACGTCGAGTGGGTCGAGCCGGCGACGGCGCTGCCGCCCGAGCACCGTCCCGGCGGGGAGCTGCAGGAGCTGGTCGGGAGCGCGCGGCGGTCGCCGCGCCCCGTCGTGTGGGGGCCGCTGCACGCCTACACCGGCGCCGAGGGCGACGAGTCCGACGACGAGGACGTGCCGTGGTCGAGCCGCGACGTCAGCGGGTAGGGTCACCGCGATGGCGCGCACGATCACGATCGCCGGCGGGCATGGCCAGATCGCGCTGAGGCTGGCGCGGCTGCTGGTCGCCCGCGGCGACCACGTCCGCGGGCTGATCCGCAATCCCGACCACGCGGCGGACCTGCGCGCGATCGGTGTCGAGCCGATCGTCTTCGACCTCGAGAACGACGCGGTCGGCGGGCTCGCGAACGAGATCGCCGGCTCCGACGCCGTCGTCTTCGCGGCCGGCGCCGGGCCGGGCAGCGGCGAGGCGCGCAAGGAGACGACCGACCGCGACGGCGCGATCAAGCTGATCGAGGCGGCGCAGGCGCGCAACGTCGCGCGCTACGTGATGGTCAGCTCGATCGGCGCCGACAGCTCGGCGCAGGGCGGCGGCTTCGCCGCCTACCTGCGCGCGAAGGGCCAGGCCGACGACGCCCTCGAGGCGAGCGGGCTCGACTGGACGATCGTGCGCCCCGGCGCGCTCACGAACGACCCCGGCAGGGGGCGCGTGGCCGTCGGCGAGCAGCTGCCGCGGGGCGAGATCCCGCGCGACGACGTCGCGGCCGTGCTCGCCGCGGTGCTCGACCGCCCAGGGACGATCGGCCGCAGATTCGTGGTCGTCGGCGGCGAGCTGCCGATCGACGAGGCGTTGGCCGCGCTCGAACGTTCCTAGGACGTCGCCGCCGCGACGTCGCTATCTGCAGAGGTCGCGGTAGAGCAGGTCGCGCAGCACGCGGATCGGCACGCGGCGCCGGTCGTCGGCGCAGCGCTCCGGAGCGCCGATGTCGCTGCCGGCGAGACGGATCTGCCACCCGCCCGTACCCGCGCGACGACGCAGCACGAAGCTTCCGTTGCCGCAGTGGGAGTCGGCGATCGTGACCGTGCCGTAGCGGTAGCCGGGGGTCGCGACCGTCGAGATGCGGCCGCGTCGCTGGACGCACGTCCCGGATCTGTCGACCGCGCGCCACATCGACCGCGACTCGTGCGCGCTCGCGCGGCGGTGGGCGCCGGCGTCGGCGGCGCCGACCGCGAGCCAGAGGCCGACGGAGGCGATCAGCGCCACGTAGCCTGCGCGCGTGGACCGCAGGCGATCGCGATCCGGTGGGAGTCCGCGCGGTCACCGCAGACGGCGGCTCGCGGTCGCGCTGAGCGCCCTGATCCTGTTCCTCGCGGCGCTGCTGGCGGTCGTCTGCTGGTTCCTCTCCTCGCTGCTGCTCGATCCGCATCACGACCTCGTGCGCGAGACGATCCGGGTGGAGGCGGCCGGCGGCGGCAGCGTCACGCTGGCGCGCACCAAGGCGAGCGGGCGCGACGGCGTCTTCGGCCTCGACTGGAAGGGCGGCCACGCGATCGCCGGGACGATCACCGCGGGCGACGGGAAGACGATCACGCGCAAGCTGAGCAGCGTGAGCGGGGGGCTGAGAGCCGGCACGAAGGTCGCGCTCGATCCCGACGTCTGGCAAGGGACGCCGCGCTCGGCGCTGGGGATCCCGTTCCGCGCCGTCGACGTCCCCGATCCGCTCGGTCCGATGCCGGCCTGGTACGTGCGCGGCCGCGGCGGGACGTGGGTCCTGTTCGTGCACGGGATTGACGGGAGCCGCGCCGGCGGCCTGCGCCCGCTGCGGACGCTCCACGACGCGAAGCTGCCGTCGCTGCTGATCTCCTATCGCAACGACGCCGGCGCGCCGCGCAGCCCCGACCGGCACATCCATCTCGGGATGACGGAGTGGGAGGACCTCGACGCGGCGGCCCGCTGGGCGGTCGCGCACGGGGCGCAGCGGCTCGTGCTCTACGGCGACTCGATGGGCGGCTCGATCGTGACGCGCTTCATGCACGAGTCGCGGCTCGCCTCCCGCGTGATCGCGCTCGTGCTCGACGCGCCCGTGCTCGACTGGCGCGCGGTCATCTCCGGGCAGGCCGACCGCTTCCACCTGCCGTTCCTCGGCCCGCCGGTGCGCTGGGCGATCGGCGCGCGCGTCGACGTGAGCTGGGACGCGCTCGACGAGATCGCGCAGGCGAGCAGCTTCCACGTCCCGATCCTGCTGTTCCAGGGGCTCGCCGACCCGCTCGTGCCGCCGACCGACAGCCGCGCCTTCGCCGCCCGCGTGCCGCAGCGGCAGGCGACCTTCGAGGGGTTCGCGGGCGCCGGCCACATCCAGAGCTGGAACGTCGACCCCGCGCGCTACGAGCGCACGCTCGCGGCCTTCCTTGCGCGGGTCGTGAAGTAGGCGCCGCAGGTCGGGCGCCCGGCGGCCGGGTATCGTCGCCCCATGACCGCGACCCTGGCCGACGCCGATCTCTCCCTGACGCTCGACCGCGAGGGGGGCGAGCGCCGGCTCGCGCAGGCGCAGCAGCGCCTGCTCGCACTGCGCCTGCAGCTCGGCGGCCTCCTCGGCGACGGTCGCGTCGGGCCGCCGCTGTGCGTGCTGCTCGAGGGCTGGGACGCCTCCGGCAAGGGCGGCGCGATTCGCCGCCTCGTGGCGCCGCTCGATCCGCGCCACGTCCGCGTCAAGCAGTTCGCGGCGCCGACCGAGGACGAGAAGCGCCACCACTTCCTCCAGCGCTTCTGGCCGGTGCTGCCCGGCCGGGGCGGGATGGCGGTGCTCGACCGCTCCTGGTACGGCCGTGTGCTGGTCGAGCGCGTCGAGGGCTTCGCGACCGAGGCGGAGTGGACGCGCGCCTACGACGACATCGTGGCGCTCGAGCACATGCTCGCCGGCGACGGCATGGTGTTCGTGAAGCTGTGGCTCCACATCTCCGACGAGGAGCAGCTGAAGCGCTTCAAGGCGCGCGAGCGGGATCCGCTGAAGCGCTGGAAGCTGACCGACGAGGACTGGCGCAACCGCGAGAAGCGGCCGCAGTACGAGGCCGCCGTCGAGCAGATGCTCGCGCGCACCGACAAGCCGCAGGCGCCCTGGACGGTGATCCCGGCGGAGTCGAAGCGCTACGCGCGGGTCGCCGTGATCGCGACCGTCTGCGAGGCGATCGAGGTCGGCCTCCGTGCCCACGGGATCGAGCCGCTACGCTTGGAGGGCAGCTGAAGGGAAGTAGCCCTGCGACACGGCGCGTTCGTCAAGACGGTCCTCCCATGGGGGCCCGGCGCGTTGGCCGACAGTCCGGTGGGCGAAACCTTCGAGACCGCAATCTCGAAGGAGTCGTGCCCCGATGCTCCCCTGGATCGCCCTCTCGTCGTTCGTCGTGCTCGCGCTCGTCGTCGACCTGCGGGGCCACGGCGCCGGCACCCCGTCGACGCGATCGGCGCTCGTCTGGTCGCTGATCTGGACCGCGATCGGCATCGCCTTCGCCGGCCTCGTCGCGCTGTTCGACAGCGGCGCCCACGCGAGCGAGTACCTCGCCGGCTTCCTGATCGAGAAGTCGCTGTCGCTCGACAACCTCTTCGTCTTCGCCGTCCTCTTCAGCTTCTTCGGCGTGCCGGCCGCGCAGCGCAACCGCGTGCTGCTCTACGGTGTCGCGGGGGCGATCGTGCTGCGCACCGGCTTCATCCTCGTCGGTGCGGCCGCGCTCGACGCGTTCCACGCGACGACCTACGTCCTCGGGGCGCTGCTCGCCTTCACGGCGGTGAGAATCGCGCGCCAGGGCGACGAGCACGTCGATCCCGAGAAGACGGTCGCGATGCGGGTGCTGCGCCGCATCGTGCCGCTCTCGCCCGACTACGACGGCAGCAGGCTGCTGACGCGGGTGGGCGGCAAGCGGCTCGCGACGCCGCTCCTGGCGGCGCTGCTGATGGTCGCCGCGTTCGACGTGATGTTCGCGATCGACTCGATCCCGGCGATCTTCGCGATCACCCGCGAGACGTTCGTCGTCTTCGCCGCCAACGCCTTCTCGCTGCTCGGGCTGGTGAGCCTCTACTTCGTGCTCGAGGGGATGCTCGACCGCTTCCGCTACCTCAACCTCGGGCTGGCCGCGATCCTCGCGTTCGTCGCCGCCAAGCTCGTGCTGGTCGACGTCTGGCATCCGCCGATCGTGCTCTCCCTCGCCGTCGTCCTCGGCGCGCTGGTGGCGGCGGCGCTCGCCTCGGTCGTCGCCGACCGGCGCGAGGCGGCGGCGCCGGTGGAATAGGCGATCCCGGCGACGCCGTCCCTAGCGGTGCGCCGCGAGGGCCAGCACCGCGCGTACGTGGCGGTCGAGCGCTCGCGTCGTCAGGCTGCCCGCGGGCAGCTCGACGGTGAACGACGCACTGTCGGGAAGCTGGTGGTTCTGCCAGTTGGCCGCCGTTCCCGGGAGCCAGCGGTGGTGGTAGAGGCGCATGCCCGCGTAGCGCGCGTACCGCCGTCCCGCGGAGGTGCTCGGGCCCCAGGCCCAGACCACGTCCATGTGCTGGTGGTACCAGACGGTGACGTGCGGCCGGATGCGCAGGATCAGCGCGCGGGCGATCCGGGTCTCGCGTTCGGAGAAGGGAGCGGGGCCGGGGTAGTAGACGTCCCACGGCCGACCGCCGCCGCGCCACTGCGACGACCAGTTGGCGTTGAGATCGACGCCGCGGCCGTTCTGGCGCGTGCCGCGCGCCGCGCCGTCCGGGTTGAGCTCCGGCACGACCCAGAGGTCGGCACCGGCGCGGATCCGCTCGAGCGCGCGGGCGACCGCGACGCCGGCGAGCTCGTTGCCGTGGATCGCGCCCACGACGAGCACGGGCGGGCTGCGCTCGTCGCCGGCGTGGATCGCGACGAGCGGGCGCCCACCCGCCGTGCGCCCGAGCTCGATGCGGCGCGGCGAAGCGGACGCGCCTGCGCCGCTGCTTGCGGCCGTGGACGCCGCCGGACCGGCCGCGGCAGAGGCGTCGTGGCTGGCGTGCATGCTCGACCCGCCGCAGCCGGCGATCGCGCCCACCGCGAGCAGCACCACCAGCGTTCGCGCCCGTCGCACGGTCCTCGCCGTCGCCTCTGCCGGCCGCTATCTCAGCCCTGCGACGAGCTCGAGCGCCGGGTCGTCCTCGTAGAGGTGGTGCTGGAGCATCACGCGGCGCACGCCGGCCGCCTCGTACGCGGCGAGGCGCGTGGCGATCTGGTCGGGTGTACCGACGAGCCAGGCCGGACGCAGCTCGTCCAGCAGCGCGCTCACCGCGTCGGGTTCCTGCCCCCGCCACTGCGCGAGCCGGCGCCCGCGTTCGTGCAGGTCCGCCTCGTCGCGCCCGACGACGAAGCCGGTCATCAGCGACAGCGGCAGCGTCGTCGGGTCGCGCCCCGCCGCCGTGCACGCGTCGTCGAGGCTGCGGCGAATCTCGGCGCAGCGCTCGGGCCCGGTGAGGGGCGTGTTGTACTCGTCCGCGTAGCGGACGGCGAGCGCGATCCCGCGGGGCGCGCCGCGGCCGCCGAGCACGATCGGCACGCGTGGTTGCTGGAGCGGCTTGAAGCGGGCGTCGAGCTCGTCGATCGCGTAGTGCGCGCCCGTGAACGAGAACGGCTCCGGCGCCCACGAGCGCGTGATGATCTCGAGCTGCTCCTCGAGCACGTCGAAGCGCTCGCGCGCCGGGAGGAACGGGAAGCCGTAGCGGAGGTGCTCGGACTCCCACCAGCCGGCGCCGATGCCGAGCTCGACCCGGCCGCCCGAGATGTGGTCGGCGGTCACGACGAGCTTCGCGAGCACGGAGGGATGGCGGAACGAGGCCGGCGAGACGATCGTGCCGAGTCTGATCCCGCTCGTCACGGACGCGAGACCGCAGATCGTCCCCCACGCGTCGAGCGACCCGCGTTCGCGCCGGTCCTCGACGGAGAGATAGTGGTCGGAGCGGTAGAGGCCCTCGAAGCCGAGCCGCTCCGTCGTCGCGGCGAGTGCGCGCCAGTGGGCCCAGGTCACGTCCTCCTGGCCCTCGATCATCACGGAGAGTCGCATGGGGGCAAGGTACCCAGATCCGGCGCAGGATCTCTTCGGACCGGGGAGCCGCAGACCGGCCAGGGAAAGCGGGTATTCCCGCTGTATGAAGAGGATCGGGACGATCGTCAAGCGTGCCTTGGTCTCGTTCTACGACGACCAGATGACGCATCACGCGGCCGCGCTCACCTACTACGGGCTGATGTCGCTCTTTCCGGCGCTCCTGCTGGCCGTCTCGCTGCTGGGTCTGGCCGGCCAGTATCCGGCGACCTATGACGCGATCATCGGGTACCTGCGTCGGGTCGCGCCGGGGTCGGCGCTTGTCCCGCTGGACCGCTCGCTCCGCGGCGCGCTGCAGAGCAAGGGGACGGCGACGACAGCGCTCGCCTTCAGCGTCGTGGTCGCGCTCTACGGGTCGACGGGTGTTCTCGAGGCGACGCGACGCGCGCTGAACGTCGTCTTCGAGGCGAAGAGCGGGCGCAGCTTCCTGCGCCGCAAGATCGTCGACGTGCTCTCGAGCGTCGTCCTGATGACGCTGATCCTCGTCAGCCTGGTGCTCGTCTTCGTCGGCGGCGGCCTCGCCGAGAACTTGCTCTCGTTCCTCGGGCTCGGCCCCGCGGTGGCTGACGTCTGGAACGTCGCACGCTGGCCCGCAGCCGTCGTGGTCGCCGTGCTGGTCTTCTCCTTCTTGTACTACGTCACCCCTGATGTCGAGCAGCGCGCTTTCCGCTGGGTCACACCGGGCGCGGTCGTCGGTGTGTCGCTGTGGCTGCTCGCGTCGTGGGGCTTTACGAAGTACGTCTCGAGCGTCGCCGACGTGGGCGCGATCTACGGGGCGTTCGCAGGCGCGATCGTGCTCGTCGGCTGGATCTGGCTGACGAACGTCGCACTGCTGTTCGGCGCCGAACTCGACGCCGAGATCGAGCGAGAGAAGCAGCTCCGCGAGGGCGTGCCACACGACGAGACGCTCGACCTGCCGCCGAAGGCCACCGTACGGGCCACCCTCGCAAAGCGCCACTGAAGGATCGGCCGTGCTCGCGCCGGTCGTGATCGTTCGACGTAGCCGCGGTCGTCGAACGCTGAAGTCGTCGCGCTCGGTCGCCTGCCACAGCAGCGCGTCGGCAGCGGAGTCGGCGCGCCGGCGGTATTACGGCTGCTGCGGACCGCCCTCGTCCCGCCGCTGCCCGCTCCGCCGTGTCACTTCAGCAGTCCTTGTATGCGGATGCGCCGGAGCGCCGTGCGACGGTTCCACAGCCGCGCGTCCGCGAGCTCGCGCAGCGCTCGCGACAGGTCGCCTGCGCGCCGCCGCTCGGCGGCGAGGTCGCGATCCAGCGTGCCGACGCGCTCTTGCAGATCTTCGATGCTGCTGCGCAGCGCGTCACGCTCCTGGCGCGCCTCTTCCGGCTGTCCGTCCCAATCCCACCGGGCCCCAGGGGCGTCGGGACTGCTGTCGAGCAGGCGATTGCGACGCACGGTGGGGCTGGCGTCGAGCGCCTCCTGCAGTTCGGCGCGGGTGACGCGCGCCTCGTTGCTGTGTGTTCCCATCGGGCCAGCTTCGACCCAGATCGTTCGGGTCCTGCCGCGATGACGCCACGCCCCGCTACTCGGACCCCCGGCCCGCGTAGACCACGAGCGCGCGCGGGCGCAGCTCGATCGCGAACGACGGCGAGCCGCTGAACGTCTCGCCGTCGCGCGCCAGCCGCGGCATCGGGTCCTGCGGCGTCGCGACCGCCACGGAGCTGCCGCGCCACGCGCGGTAGGGGCGGCAGCGCGCGAGCGTGCCGGTCAGGAGCGCGAGGACGAGCCGGGTGCGGGCGAACGGGTGGCCGCCGTCGACGAGCCGCAGGTCGAGCGTGCCGCTGTCGAGCCGCGGCCGGATCGCCGGCACGAGGCCCTCCGGCTCGTAGGCGCCGTTGCCGGCGAACAGCAGCCAGATGCGGTGGCGCTCCCCGTCGAGCTCGACCTCGAGCGGCGCGGCGCGGCGCAGCACGCGCGCGGTCGCGAGCAGGACCGCCGGCCATCTGCCGATCCGCCCCTCGAGCCGCTCGCGGGCGTCGACCAGCTCCGCGTAGGCGCCGACGCTGGCGGTGTTGACGAACGGCCGGCCGTCGATCGCGCCGACGTCGAGCCGCACCGCGCGGCCGGCCTCGAGCGCGTCGGCGGCGGCGTCGAGGCTCGGCAGCCGCAGGTCGCGGGCGAGGTGGTTGAGCGTGCCCGCCGGCAGCACGAGCAGCGGCACCTCTTGGGCGATCGCGACCTCGGCGGCCGCGTTGGCCGTGCCGTCGCCGCCTGCGATCCCGAGCACGCGGGCGCCCGGGGCGGTCGCGGCCTCGTGCAGCAGCGCGGCGAGGTCGTCGTCCTCGCTCGCCGCGATCACGCGCGCCGCCGGCAGCCGCTCGCGCAGCCAGGCGCCGACGTCGCGGTCGCGGGCCGCGCCGGCACTCGGGTTGACGACGATCGCGAGGCCCTCGCCGCGCGGGCAGGCGGGCGCCGGAACCGGCTCGGCCGGCGAGGGCGTCGGCGTGTCGGGCAGCGGCCAGACGCGCCGGCCGGCGAGCGCGACGGCCGTGCCGGCAGCGGCGCCGACGAGCACGTCGCTCGGGTAGTGGGCGCCGATGTAGACGCGCGAGAGCGCGACGAGCCCCGCGAGCAGGCCGAGCGGCGCGGCCAGCAGCGGCTGCTCGAGCGCGGCGCCGGTCGCGAAGCCGAAAGCGGAGGCGGCGTGGCCGGAGGGCATCGAGGTCGAGAACGGCATCTGGCGGATCAGCCGCGCGAGCGGGACGCCGTCGAGCGGCGGGCGGGTGCGCCGCGTCGCGCGCTTGCCGATCACGTTCACGAGGGCCGAGGCCGCCAGCAGGCTGCCGGCGCCGCGCAACGCGGCCCGCCGGCCGCTGCGTCCGTCGAGCAGCGCGATCGACGTGGCCACGCCGGCCCACAGCAGACCGTGGTCGGCGGAGCGGCTGAGCGGCCGCAGCGCCGGCCCCAGGACCCCGAGCTCGCGGCGCGCGAGCGCGCGGTAGGCGCGCAGGTCGGCGCGCGCGAGGCGGGCGGCCAGCGGCGGGCGGCGGCGCGCGTGAAGACGGATGCGACCCATCGCGGGCAGGCTAGCCGCCGGCGGCGGGTCGCGGCTGCCGGGCCGGCCTCCGCCCGCGGGTGGAGAGGCGCGCGCGGCCCTCGACGGAGCTTTGTTGAGCTGACGTTAAGCGGCGGTCCAGCGGCCATCGTGGAGAGGCCGGGGCGAATCGATCTTCGGGAACGCGTTAATTCGACGTTGGCGGTCGTTGGCCGCCGACCGTCGGCCGGATTCGAGCGATCTCGCCACGGTTCGCTCTGCGCCACGACGCGACGATTCCTTGACGTAAGCAGTTGGCCCCGCATATAAATGCTCGCAAGACGCGGCCCGGGGAGGCGGCGTCGGGGGAATGTCCAACGCACCGCGAGGCGTTCGCGGCTGCGATCGAGGCGCGCTCGTCGCTGCGGCTGCGCTGAACTGGATGAGGGGCGATGTGTATTCAGCTGCATAATTCGGCGCGTCGTCGCACTGGGACGCGTCATGAGGTGCTGGGATGACGCCGGACGCGCAGCCCCTGCTGATCGACCCGCCGAGCGGGACGGGCGGCGAGCGGCCGGTCTTCGAGCTGTTCGAGGGCTTCGCGCTCACGAGCGTGCTCGCCTCGCTCGAGCAGGCGGGACTGCTCGCCCGGCTGGAGGGCGGCAGCGTCCCCGCCGACGCGAGCGAGGGCGAGGACGGCCTGCCGCTCGCGACCCTCCGCTACCTCGCGCAGCGCGGCCTCGTCGACGAGCGCGACGGCGCCTTCTCGCTGTCGGCGCGCGGGCGCGAGATCTGCCGCGACAAGGGCTACCTCGTCTGGCTTGCCGGCGGCTACGGCGAGGTGCTCGAGAACCTCGGCGCCTTCTCGGCCGGCACCCACCGCTACGGCGAGGGCGGCGACGTGGTGCGCCGCGGGCGCTGGGTCGCCGAGGGCTCGGCGCTGATCGGACGTGGCGACGTGACGCCGCACGCGACCGAGCTGCTCGACGGGATCGCGTTCTCGCACGCGGTCGACCTCGGCTGCGGCAACGCGCGCTTCCTGATCGGCGCGGCCAAGCGCTACGGCGCCAGTGGACTCGGCGTCGACCTCAGCCCCGAGGCGTGCGCCGACGCCGAGCTGGCGATCGCGGCGGCCGGGCTCGAGCAGCAGGTGAGCGTGCGCCGCGGCGACGCCGCCCTGCTCGACGCGATCCCGACGCTCGACCGCGCGCAGCTGATCGTCGCCTTCTTCCTGCTGCACGAGATCTTCGAGCAGGGCCGCAGCGCGCTCGTCTCCTACCTGCGCCGGCTCGTGCAGCTGACGCCGGCGGGCGCGTTCATGCTCGTCGCCGAGGTGCAGCCCGCGAGCGGCGCGCCCGACGAGCACTGGCGCCCCGAGTTCACGCTGCTCCACGCCGTCATGCGTCAGCAGCTGTTGACCGCCGAAGGCTGGAACGAGGCGTTCGCCGAGGCCGGCTGGCGCGCGCGCGCAGCACGCGACGTCGACTTGCCGGGCGCGGTCCTGCTGCTCTACGAGAACGTCGCGCACGGACGCGGCACGGGGGGTGTCTGACATGCAGGTGGCCGAGCGATCCGGGCTCGTCATCACACAGGGGCTGCCGGTCTACGAGGAGATGGACGGCCATCACGAGCCGGCGCCGATCTACCTCAGCCCGGAGACGCTGCCCGGCGTCCCGTTCCGCATCGCCGTCGTCGACGCCGCGCAGCTGGTCGGCTCGCCGCACGCGGACCTCCACGTCCACCACGAGCACGACGAGATCTACCTCGTCGCGACGGCCGGCTGCCGCTTCACGGTCGAGACCGACGCCGACCGCGTCGAGCTCGCCTCGCCCGCCTCGATCCTGATCCCCGCCGGCACGCCGCACCGCCTCGTCGTGCACGCGGTCGAGACCGACACCTGCCCGTTCCTCGGGATTCTCGTGGAACCTCTCGGCCAGAGGCCGAGAGGTTCCACGGAGGACGGTGCGCTGTGAGCGCGGGGGCGACCCGTGGCGGAGGTGTCCGCGACCGCGGCAGCCGCTGGCGGCGGCGTCGCCGCTGGAGCGGCTCGACGTCGCACGGACGGCTGCGCGTCGGCATCGTCGGCACCGGCAACATCGGCACCGACCTGATGCTCAAGGTGGTGCGCTCGCCGCTGCTCGACTGCACGCTCTTCGTCGGGCGCAACCTCGACTCGGCCGGGATGCGCAGGGCGGCGTCGCTCGGCGTCCCCGTCTCCGATGGGCGGATCGACGCGATCGTGCAGGACCCGGGTCGGTTCGACCTCGTCTTCGACGCGACCTCGGCGCAGGACGCGACCCGCCACTGGGCGATCCTCTCGGAGCTGGGGCTGCCGGTGATCGACCTCACGCCGGCGAAGCTCGGCAAGCTCTGCATCCCGGCGCTCAACCTCGCCGAGTGCATAGGCGAGCCCAACCTCTGCATGGTGACCTGCGGCGGTCAGGCGGCCGTCCCGCTGGCGCACTGCATCGTGCGGACGCAGCCGCAGGTCGGGTACGTCGAGATCGTCTCGACCAGCGCGGCGCGCAGCGTCGGCCCGGCGACGCGGGTCAACATCGACGAGTACCTCGCGACGACCGAGGCGGCGGTCGGGCGCTTCTGCCACGTCGGGCGGGCGAAGTCGATCCTCGTCGTGAATCCGTCGAACCCGCCGATCAAGATGCAGAACACGGTCTTCGCGAAGGCCGAGGAGGTCGACATGCCGGCCCTGCGCGCCGCGGTCGACGAGATGGTCGCGCGGATCCAGGCGTACGTGCCCGGCTACCGGCTGGTCGTGCCGCCGATCCACGAGAACGGTCGCATCGCGATCACGGTGCAGGTGGCCGGCGCGGGCGACTACCTGCCGGAGTACGCCGGGAATCTGGACATCATCACCTGCGCCGCGGTCGCCGCGGCGGAGGAGAGCGCGCGGGCCTTCCGTCAGGAAGCGACCGTCGCGACACACGGCTGACCGAGGGGGACGACGGGGGAGATGACACAGATCCTGATCAGCGATCCGACGCTGCGGGACGGCAACCACGCCGTCGCGCACCAGCTCGACGGCGAGCAGATCCGCGCCTACGCAGCGGCGGCGAACGCCGCCGGCGTGCCGATCGTCGAGGTCGGGCACGGCAACGGGCTGGGCGCGTCCTCGCTGCAGGTCGGCGAGGCGCGGCTGAGCGACGCCGAGATGCTGCGGATCGCCCGCGAGGAGCTGACCGACGTCAAGCTCGGGGCGTTCGCGATCCCGGGCTTCGCGACGATGCGGCGCGACCTCGACATGGCGATCGCCGCCGGCAGCGACGTCTTCCGCGTCGGCGCGCACTGCACCGAGGCCGACCTGACCGAGCGCCACATCGGCTACCTGCGCGACGCCGGCAGAGAGGTCTACGGCGTGCTGATGATGAGTCACATGGCGCCGCCCGAACGGCTCTGCGAGGAGGCGCTGAAGATGGAGTCCTACGGCGCCCAGGGCGTGATCGTGATGGACTCGGCGGGCGCCTTCCTGACCGACGACCTGCGCGCGAAGATCGCCGCGCTCGTCGACGCGACCTCGATCGCGATCGGCTTCCACGGGCACAACAACCTCTGCCTCGCGGTCGCCAACTCGGTCGCCGCCGTGAACGAGGGCGCGACGATCCTCGACGGCACCGCGCGCGGCTTCGGCGCGGGCGCCGGCAACACCGAGCTCGAGGTGCTGATCGCGGTCCTCGCCGAGCTCGGCCACGACACCGCGATAGACCTCTACAAGGTGCTCGACGCCGCCGACCTGGCGGAGCGCGAGCTCGTGCAGCAGCTGCCGCGCACCGACTCGGTCGGGATCGTCAGCGGCCTCGCGGGCGTCTTCTCCGGCTACTCCAAGCCGGTGCGGCGGATCGCGAAGGACTTCGGAGTTGACCCGCGCGACGTCTTCTTCGCGCTCGGGAGACGGGAGGTGATCGCCGGCCAGGAGGACGTGATCCTCGAGGTCGCGACCGCCCTGCGCGACGCGGTCGAGCGGATTGGGCACAACGACACCGGGGGGACGTTCGATGGCCACGCAAACTGAACGGCGGCCGCACGCCGCGCTGCTCGAGGCGGCCGCGCTGACGCCGCACCACGAGGCGCTCGCGCGGCTGCTGTGGCACGCCGAGCTGCGGGGCGAGCCGGTCGAGCCGCTGAGCGCGACCTTCCCCGAGCTCGACGTCGCCGACGCGTACCGCGTCCAGGCGATCGGCCGCCGGCTGCGGACTGCCGGGGGCGAGGAGCTGCGCGGGTGGAAGGTCGGCCTCACGAGTCGCGCGATGCAGGAGATGATGGGCGTCGAGGAGCCCGACGGCGGCTACCTGTTCGAGTCGATGGTCGTCCAGAGCGGCGCGTCGATTCGCGCGTCGCGCTTCATCCAGCCGCGCGTCGAGGCGGAGATCGCGTTCCTGCTCAAGAGCGGGCTGGAGGGGCCCTGCACCACGCGCGAGGACGTGCTCGACGCGACGCTGGCGTTCGCGCCCGCGCTCGAGCTGATCGACAGCCGCATCTGCGGCTGGCGCATCGGGATCGTCGACACGGTCGCGGACAACGCCTCCTCGGGGATGGCCGCGATCGGCGAGTGGCACGACGCCGAGCGCTTGCGCGCGGAGCGGATCGAGGTCGACCTGACGGTCGGCGGCGAGCAGGTCCGCGGCCGCGGCGACGCCGTGCTCGGCCACCCGGCGGAGGCGGTCGCGTGGCTCGTGCGGACGCTCGCCGATCAGGGCGAGCGGCTCGAGCCGGGCGACATCGTGCTGCCGGGCTCGGTCGCGCGCGCCCTGCCGATCGCGGCCGGCCAGCGTGCGCACGCGCGCTTCGACGGCCTCGGGGAGGTCCGCGTCGGCCTCGTGCACGACTGAGGGCCGGCGGAACAGCGCCCGGAGAGGGGGAGGACCGTGATCGCGACCACGCGCGAGCCGCACCGACCGGTCGCGAAGCGACCCGACTTCCCGGCGCTCGAGGCGCGCGTGCTCGAGCGCTGGCGCAGCGGGCGCGTCTTCGAGCGCTCGCTCGCCGCGCGCGCCGGCGGCCCCATCTTCTCATTCTCCGAGGGACCGCCGACCGCGAACGGCGATCCGGGCGCGCATCACGTGCTGCTGCGCTCCTTCAAGGACTTCTTCATGCGCTACAAGACGATGCGCGGCTATCGCGTGCCACGCAAGGCCGGCTGGGACTGCCACGGCCTGCCCGTCGAGCTGAGCGTCGAGCAGCAGCTCGGGCTCGACTCGAAGCAGGAGATCGAGCGCTACGGCGTCGCCGCGTTCAACGCCCGCTGCCGCGAGTCGAACGAGCACTACATCGCGCGCTGGGAGCAGCTGACGGAGCGGATCGGCTTCTGGATCGACCTCGAGCACGCCTTCCGCACGTCGGATCCGGAGTACGTCGAGTCGGTCTGGTGGTCGCTCCACGAGCTGTGGGACCGCGGCCTGCTCTACGAGGGCCACAAGGTCGTCCCCTACTGCCCGCGCTGCGGGACCGCGCTCTCCTCGCACGAGGTCGCGCAGGGCTACGCCGAGGTCGAGGACCTCGCGGTCACCGTGCGCCTGCCGGTGACCGAGCTGCGCGGGCCGCTGGCGCCGGGCGACGCGCTGCTGATCTGGACGACGATGCCGTGGACGCTGTTCGCCAACGCGGCCGTCGCCGTCGATCCGGAGATCGCCTACGTGCGGGCGCGCGTCGGCGACGAGGTGCTGGTGGTCGCGGAGGAGCGCGTCGGGGACGTGCTCGGCGACGGCGCCGAGCTGCTCGACCGCTTCGCCGGCCGCGCGATCGTCGACGCGCGCTACGCGCCGCCGTTCGACGACCTGCCCGACCACGGGCCGCGCGGCCACTCCGTCCTCGCGGCCCCGCACGTGAGGGTCGAGAAGGGCACGGGCCTCGTCCACACGGCGATGGCGTTCGGCGAGGAGGACTACATCCTCTGCGAGCGCCACGGCATCACGCTGCAGAACCCGGTTCGCGCCGACGGCACCTACGACGAGCGGATCCGCGGCTACGAGGGCGTCTTCGTCGGTGACGCCAACCCGCGCATCGTCGCGCGGCTGCGCGACGCCGGGAAGCTGTGGCAGGCCGCGCCGGTCACGCACAGCTACCCGCACTGCTGGCGCTGCCACGAGCGGCTGCTCTACTACGCGAAGGAGAGCTGGTACGTCGCCACCCGCGAGGAGCGCCACGACATGCTCGCCCACAACGCGCGGATCGACTGGCGACCCGGCCACGTGCGCGACGGCCGCTTCGGCAACTGGCTGCAGGGCAACGTCGACTGGGCGCTCTCGCGCGACCGCTACTGGGGCACGCCGCTGCCGATCTGGCAGTGCGACGCGGAGGACTGCCGCACGCGCCACTGCGTCGGCTCGCTCGTCGAGCTGCGGGAGCTGGCGGGCGAGCTGCCGCCGGACCTGCACCGGCCCTACATCGACGAGGTCGCGTGGCGCTGCGCGGTCGCCGGCTGCGGCGGCACGATGCGGCGCCTGAAGGCGACGATCGACACCTGGTACGACTCGGCCTGCATGCCGTTCGCGCAGTTCCACTACCCGTTCGGGGGGCGGCGCGAGGTCGCCGAGCAGTTCCCCGCCGACTTCATATGCGAGGGGATCGACCAGACGCGCGGCTGGTTCTACACCTCGCTCGCCTGCTCGACGCTGCTGTTCGACGACATCCCGTTCAAGACCGCGATCTGCATCGGGCACGTGCAGGACGAGCACGGCCACAAGATGTCCAAGAGCCGCGGCAACGCCGTCGACCCGTGGGCGATCCTCGAGCGCCATGGCGCCGACGCGTTCCGCTGGTACTACCTCGCCTCGCAGCAGCCGTGGGCCGGCTACCGCTTCTCGGAGGAGGCGGTCGCCGCCGCCGTGCGCGAGCTGCTGCTGCCGCTCTGGACGACGTACGGCTTCTACGTCCTCTACGCCAACATCGAGCGCTTCGACGGCGACGAGGGTCGCCCGCAGGGTCGGCCGGTGCCGCCGCTCGCGGCCCGGCCGCCGCTCGACCGCTGGGTGCTCTCGCGGCTGCAGGAGGTGGTCGCGACGATGCGCGAGCGGATCGACGCCTTCGACGCAACCGCCGCGACGCAGATCGCCGTCGCGTGGGTCGAGGAGCTGTCGAACTGGTACGTGCGGCTCTCGCGCCGGCGCTTCTGGAACGGCGACGTGGCCGCGCTCGCGACGCTGCGCGAGTGCCTGCTGACGACGGCGAAGCTGCTCGCGCCGGCGATCCCGTTCGCCGCCGAGGAGCTGTACGGCAACCTCGTCGGCGGTCTCAGCGGCGACTTCGGCGCCGAACCCGACTCGGTCCATCTGTGCGACTACCCGGAGCCCGATCCGGCGAAGGTCGACGCGCAGCTCGACGCCGACATGGAGATCGTGCGCGAGGCGATCGAGCTGGGCCGCGACGCGCGCAACCGCTCGAAGGTGAAGGTCCGCCAGCCGCTCCCGCGCGCGATCGTCTGCAGCGCCGACCCCAGCTGCCGCACGGCGGTGCGGCGGCTGCGCGACCTGGTCGCCGCCGAGCTGAACGTGAAGGCGGTCGAGCTGGTCGCCGACGCGACCGCGCTCGAGCGCACGGCGATGCTGCCGAGCCTCGGGCGCCTCGGCCCTCGCTGCGGGCCCGACATGCCGGCGGTCGCGGCGCTGATCCGCGCGCGCGACGGCGACGAGGTGCTGCGGGCGCTGGAGGAGCACGGCGTCGTGACGGTGACCGTCGGCGGCCAGACGCTGCTCGACGAGTCGCGCACCTACGCGCTGGCGGAGAACGACCTGCTGCGGCGGCGCGAGCCGCGCGAGGGCCTCGTCGTCTCGACGCGCGGGGTGCTGACGGTCGCCGTCGACACGACGATCGACGAGCCGCTGCGCGACGAGGGGCTCGCGCGCGAGATCGTCCGCGTCGTGCAGCAGGCCCGCCGCGACGCCGGTGTGGCGGTCACCGACCGGATCGAGCTGCGGCTCGGCGGCAGCGAGGACCTGCTGGCGGCGGCCCGCACGCACGAGGGCTACGTCGCGGAGGAGACGCTCGCCACCGCCGTGGTCTACGACGGCCTGCGCGGGCCGCAGGTGCAGGTCGACGGGCGCGCGCTCGCCGTCGAGGTCGTGCCGGCGCCGGCGGGCGCGGGCGCCGGCGCGGGCCGCTAGGCGCGATCCCGTGCTGCGGGCCCGATCGCGCCCGCGGTGCGCCTACCCTGCGTCCGGCCGGCCGCGACGCAGGTTGCCGATCAGCAGCGCGATCACGGTCACGAGGTAGATCTGCCCGAGGAGCTCCTCGAGCACCGCGATCGTCCGCCCGGTGCGCGTCGCCGCGGTCAGGTCGCCGAAGCCCGTCGTCGTCAACGTCGTGAAGCTGAAGTACATGTGGTCGCTCTGCGTCCCGTCCCTGCCCTGCGTGAAGTACTGCTTCGGGTCGAGCTTCGCCGCGACCGCGATCGCGAGTCCGAACAGCAGCCCGATGAGCAGGTAGATCGCGAGCGCGCCGGAGACCGCCTGCAGCGTCACGCCGCGCTCGCGCAGCAGCCGCAGCAGTCCGCGCACGAGCACGCCGAGCGAGGTCACGACGGCGAAGCCGGCGACGGCGGATCCGAGCCAGGTCGGCACCAGCCCGACCGCGACCGCGATCGCGAGCCCGAGCAGCACCGCGCTGACGAGCGCCGCGATCGAGTCGCGCACGAGCGGCGTCTCGCGCGCGGTCGCGATCACGACGAGCAGCGTGCCGCCCTGCAGCAGCATCTCGATGCCGCGGCTGACGTTCGCCTCCGGCGCGATCACGGCGAACAGCACCGCGATCGCCGCGAGCGCCAGCACGAACCCGTAGCGGTGCGTGCCGCGCAGCGGCGGCAGCGGCTGGAGCGGTGGGGGCACGGGCAGAAGCATGCCCCCGCGGGCGGCGGAGCGAGCGGGCCGGCGCGCCTACGTCATCGTCGCCGGTTCCGTCACCGCTCTGAGGTGACGGAACGGACGGCCGTCGCGCAGCTCTCTGACGACCGCCTCGACGAGCCCGTCGCCGTCGAGCCGGCGGCCGTCGGTGACGGCGGCGACGATCCCGCGCTTGCGCTGGATCAGTCGCGCCATCGTCTCGTCGATCGTGCCGGCGGCGAGCAGGTACCAGGCGGTGACGGCGTCGTGCTGGCCCATGCGGTGGCAGCGGTCCTCGGCCTGGTCGTGCATCGCCGGCGTCCACTCGAGCTCGAGGAAGGCGACGTTCGAGGCGCGCGTCAGCGTGATGCCCTGGGCGGCGACGCGCGTGGCGCCGACGATCAGCGACGGCCCGTCGGGCCGCTGGAAGGCCTGCACCGCCGCCTCCCGCTCGTGCACGGTGTCCTTCCCGATCAGGTGCAGGGCGTCGGGGAAGCGCTCCAGCACCGCCTCCTGCACCTCGATGTGGCGGGCGAAGACGACGAGCGGCTCGCCGGAGGCGAGGAAGTCGTGGATCCACGCGAGCGCGGCGTGCAGCTTGCCGCGCGCCGCGAGCCGCTGCAGCGTGCCGAGCTGCGCGAGCCGCTTCGCCCGCAGCGTCGCCGCGATCTTCGCGTTCAGCTCCGAGAGGTCGAGCGGCTGCTCGCGCAGCCACTTGATCACGTCGTCCTCGGCCAGTCGGTACTCGGGCGCGTTGTCGAGCGCGACCGGCACGACGACCTGCCGCTTGGCCGGCAGCTGCGGCAGCACCTCGCTCTTGAGCCGCCGCACGAAGCAGCGCCGGCGCAGGTGCCAGTGCAGCCGCTCCTCCGTCAGCGGTCCGCGGAACTGCGCTCTGAAGCGGGCACCGGAGCCGAAGTCCTCGAGCCGGCCGAGCATCCGCAGCTGGCTGATCAGCTCCTCCGCGTGGTTCAGCACCGGCGTGCCGGTCAGCGCCAGCCTCAGGCCGTCGCGCCCGACGCTCTCGGCCAACCGCCGCACCGCGCGCGTCCGCTTCGCCTGCGGGTTCTTGCAGTAGTGCGACTCGTCCACGACGACCGCTCTCGGCCGCCGCCGCGCGAGCTGCTCGCGGTGCGCGGCGACGACCTCGTAGTTGATGATCGTGATGTCGCCCGCCGGCGGGACGGCGGCGCGCCCGCCGACGACGGCGACGGTGCGGTGCGGCAACCAGTGGCGCGCCTCGCGCTCCCAGTTGAGCTTCAGCGAGGCGGGGCAGACGACGACCGCGGGGAAGGCGTCGTCGGCCTCGAGCGCCGCCAGCGCCTGGACGGTCTTGCCGAGTCCCTGCTCGTCGGCGAGGAACGCGCGCCGCGCCTCCAGCACGTAGCGCACGCCGGCCCACTGGAACGGCTCGAGCGTGCCGCCGAGGACGGCCGCCGTCGCCTCGATCGGGTCCGCCTCGGTCGCCCGCGAGGCGCGCACGGCGGCGGCCGCGGCCGTCGCCTCGACGCGCAGGCCGGCGAGCACCTCGCGCGCGGTGACCGTCACCTCGATCTCGTGCAGCGCGACGAAGGCGTCGAGCGGCTCCAGCAGCCACGGATCGATCGGCAGCGTCCGCTCGCCCTCCGCGCCGGGCAGCTCGTCGAACGCGGTGCCGGCGTCGGGATCCCACAGCACCTCGAGGCGCAGCCGCGCGCCCTCGACGCCGTGGACGGCGATCAGGCGCGCCGGCGGCGGCACGTCGCCGAGCTCGAGCGTGGAGACGCAGCGCTCGGCCGCGAGGTCGAGCCGCGCCGACTCCTGCTCCCGCAGGACGTCGGCGTTCGCCTCCGTCAGCGGGACCAGCAGCACGCCGTCCTCGCGTTCGACCGCGCCGGCCCGCAGCGCCTCGGGCACGGGGCCGGCTCTCGTCTCGAGCACCCACCAGCCGCGGCCGTCGTGGCGCGTCGTGCTGACGCGGCCGATCCAGCGCAGCTCGATCTCGCGCAGCCAGCCGGCGACCTCGTCGGTCGGCGTCAGGTCCGGGTAGCGGCCGAGCAGGTCGAGCAGGTGCAGCGCGACCCAGTCGTCGACCGGCGCCCACCACTCGCGGGCGTCCCAGTCGAAGCGCCGGTGGGGGATCCCGCGGACGGCCTCGACGAGGTGCGCGTCATAGGGGAAGCTGAGGACCACGATGCGTCCCCGCTCGGCGTCGACTCGCAGCTCGACGTTCGGGGGACTGGGGACGATCTGCATCGGTGCGATCTACGGTAGCGGCCGCGCCCGGCTCGGCCCCCGCCCGCGCTCGCCTGCCGCCCTGCAGCGGACCGGTCACGTGGGTGCGTGACACACTGTCGAGATGACTGAGGGATACGCGATCACCCAAGAGGGACTCGACGCGCTGCGCATCGAGCTGGAGCGGTTGGAGACGACCGCACGCAACGAGGTCGCGGAACGCATTCGCGTCGCACGCGAATGGGGCGACCTGAAGGAGAACGCCGAGTACCACGCGGCGAAGGAGGACCAGGCGCATCTCGAGACGCGCATCGCGAAGCTGCAGGACCGGCTGCGCGGCGCGACCGTCACCGAGTCGCCGACGCAGGTCGACGTCGTCGCGTTCGGCTCGACCGTCGAGGTCCGCGACGAGACGAGCGGCAGAACGGCCAGATACACGCTCGTCGGCGCGGCCGAGGCGAATGCGAGAGCGGGCAAGCTCTCGATCGAGTCGCCCGTCGCCCGCGCGCTCGTCGGCGCCCGCGAGGGCGAGGACGTGATCGTCACGACGCCGAGCGGCAAGCGCCCGTTCCACGTCCTGCGCGTCGGCGCCTGAGCGACGACGCGCGCCGGCGCGCCGTGTGCGGCGCGGGGGCGCCGAGGGCCAGCAGCCCGTCCATGAAGCTCAGGCGCACTCGAAGCTATTGCGTAGAAAGCCATTGCACGCTATAGCGACCTGCCGGGGCGAGCTTCAGCCGACCACCAGCACGTCGAGGGTGCGGGGGCCGTGCACGCCCTCGACGCGGTCGAGCTCGATGTCGGACGTCGCCGAGGGGCCGGCGATCATCGTCATCGGCCGGCCTGCGCGAGCGGCCTCGTGGAGGCGCGCGATCGCCTCCGGCACGAGCTCGACGATCCGCTCGGCCGCGACGACGCAGAGGTGGTAGTCGGGGATCAGCGTGAGCGCGCGGCGACCCTGGGCGGCGCCGCCGTCGAGCACGATCGTGCCGGTCTCGGCGATCGCGACGGCGCAGTCGCTCAGCACGCCGTCGAGCGCGTCGAGCTGGCCGTGGCCGAGCCCGTCGTCCTCGTACCAGCGCACGCCGTCGACGCGCCATGCGTGCGGGACGCCGCTGGCGATCGCGACATGCCGAGCGTCGCGGGCGCGCAGCGCGGCGGTGATCGCCGCCGGCAGCTCCGCCGGCTCGGCGACCCGCGTGACGTGGGCGCGGTAGTCGGCGCAGCGCTCGGCGAACAGCCCCACGACGGCCTCGCGAGCGAGCCTCCCGGCGCGTCGGTAGTCGCGCGCGACGGCGACGTCGTCGCTCGTCTCGGCGGCGGGCACGTCGCGCAGCGAGGCGCGGACGCGGGAGAGGATCGCCTCGCGCGCGGCGTCGCGACCGCTCATGTGGCCGCCCGGCTCGCGTCCGAGGCGCCGCCCTCGTGCTCCGCGACCCACCACTCGCGGAACGTCTGCCGCGGCACGGCGGGCAGGTCCCGCGCCCGCGTCCAGCCGCCCAGCTCCCCGGGCAGGCGGTGGATCACGCCGTCGCGGGCGAGCGGCCACTGGCCGATCCGCCCGAGCCGCTGCAGCCGCTCGTAGCGCCCGCGCGTGGCGAACCCTCTGGCCAGCGCCTTCAGCGCGACGTGCTCGGGCTTGAGCCGGCCCTTCAGCGTCTTCGACTCCTCGCGGACCGCGCGACCGCGCAGGTGCACGAGCACCGTCGGGATGTCGATCTTGACCGGGCAGACCTCGTAGCAGGCGCCGCAGAGGGAGGAGGCGAACGGCAGCGAGCCGGCCGTCTCCATGCCGTCGAGCTGCGGCGTCAGGATCGCGCCGATCGGCCCCGGATAGACCGAGCCGTAGGCGTGGCCGCCGGTGCGCTCGTAGACCGGGCAGACGTTGAGGCAGGCGGAGCAGCGGATGCACGCGAGCGTCTCGCGCGCCAGCTCGTCGGCCAGCACGTCGGTGCGGCCGTTGTCGAGCAGCACGAGGTGGAAGTCGCGGGGGCCGTCGCCGTCGTGGGCCCCGCTCCAGAGCGAGGTGTAGGGGTTCATCCGCTCGGCGGTGGAGGAGCGCGGCAGCAGCTGCAGGAAGACCTCGAGGTCCTGCCACGTCGGCACCAGCTTCTCGATCCCGCAGACGGTGATCAGCGTCTCCGGCAGCGTCGTGCACATGCGGCCGTTGCCCTCCGACTCGAGCACCGCGATCGTGCCGGTCTCGGCGACCGCGAAGTTCGCGCCGCTGATGCCGACCTTCGCGGTCAGGAAGCGGGAGCGCAGGTAGCGGCGCGAGGCCTCCGCCAGCTCCGCGGGGGTGTCGTCGAGGTCGGCGGGACCGATCGTGCGGCGGAAGAGGTCGCGGATCTCGGAGCGGTTTCTGTGGATCGCGGGCACGAGGATGTGCGACGGGCGGTCCTCGCCGAGCTGCACGATCAGCTCCGCCAGGTCGGTTTCGAGCGCGGCGATGCCGGCCGCCTCGAGCGCCTCGTTGAGGCCGATCTCGGCGGTCGCCATCGACTTCACCTTGACGACCGCGGTCTCCCCGGTCGCCTGCACGAGCGCGGTCACGATGCGGTTGCACTCGTCCGCGTCGCGGGCCCAGTGGACCTGGCCGCCGGCCGCCGTGACGGAGGCCTCGAGCGCAAGCAGGAGCTCGTCGAGGTGGCGCAGCGTGCGCTCCTTGAGCGCGCGGCCGGCCTCGCGCAGCTCCTCCCAGTCGGGCAGCTCGGCGACGACGTCGGCGCGCTTGCCGCGGATCGTCGTGGTCGCCTTGCGCAGGTTGCGGCGCAGCTGCGGGTCAGCGATCGCCGCGTGCGCGGCGTCGGGGAAGGAGGGTGAGCCCGGCCACGTGGCGGTCATCGCACGGACCCGCCCGCAGCCGCCTCGGTCGAGGCCAGGATCTCGGCCAGGTGGACGGTCTGCACGCCCGCCTCCTGCCGTGAGAGGCCGCCGCCGATGTGCATCAGACACGAGTTGTCGGCAGCGGTGCAGACCTCGGCCTGCGTGTCGAGCACGGCGCGCAGCTTGTCGGTCAGCATCGCGATCGAGGTGTCGGCGTTCTTGATCGCGAACGTGCCGCCGAAGCCGCAGCACTCCTCCGCCTGCGGCAGCTCGACGAGGTCGATCCCGCGCACCGCGCGCAGCAGCCTCAGCGGGCGATCGCCGACCTGCAGCATCCGCAGAGCGTGGCAGCTCGGGTGGTAGGTCACGCGGTGCGGATAGTAGGCGCCGACGTCCTCGACGCCGAGCTCGTCGACCAGCAGCTCGCTCAGCTCGAAGGTCCGCGCGGCGATCGCGCGCACGGTCGCGGCCAGATCCGCGTCGCCGAGCTCGTCGGCGAGCCGCGGGTAGTGCTCGCGGACCATCGCGACGCACGAGCCGGAGGGAGAGACGATCACGTCCTCCTCGGCGAAGACGCGGGCGAAGCGGCGCACCAGCGGGAGCGCCTCGTCGCGATACCCCGAGTTGAAGTGCATCTGACCGCAGCACGTCTGCTCGAGCGGAAACGCGACCTCGTGACCGAGTCGCTCGAGCACCGACACGACCGCGCGGCCGGTGCCCGGGAACAGCGTGTCGTTGAAGCAGGTGATGAACAGCGCGATGCGCACGACCGACTCTCCTTTAGCTCCGGCGCGCAGGGAACCTATCTGATCCGGCCCGCGACGCGTGTGTGCTGGTCTGTGCGTTAGCGGCTGTCGACGCCCTGTCTCGAACATGGAAACCCGCGGGGCGGTCGATTCCGGTGCGCATCGCCCACGGCACCGGGCACGGATGCCGCGGCGTCCGGCGAGGCGGCACGACGGCGTCACGTCGTTAGGGCCCCCTCGGTCCGCGGTCCGCGCCTGCTCCGGCTCCCGGATCGGTCGAGGCGCGTTCGCGCACTCCGGCACTTGGCGCGCTGATGCTACTTGACACGAAGGCCGGTGGTTTGTTTTGATGGACAGCGTTCGTTGTGTCCCGGAATTTCAAGGAATCGCGCGAAATCGAACATGAGAGGAGATCGCGCGACGGAGCGGCCAGTCCGAGATGCACTCGGCGACTGTGCGCTCGCCGGCGGTGGACCGGTGGCGTTGACGGCCCATACATGCGCGCGCCATCTGGCGCGGGCAAAGGTCTGAGGAGGAGAACTAGATGGCTGCAGAAGAACGCGGCGGCGGGCACATCCCGCGTCGCCGGCTCCGGTGGCGACTCGGACGTCATCTTGCGTTGCTGTGCCTGCTGGTCGCAGCGCTCGCGCTGGGCGCATGCGGGAACTCGGGCACCACGAGCACGAAGGCTCCGGTCTCGACCGCGGGGTCGACGGCCGCGGCCAGCACGTCGCCGTCGACCACAGCCCCGACCGACTCGTCGGCCTCCGCCGACGCGATGCCCGCGAACATCGATCTGGTCCCGCAGCAGGACCGCGTGAACTACGTGGGCTACAGATACCTGTCATCCGGCATGGAGCTCGGCAAGAGCCCCTATGCCAACTGGACGCCTCCGAAGCCGCCGTGGAAGGTCTGCTACAGCGCGATCACGCAGCAGAACTCGTGGCACGTGGACGCGATGAAGATGTTCGTGATGCTGGGCAACCAGCTGAAGGCCCAGGGCGTCGTGAGCGACGTCGTCACGACGAACTCGGACGGCAACACCGGCGTCCAGATCAACCAGATCAACGGGATGGTGTCGCAGGGCTGCGACGCGATCGCCGCGATCACCCCGTCGGCGACCGCTCTGTGCCCGGCGTTCAAGAACGCGTTCGACCACCATGTCCTGATCTTCTCGGCCGAGGGATCGGTCGACTGCCCGGGCATCGGCCAGGCTGTGCAGCCGAACGACTACATCGACGGCGTCAAGTCGATGGAGTGGCTCGCCGGAGCGATGGGGGGGAAGGGCAACCTGCTGATGTTGCAGGGCATGCCGAGCTACCCGCTCTCTCAGGCGCGCGTCGCGGGTGCCAAGAGCGTGCTGGCCAGATATCCGAACATCAAGCTCCAGGCGATCCTCGTCACCGAGTGGAACGCGGCGACGGCGAAGACCAGACTGCTGCAGTACCTCGCGACCCATCCGGCCAAGGTGGACGGGGTCTGGCAGGAGGGCTGCTGCGGTGACATCACCTCGGTCCAGGCGCTCAAGCAGACCGGCCGTCCGCCGGCGGTCGTGAACGGCTGGGGGGGCTCCGCGGCGTGGATGGCGTTCTGGAAGCAGAACAAGCTCAACTCCTTCGACCTGCTGCAGGGCGGCCCGTCGCAGGCGGTCAACTACTTCGACGTGATGATCCGCATGCTCAGCGGTCAGAAGCCGAAGGTGAACAACCTGATTCACACGGTCACGTTCCTCGGCAACAACGACGTCTCCAATTACTACCAGGGCTGGATGACCGACAGAAGCACGGCGTTCGTCATGCCACCGGGCAGCCGGTCGGTGCCCTCCTCGTATTGGAACGCGTTCTTCGTGGGCGGTGACAGACCGCTGCCGAAGTTCGACCCGACCAAGTTCAACCCGCAAAATGGCTAGCTTGCACACATCGCCCGCCCCTGGGGTGGAACCGGCCGACCGGGGGTCGCAGCAGACGCTGCGGCCCCCGGCCAACCCGGCCGTCCTGCTGCTGCGCCGCCACGGCGTCGACAGCGTCCCCTGGCTGCTGGTGATCGCGCTCTTCGTCGCCACCGCCGTCTCGCTCGACGGATTCCTGACGCGGCCGAGCATCCTGTCGGTCCTCGTCATCAGCTCCCTGCTCGGGTTGGCCTGCGTCGGCCAGACGCTGACGGTGATGCTCGGCGGCGTGGACCTGAGCATCCCGGCCCTGATGGGCATGGGCAACGTGATCTCGATCATGCTGGCTCAGGACGGCTGGCCGTTCATCGCGATCGTGCTGCTCGTCGGCGCCGCCGCGGTGGCGATCGGCACCCTGAACGCCGTGCTCTCCCGGGCGCTGAAGGTCCACCCGCTGATCGTGACGCTCGCGATCGGATCGATCGTCGCCGGCGTGGTGCTGACGGTGACCCACGGCGCGTCGGTCAACGGCACGCTGCCCGAGTGGCTGACGACGGCCGTCAGCCCCGTGGCGCACACGTGGTTCATCCCGCTGCCCGGCGTCCTGGTCGCGTGGATCGTGATCGGAGCGATCCTGCTGTGGGCCCAGCGCGGGACGCGGATGGGTCGCCTGCTGTACGCCGTCGGGTCCAACCCCGTTGCGGCGCGTCTCTCGCTCGCGCCCGAGTCCGTCGTGTGGATCGGCGCCTACGTGATCAGCGCGCTCATCGCCGCCTACACCGGGATGCTGCTCGCCGCCTACAGCGGCGCCCCCTCGGTGACCGTGGCCGACCCCTATCTCTTCATGACGATCGCCGCCGTGGTCGTCGGCGGAACCTCGCTCCTCGGTGGCTCGGGCGGCTACGGACGGACGATCCTCGGGGTGCTGGTGGTCGAGCTCCTCACCACGCTGCTCCTGGGGCTCGGATATTCCACGTATGTGCAAGGCATGATCCTCGGGATCATGATCGTCCTGCTCGTCTCGATCTACGGACGAGACCAGCATGTCAGCAGGCGGGTGTGATGCCGGTTTCCAGAGAGACCTTCGTGAGCGCGGACGCGGGCCCGGCTGCGGTCGGCGGGCCGCCGGCGGGCGCCGCCGGCGATGCGCTGCTCCGGGTCGAGTCGCTCTCCAAGAGCTACGGGGAGACGCAGGCGCTCGACGCCGCGCGGCTCGAAGTCGCGCGCGGTGAGATCCACGCGCTCGTCGGCGAGAACGGCTCGGGCAAGAGCTCACTCGTGAAGGTCCTGTCCGGCGTGACCGGCCAGGACGAGGGGATCGCGACGCTCGACGGCACGGCCGTTCGATTCCGCAGTCCGGCCGATGCACAGCGCGCCGGGATCATGGCCGTGTTCCAGGAGACGCTCGTCGCCTCGGAGCTGTCGGTCCTGGACAACGTCTTCATGGGGCAGGATCGGCTCTTCAGACGCGGGCGCAGCCGCGCCGCCGAGGCGGAGGCCTCGAGCGACGTCCTGTCGCAGCTGGGCTTGGGCGACGTCGACGTCCGGCGGCCGATGTGGTCGCTGACGCTCGCCCAGCAGCAGCTCGTCACGATCGCGCGCGCCCTGGTGCAGAGCTGGAAGCTGCTGCTGCTCGACGAGGCGACGTCGGCGCTCGACGTCGACGGCCGCGATCGGCTGCTCGAGGTCCTGCGCGAAGCGGTCGGAGACGGACAGCGCTCGGTGCTGTTCGTGACGCATCGCATGGACGAGGTGATGCAGTCCTCGCACCGGATCACCGTCCTGCGCGGTGGCCGGACGGTGGGCGTCGTGCGTCGCGGGGAGGTGGCGCTCGACCAGGTGCTCTCGATGATGGCGGGGGAGAGCGGCACCGCGGCGGCGGTCGTCGCCGGCGGAGCGAGCGGTGGGCCGCTGCGGGTCGCGCGACGATCCGACGCTGCCGCTGTGCTCAGACTCTCGGATGTCGTGCTGCAGCCCGGCCGCGTGCCGTTCGACCTCCTGCTGCCGGAAGGCGGCGTACTCGGAGTCGCCGCCCTGGAGGGGCACGGGCAGGTCGATCTGCTCCGCTGCGTGGCGGGGATCTCGAGCCCGCAGTCGGGCGCCGTGACCGTCGTCCGCGACGGGCGCGAGGTCGATATCCACCACTCCCGCGTCAGCCGGCACAACGCGAAGCAGGCGTTTCGCAACGGGATCGTCTACGTGCCGTCGGACCGCAAGAGCGAGGGCATCTTCCCTGGGCTCTCGGTGTTGGACAACCTCATCGTCCCGTCGCTGCCGCGGCTCTCGCGCGCCGGCGTGCTGCGGCGTCGGAAGATCGCCGACGAGGTCGGCGACGCGGTCCGGGACCTCGGCGTGAAGACGGCGAGCACGCGGTCGAAGATCGAGACGCTCAGCGGCGGCAACCAGCAGAAGGTCGTGATGGGGCGCTGGCTCCTCACCACGCCGCGCGTCCTCGTGCTGAACGATCCGATGCGCGGCGTCGACCCTGGCGCTCGCCGGGATCTGCTGGAGCTGCTGCACGAGGCGTCGAGTCGGGGGATGGCGATCCTGCTGTTCTCGACCGAGCTCGAGGAGCTCCTGACGCTCTGTCCGGAGATCGCCATCGTGCGCGATCACTCGGTCACTCAGGTGCTCTCCGGCGAGGAGCTGACGCTGGACGGGCTGATCGCCGGCATGTTCGGTCAGACCACGAAGACGGAGGCAGTGCGATGAGCTCCTGGAGATCCCTCGGTTCCTCGAAGTACGCGCTGCCCGCGCTCATCGGCGTCGTCGTCCTGTGGATCCTGAACGCCGCGTTCGACAGCGCGTTCCTGTCCGTCGCCCAGTGGGGGGCCCTGGCCGCCTCGGCGGCGCCGTTCGTCCTGGCCGCGATGGCGCAGGCGCCGGCGATGCTCAGCGGTCGCGGCGGGATCGACCTCTCGGTCGGTCCGCTCATGGGCCTGGTCAACGCGATCATCATGGGCGCCCTCGTCGGCCACGGCACGACGTCGCCGGTGGCGATCATCGTCATCAGCATCGCGGTCGGGGTGACCGCGGGTCTGCTGAACGGGGTGTTGGTCACGATCGTGCGCGTCCCGCCGATCATCGCCACGCTCGGCACGTACTTCGTGTTCTCGTCGCTCTCCTACATCGTCCTGCCGCTCTCCGGTGGCCGGGCACCGGCGTGGCTTGCGAACCTCGGCACCTCGTGGGGTCCGTTCCCCGCGGTGCTGCTGCTCGTGCTGGCCGTGATGGCGATCTGGCTGGCCGTCTCGCGGACGAGCTACGTACGGAACCTGCTGGCCACGGGATCTGACGATCGCGCCGCCTACACGGCCGGCGTCGACGTCACGCGCGTGCGCATCGTCGCGTACGGGCTCGGCGGCCTGATCGCGGCTGTCGGCGGCCTCGCGCTCACCGTCGGGCTCGGCTCGGGCGACCCGGGTGCCGGTCCGCCGTACACGCTCTACGCGATCGCCGGCGCCGCCCTCGGCGGCCTCAGCCTGGCGGGCGGACGTGGGGGACTGCTCGGCGCAGCCGCGGGAGGATTCATCTTCTTCCTGACGCAGAACCTGCTCACGGCCATCCACCTGTCGGTCTTCGCGTTGCAGATCGCCTCCGGCGTCGTCGTGCTGGTCGCCGTCGGCCTCAACAGCGCGGGCTCCTACATCGGGCGCAGCAGAGTGGGGAAGATGGCGTAGACGGGCCGCGCCGCCGCCCGGCCGCTGGGGAGGACGGGGACCCGAAGGGCGGGCGCCCCCGCGCAGGAGACGAACGTCGGGGTGCGCGTCGAGAGCAGGGCTGCGAGCGCGGCGTCGGCACGCGGCGTGCGGCGGTAGGCGCGCGCGCGAATACCAGTTCGCGTGCTCTCCGGCGTCACCCTCTCGTCGCGCGTCTTGACAGGCAGTGAATGGTGTGTTTTGATCTCACCTGTTCGATTTACGCGGCTTTAGTCGGGAACACAACGAATACGATCATTGAGTGTTGAGGTTGGGCGGCGGAGCGGAAGCGTGAAACGGCGCTCCAGTCCTCGCCGAGATCGCAGCGCCAGCCCGATTCGCCGTCGGTGGACCGGACGGGCGGGCTCCGTACGACATCGCAAGGAGGAGACACCCGTATGGCTGCAACAGAGACCCCCCGTCGCCGCAGAAGCTTGAAGGCGAGCCACGAACGCATCGGCGAGCTGGGCTGGGACCACACCCTTCACCAGCATTCCGACGAGACGCGTCTGTATCCGACGCGCTACAAGATCCCGAACAAGATCGGCCGGGATCCGATGAAGCAGATCACCGGCGACTACCTCAACATGCAGCTCGAGAAGGACGACCGCGTCTTCGGCGGCCTCGACGCCGGCCTGCGAGCCGAGGTGCCGCACAAGACCCCGCTGCGCGTGCTCGAGCAGGTGAAGGCGATCCTGCCGACGCAGCTCGGCAACGAGATCGGGGCGTTCCGGTGCATGTCGCTGCTGATCGAGGCGATCAAGAGCCCGGAGCTCCAGAACGCCTACTACCTGCAGATGGTCGACGAGCAGCGCCACGCCGGTCTCCAGATGGGGCTGTTCCGCTGGTACATGAAGCACCAGTGGGAGCCGACCGGGTGGAACCTCGGCCTGCGCGCCACCGGCCGCGGCGCCTCTCACCTCCCCGCCTTCAACATCGCCGAGCAGCTCATCACCGGCGACCCGATCCAGGCCGCGATCATGACGCAGGTCGTGATCGAGACCGGCTTCTCGAACACGATCAACGTGATGTTCCCCGACGTCGCCGCGCGCAACGGTGACTTCGCGCTCGCGACCGTCAACAACTCGGTTCAGTCCGACGAGGCGCGCCACATCAACAACGGATACGCGACGCTGCTCTACTGCCTGCAGGAGCCGGACAACATCCCGCTGCTGGAGCAGGACATCGGCCAGATGTACTGGGCCGTCGCGTCGTTCGCGGACGCCGCGCTCGGTGTGCTGACCGACTACGGCACGGTCGATCGCTCGGACACGATGAGCTGGCTGGACAAGTTCGACCGCTGGGTGATGGACGACTACTACCGCTCGTACATGGTCAACTTGAAGAAGCTCGGGGTCAACGTCCCCGAGGGCCTCTTCCTGAAGGCGCGCAATCGGATCGCGAACGGGCGAGCGCACAAGGCTGCGATCGCCGCCTGGTCCTCGTGGCCGTTCTACCACTACCGTCTCGACTCGCTCAACGACCGCGACTTCGAGTGGTTCGAGGCGCGCTACCCCGGCTGGTACAGCGAGTACGGCGCCTTCTGGGAGGAGCGCCGCCGGCTGCAGTTCCCCGACCAGCTGGCGCTGGCCGACGGCCTCACCACCGATCAGATGGGTCCGGTCTGCTGGACCTGCCAGACCGCGTCGTTCGACGTCGAAGACCGCTGCCACCGCGTGATCGACGACCACACCCGTTTCTACTGCTCGCCCGAGTGCCTCTGGATCGACGACACCAACCCCGGGCGCTTCAGCGGCATGCGCAACTTCGCGGACTACTACCACGGCGTGGAGTACTCCGAGGTCGTCCGCGACCTCGGCTTCATCCGTCCGGACGGCAAGACGCTGATCGGACAGCCGCACTGCGAGATGGATGCCGACAAGCAGTGGACGATCTCCGACCTGAAGGCCGCGGACCTGACCGTCAGCAGCACGAACGTCGAGATCGCCGCGAAGATGGGGCTGCCCTACAAGCGCCCTCATCAGTTCGGCGTGAGCACCGACGGCGTCGAGGGCTCGGGCACCGGCCTCACCGGATTGCCGCTGCAGTAGCGCGGCCTGGGAGACCGATGACCACGTATCAAGTAACGCTCGAGCCGCTGAACGAGTCGTTCGAGTGCGGTGAGGAGGAGACCGTGCTCGAGGCGGCGTTGCGTCATGGCTACAACCTCGTGCACGGCTGTCGCGAGGGCCGCTGCACGGCCTGCAAGAGCTTCCTCGCCGAGGGCTACGTCGACCTCAAGCCGTACTCCACGTTCGCGCTCTCGACATCGGAGGAGGAGGAGGGGTTCACGCTGCTCTGCCGTGCGGTGCCGGAATCCGACATCGTCGTCGAGCTGCTCGACTACGACCCCGAGGACTACCGGCTGGAGAACCCCGTCATCGAGGCGGCCGGGCGCGTCGCGGCGATCGAGCCGCTGACGCACGACATCACCCTCCTCACGCTCGAGACCGACGGCGACCACTTCCTGTTCCAGGCCGGTCAGTACGTCGACCTCGCGGTTCCCGGGGGCGAGGAGACGCGCTCGTACTCGATGGCGAACCTGCCCGGCAGCGGCACGCTGGAGTTCATCGTCAAGCGCTATCCGGGCGGCGTGTTCTCCGGGCTGCTCGACGGGAAGCTCGCGGTCGGGGACCCGCTCTCCTTCGCCGGGCCGTACGGCAACTGCGTCCTGAAGCATCAGCCGTCGGAGTCCGGCTGCCTGCTGATCGCGGGTGGCTCGGGAATGGCGCCGATGCTCTCGCTCCTGCGAGCGATCGTCGAGACCGGGGCGCCGACGCGTCCCGTGACGTTCTTCTACGGCGGACGCGCACTCCGCGACCTGTTCTACCTCGAGCAGATCGAGGAGCTGGGCTCCCGGCTCGAGCGCTTCGAGTTCGTCCCCGTGCTGTCGCAGCCCGGCGACGCCGACGTGTGGGGCGGGGAGCGGGGGTTCATCCACGAGGCGGTCGACCGGAATCTGCGGCGCCCATCGGCCCCATCCGCGGCCGAGCAGCGGATCTACATGGCAGGACCGCAGGTGATGATCGACGCGACCGTGGAGCTGCTGACGCAGGTCCACGACGTCGACGCCGACCGCATCGCCTACGACACGTTCGGATAGCCGCAGCAACGTCGATGTTCGCGATCAATCTGGTGAGAGAGGTGAAGGGTGAGTGAGTCAACCAAGAAGGCGGATGCCCGGACCGGTGCCGACCGGCCCGACGGGATCGAGCTGACGCGCGAGCAGCGGGACCAGGAGCGGAGCTTCCAATGGTTCAAGCCCGAGCGCAAGAAGGCCTCGATGTACGAGGACGTGACGCTCGACACCACGCACAGCCTCGAGCGACACTTCCGCTGGGGCTACCAGATCCACTTCGCCGACGGGCGCCCGACCTACTGGGACGCCTCGGCCGTGAAGTCGAACACGTGGTGGGACTTCCGTGACCCCGGCGCGCTGTGGGAGCGGAACTTCTACCAGACCGCCACGAACTACTACCGAGAGTGCAGAAGCGCGGTCGGCGTCGCTCACTCGAACGCGCTGTTCAAGCAGTTCTCCCCCGAGTGGGTCGAGTTCCTGCGTGACCACATCCACGCGGTGGCCCAGGCGGAGTACGGGCTCGTCATGCCGATGGCCAACGCCGTCCGCCCGTCCCGCGGCGACTGCCAGCTCAACTGCATCTCGTTTCAGGGCTGCTACAAGCTGCGTCACGCCGAGGCGCTCGCGCTGTACGGCATGGAGCTCGACACCGCGCTGGGCGACTTCCCTGCCGAGCGGGGCACGCGAAGCTTCATGGAGCATCCGGCGTGGCAGCCGGCGCGCGACTTCCTCGAACGGCTGGACCTCGTGCACGACTGGGTCGAGGTCGTCGTCGCGGCGAACCTCGTGTTCGAGCCGCTCGTCGGCGTCCTGCTGCGGCGGGAGCTGCTGATGAACGCGGCAAGCGAGCAGGGCGATGTCGTCTCGCCGGTCTTCGGCCGCACGGGCCAAGCCGAGTGGGACTGGGGTCGCGCATGGACGGCGGCCTTCGTCGCCGACCTCGTCGAGGACCCGGACTTCGGCCCGCAGAATCGGGACGTGATCGACGGGTGGCTGAGGACCTGGACCCCGGCTGCGGAAGCGGCCGTGACCGCGCTCGGGGAGCTGTTCGAACAGCTTCCCGGAGCCGACGTCGCGGCCGGCCTCGCGCGGGTGAGGGAAGGCTTCGCCGAGCTCGTCGAGCAATCCGGCCTCAAGGCGTCCGAGCTCGAGGGGGCGGCGCGATGACGCCCGCTACCCAGACCGGCGACGATCACTTCTCCACGCCCAACGAGTACGTCGGCATCTTCCTGCAGCGCAGCGACGAGGGCGAAGCGGTCGCCCGCGTGCTGGGCGACGAGGGTGTCGAGGTCATCTTCGGCATCACGTACATCGAGTGCCGGGCCAAGAACCGTCTGCACATCAACTTCGACGAGATCAGCGAGGAGCTCGGGATCGAGATCGACGGATACTGGCTGCAGACGCAGATGAGCGCGCACTACGGGCGCTTCATCCTCAACGACGAGGAGGTCCTCCTCGTCGACGACCCGAACGAGATGGTCGACGAGGTCGGCTGAGCCGCCGCCCGTCGTCGGCCTGACGGCAGATCCGCGACGTCGCCGGCTGCGGCCGGCTCCGTCGCCGTCGGTTGCGCGCCGAGCCGCCCGCATGCGGCCGCGCGCGCCCCTGTTCAAGTGAAGGAGCGAGCGAGTGAGTCTTCGCGTCTACCAGTCGTTGTGGGCGATGGGCGGATTGCCGTACGGAAGCGAGGCCGAGTGGTCACTGCCCGAGCAGATCGAGCGGATCGACGACGCCGGCTTCAGCGGCGTCGACATCGCCTGGACGCCGATCCTTCCGTCGCGCGAGGCGATCGCGCACGCGCAGGCGGCCGGCGTCCCGTGGGGGGCGACGTGCTTTCCGAAGGGCCCCGGGGACCGCTTCGAGGAGCTGATCGAGACGTTCCGGTCGATGGATCCGGGTCCGCGCTACATCAACCTCCAGCCCGACCTCAAGGTGTTCACGGTCGAGGAGGGCGCGACCGAGCTGCGCCGCTGCCTGGAGATCGCGGCGGCAGCGGCGGTGCCGGTCGTCGTCGAGACGCACCGCGACCGGATGACCACCGATCTGCGCTTCACGCTCCAGCTGATGGACGCGGTGCCGGAGATGCGCATCAACGGCGACCTGTCGCACTTCGTGGTCGGTCAGGAGTTCCCGTGGCCGGTGCCCGAGGACGATCACACGTTGATCCGCCGCGTGCTCGAGCGCGCGGACATGTTCCACGGACGCGTCGCCACGCGCGAGCAGGTGCAGATCGCCGTCGGCTGGGACGTCCACAGGGACTGGCTCGACCTCTTCCTCGGCTGGTGGGAGCACGGCTTTCGCCGCTGGCGGGAGCGCTCCGGCCCGGCCGACGACCTCTTCTTCGTCACGGAGCTGGGGCCGCCGTGGTACGCGATCACCGGACCCGACGGCACGGAGCTCTCCGACCGCTGGGAGGAGTCGCTGCTGCTCAAGCGCGAGGTCGAGAGCATCTGGGCGCGTCTGGATCGCGAAGCGCAGGTGAGCGCGTGAGGATGCGTGCGGCCGTGCTCGAGGAGTTCGGGGCGCCGCTCGTCGTGCAGGAGGTCGAGCTCGCCGAGCCGCGCGCGGGGGAGGTCCTCGTGCGCGTGGTCGCCTGCGGCGTCTGCCACACCGATCTCTACACCGCGTCGGGCGCCGATCCGACCGGCTATGCGCCGGCGGTCCTCGGGCACGAGGGCGCCGGCGTCGTCGAGCGGGTCGGGGAGGGCGTCAGCTCGGTGGCGGTCGGCGACCACGTCGTCACGCTGTTCTCGCCGCAGTGCCGCGAGTGCATCCACTGCCTCGACCCGCGCACGAACCTCTGCCTGGCGATCCGCGAGCAGCAGAACGTCGGACACCTGCCCGACGGGACGACGCGGCTCTCCCGCGGCGGCGAGCCGCTCCGTCACTTCATGGGCACCTCCACCTTCGCCGAGTACACGGTGATGCCGGAGATCGCCCTCGCGAGGATCAATCCGGATGCGCCGCTCGCGCACGCGTGCCTGTTCGCATGCGGGCTCTCGACCGGGCTCGGGGCCGCGATCAACACCGCCGAGGTGCAGGCGGGCACGACCTGCGTGATCTTCGGCGCGGGGATCGTGGGCCTCGGCGCGGTGGCCGGGTGCCGGCTGCAGGGCGCGGAGCGGATCGTGTGCGTCGACCTCTCGGATCAGCGGCTCGCGCTCGCCGCCGGACAGGGCGCGACCGACCTCGTCCGCGGCGGCGGCGATGCCGTCGCCGCGATCCTGGAGATGACCGGCGGCCTCGGCGCCGACTACACCTTCGAGGCGACCGGCCGCGTCGAGGTGATGGGCCAAGCCGTCGAGGCCGCTCGGATGGGGTGGGGCATGGCGACGATGTGCGGCGTGGCCGGCAAGGGCCGGACGCTCGACATCGTCCCTCGGCTCCTCATCACCGGTCGCCGCGTCACCGGCTCGTCCTTCGGCGGGATCAAGGGCCGCGACCAGGTCCCCGCGCTCCTCGAGCGCTCACTCGCCGGCGAGATCGACGTGGAGCCGCTCGTCTCGCACCGGCTCAGCCTCGAGGAGGTCAACCGCGGCTTCGACCTGATGCACGCGCAGGACGGCATCCGCAGCGTCATCGACCTGTCATGAGCGTCGGCGCGATCGGTCTCCGGCGCAGATCGTCCTTGACAACGGTTCGCTCGAGATGGTCTGATTGGACATGAGCGAAATAACGCTGTCGAGACGATATTCAAACGCTAGAGTGCAAAATCGAACACAGCCGTGGCCGACGCCGTCGCGGGCACCACGCGCCGCCCGCTTCCACCTGAACGCAACCGGTAGGGGAACTGAAGATGAATCCACGTAGCGCATTCGACTTCGCCGGCAAGACGGCGCTCGTCACAGGAGCGACGGGCGGCATGGGCATCGGCATCGCACGCTCCCTCGCGGCGTGCGGGGCCGACCTCGTGCTGCAGAGCACGACCGCGACGAAGGGCGACGCGCTCGCCGAGGAGCTCGGCGGCAACGGAACGCGCGCGATCGCGGTCGAGGCCGACCTCGCCGACCTGGCCGCGGGCGAGCGGGTGGTCGAGGCCGCCCTCGGCGCGTTCGGCCAGATCGACTTCCTCGTCAACAACGCCGGCATCCTCAACCTCTATCCGTCCACCGCGATGCGGGTCGAGGACTGGGACCGGACGCTCGACGTCAACCTGCGCGGCACCGTCTTCCTCACCCTGCGCGTCGTCAGAGACATGGTGGAGCGACGCAGCGGCTCGATCGTCAACGTCGGCTCGTCGCTGTCGGCCAGCGGCGGGGCCGGTCCCGAGGGGGTCGACTACAACGTCAGCAAGGCCGGGCTCCAGTGCTTCACGAGAACGCTGGCGCGCGAGCTCGCGCCCCAGGGGGTGCGCGTGAACTCGATCTCTCCGGGGATCATCGACACGCCGATGGTCCGGCGTCCATTCGACGACGCCGAGGTCGACTCGTTCCTCGACGCGATCCCGCTCGGCCGCCTCGGGACCCCTGACGACATCGCGGCCGCCGTCTGCTTTGCGCTGTCCGACGCGGCGAGCTACATCACCGGCCAGGCGCTGCACGTCAACGGCGGCGCGCGGATGGTCGACTGAGCGAGAGGAATGACGATGAGCGACAGAGACAAGAAGGCCGATGTGCTGATCGTCGGCGGCGGCACCTCCGGCGGCATCATCGCCAAGCAGCTCGCCGAGGACGGCTTCGACGTCGTCTGCCTCGAGCGAGGCGGCTGGGTGAACGCCTCCGAGCTGCCCGGCGACAAGCCCGAGTTCGAGCTCCTCGGCGGCCAAGCGTGGCACCCGAACCCGAACGTGCGCGGGAGCGCGGCCGACTATCCGATCGAGGACTCCGACTCGGACGTCGACGTCTGGATGTACAACGGCGTCGGCGGCAGCAGCGTGCTGTACGCGGCCTGCTGGAGCCGCTTCCTGCCCTCCGACTTCCGCGTCCGCACGCTCGACGGCGTGGCCGACGACTGGCCGATCAGTTACGAGGAGCTGCTGCCCTACTACGAGGAGACCGACGTCGAGATGGCGGTCTCGGGGCGCGGCGGGGACCCCGCGTACCCGCCCGGCGCGCCGCCTCCGCTGCCCGCGCATCCGATCAACAAGACCGGGCGCAAGGCCGCCGAGGGGATGAACAAGCTCGGCTGGCACTGGTGGCCGGGACCGGTCTCGATCCCGTCGCAGGACTACGGTCCCCTGAAGCAGTGCGCGCGCCTCGGGATCTGCCGCATGGGCTGCCCGGAGGGGGCGAAGGCGTCCACGGACCTGACGCACTGGCCGCTCGCGCTCAAGCACGGAGCGCGCCTGATCACGAACGCGCGCGTCGCGGAGATCACGGTCGACGAGCACGGCCGCGCATCCGGGGCGGTCTACATCGACCGCGACGGCACCGAGCGCTTCCAGGGCGCGTCGATCGTCGTGCTGGCGGCCAACGGCGTCGGCACGGCGCGGCTGCTGCTGATGTCGAGCTCGGCCCGCTTCCCCGACGGTCTCGCCAACTCGTCGGGGCTCGTCGGCACGCGGCTGATGCTGCATCCCTACGCGACGGTGACCGGCATCTACGACGACGAGCTGGAGGACTGGCTCGGGCCGGCCGGCCAGCAGATCCAGTCGATGCAGTTCTACGAGACCGACACCTCGCGCGACTTCGTGCGCGGCTGCAAGTGGCTGGTGCTGCCGACCGGCGGTCCGCTCGGCACGCTCGCGCGCTACGCGTCGGGCGAGCGCGAGGACCGGGAGATCTGGGGCGCGGAGTTCCACCGCAAGCTGCGCGAGGGGATCGGGCACACGCTCGAGTGGTCGATCATCCCCGAGGACCTGCCGGACGAGGCCAACACGGTGACGTTGGATCCGACGCTGAAGGACTCCGACGGGTTGCCGGCGCCGAAGATCACCTATGCGACCTCCGAGAACACGCGCCGCATGCTGGAGTTCAACACGGCCCGCGCGGTCGAGGCGCACCAGGCCTCCGGCGCGCGACAGACATGGGTCTCCGGTCGGCGCTGGGCGGCCGGCCACCTGCTCGGGACCGCGCGCATGGGCGACGATCCGACGACCTCGGTCGTCGACGGCTACGGACGCGCCCACGACGTCGAGAACCTCTTCATCGTCGACGGCAGCACGTTCGTCACGTCCTCCGGCGTCAACCCGACCTCGACGATCTGCGCGCTGGCGCGGCGGACCGGCAAGCACATCACCGCCGGCGCGCGCTCCCAGGCCGTGGCGGCATGACTCGCGCAGAGCGCTCGCACGCCGTGTGCGAACTCGCCCAGGGGCTCGCTCGCGCGGCCGAGATGAGCCAGCAGGTGGTGGCATGAGCGCCGTTGCGGCCGTGCGACTGGAGGAAGCGGAGCGCGAGACGCTCCGCGCGCTCGCCGACGTGCTGATCCCCGGAGGTGAGGGGATGCCGTCCGCGAGCGACGTCGGCGTCGCGGGGAAGTGGATCGATCGGACGCTCGGCGCCCGGCCCGACCTGGCCGCTCCACTGCTCGCGATCGTGCGCTCGGCGGCCGAGGGGAAGGACCCGGCGGCCGAGGTCGAGCGCGCGCGCGGCGCGGATGCGGCTGCCTTCGAGCTGTTCGCGCTCGCAGTCTCGGGGGCGTACCTGCTGAGCCCGAAGGCGAAGAAGGCGCTGCGCTACCCGGGCCCGCGGCGCAACCGCGCGTATCCGGACGAGGCCGAGCACTACCTCGCCGACGACCTGATCGAGCCGGTCGTGCAGCGCGGCCCGATCTACCGCCCGACGCCCTCGTCCAACGAACTGCCTGGAGCACGACTGCCATGAAGATCGTCGTATGCGTGAAGCGCGTCGGCGTCCTCGTCGACGACCCCGAGTTCGTCGACGACGACCGCGCCGTCGATACCGACTACCTCGACTACGAGCCCAACGAGTGGGATCTCTACGCGCTCGAAGCGGCATTGCGCCTGCGCGACGACGCCGGCGACGGCGAGGTCGTCGTGGTGACCGTCGGCGACGACGAGGCGGAGGAGGTGCTCGTCCGCTGCCTCGCGATGGGCGCGGACCGCGCGGTGCGGATCTGGACCGACGACCTCGCCGGCGCCGACGCGCTGGTCGTGGCGGCCGTCCTCGCCGACGTCGCGCGCCGCGAGCAGCCGGACCTCGTCCTCTGCGGCGCGCAGTCGGCCGATGCCGCGCAAGCGGCGACGGGCACCGGCCTCGCGGCGCTCCTCGCCTTCCCATGCGTCGCGATCGTCACCTCGATCGAGCTGGCGCCGCAGGAGCGCACGGCCGTCGTGCACCGCGAGCTCGAGGGCGGCCTGGTCGAGGTGTGCGAGGTCGACCTGCCGGCCGTCCTGACGATCCAGACCGGCATCGACGAGCCCCGGTACGTGACGCTGCGCGCGGTGCAGCAGGCCGAGGACGCGGAGATCGAGCTCGTCGAGCCCGACGAGCTGGCCGAGCCGGGCTTCCGCGTGCGGCGGCTGCTCGTGCCACGGAGCGAACGGGCGGAGATGATGGACGGCCCCTCGTCGGTCGCCGCCAAGATCGTCGAGCTCGTCCGCGGAGCGGCTGCCTGATGCCGGGCGTCCTGATCGTCGCCGAGCACCTGCAGGGCGAGCTCCGCGACGTCACCGCGGAGCTCGTCTCGGCCGGGCGGCAGCTGAGCGAGCAGGGCGGCGGTCGCGTCGTGCTCGCCGTCCTCGCGCGCGATCCGGACGCGCTCGCCGAAGCCGGCCGCCTCGACGGCGTCGACGAGGTCGTGCGCGTCCCGGTCGCCGAGCAGGAGTTCAACGCCGAGATCGTCACGGCGGCGCTTGCCGCGCTGATCGAGGCACGCGAGCCGGCCGTCGTCCTCGCCGGCTTCACCGTCAACGGCATGGGCTTCGGCGCCGCGCTCGCGCTGCGCGCCGGGCTCGGCTTCGCGACCGACGTCGTCGGATGCGCGCTCGAGCGCGGGCAGGTCGTGGCGCTCCGCCGGTTCTACGGCGGGAAGGTCGAGGCCGAGCTCGAGTTCCCGCAGCGAAACCGAGTGCTGCTGCTGCTGCGGCCGACGATCTGGCCGGCGGCGGCGCCGGGCGGAGCGGCCGAGGTCACGACGTTCGACGGAGCGGCGCCGCCGCCCAGCGTGCGCACCCGGCATCGCGAGTTCGTCGCGCCGCCGGCCGGCGACGTCGACATCACGCTCGCGGATGTCGTCCTGGCGATCGGTCGCGGCGTCGGCGAGCGCGACAACATCCCGCGCTTCGCGTCGCTCGCGGACACGCTCGGTGCGACGCTCGCCGCCTCGCGGCCGCTGATCGACGCCGGCTGGATGCCGGCGGAGCGTCAGGTCGGCCAATCCGGCAAGACGGTCAAGCCGGAGGTCTATCTCGCGTTCGGCGTCTCCGGCGCGGTGCAGCACCTCGCCGGCATGAAGGCGAGCAAGACGATCGTCGCCGTCAACAGCGACCCCGACGCGGCGATCTTCGACGTCGCCGACTACGGCGCGGTCGCAGACGTGTTCGCCGTCGCCGAGGAGCTCGAGAAGCTGCTGTGAGACAGACCCGGACGACGTTTGCGGGACTCAGCACCCCCGAGAAGGTGCTCTGGTATGTCCTGATCGCCGTCTCGGTCGCCGTCTTCGCCTGGGGCGTGTGGACGCTCGTCGCGAAATACCGCAGCGGCCGCGGTCGCAGCCGGCCGCGCGTCGCGGCGGGCGGGACGCCGACCGGCCGGGCGAGGAGCGTCGCGCGGCGGACGGCGCGGACGGCGCGGGTGGTGCTGACGCACTCCTCGATCAACCGGCGCGCCGGCATCTCGGGGATCGCGCACGCCGGCGTCTTCTACGGGTTCGTCGTGCTGGCGCTCGGCTCGGGCATCCTCGCGCTCCAGGACGACGTCGCCAGGCCGCTGTTCGGCTTCGACTTCTGGCACGGCACGTTCTACCTGGTCTATTCGCTGTTCCTCGACGTCTTCGGGGCCGCGCTCACGCTCGGGCTCCTCGCGCTGGGGCTCAAGCGCGGCATCGTCGCGCCGCGGCGGCTCGACTACCGGCGCGCCGACCGAGCGCCGGGGGGCTACGAGCGACGGCGCTACGTGATCGGCGACTGGGTCTTCGTCGGGTCGCTGATCTTCCTCGCGGTCACGGGCTTCGTGCTCGAGGGCGTCCGGATCGCCGAGACGGATCGGGGCTTCGACGCGTGGGGACCGCTCGGCTGGCTGCTGGGACAGGGGTTCCGCGGCATCGGCCTCGACGGAAGCGGCGCGCAGACGGTCCATCACGCGCTCTGGTGGGTGCACGGCGTGGTCGCGCTGGCGTTCGTCGCCGCGATCCCGTTCACGAAGGCGCTGCACATGCTGACCGGTCCGGCGTCCGTCGCGACGGGCGACGAGGTCGCCGGCACGCAGCTGCCGATGCTGCCGAGGGACGCGACGGCGGAGCAGGTCGGCTACGGCGCGATCGCCGACTTCGCGCCGCGCGAGCTGCTGCAGCTCGACGCGTGCACGAAATGCGGGAAGTGCCACGACGCATGTCCGGCGACCGCGGGCGGCCTGCCGCTCTCGCCGCGCGACCTCGTGCTCGACCTGCGGGAGGTGGCCGAGGGTGCGATGGGGATCCGCTCCCAGCTGCACGTCCCGCCGCTGCACGACCCGGGCGCGTCGATCCTCGGCGACCCGATCCGGTCCGAGACGCTGTGGTCGTGCATGTCGTGCATGGCGTGCGTCGAGATCTGCCCGGTCGGCATCGAGCACGTTCCGCTCATCAACCAGATGCGGCGCCGGCTCGTCGAGCAGGGCGACATGGACAGCCAGCTGCAGGCGACGTTCGAGACGATCCACACGACCGGCAACTCGTTCGGGGAGAACAGGCGCAAGCGAGCGCGGTGGACGAAGGGCCTGCCCTTTCCCGTCAAGGACATCCGCAAGGAGTCCGCCGAGTACCTCTGGTTCCTCGGCGACTATGCGTCGTTCGACCCGCGCAACCAGCGGATCACGCAGACGATCGCGCAGCTGCTCCACGAGGCCGGCGTCGACTTCGGCGTGCTCTACGACGCCGAGCGCAACGCGGGTTGCGACGTCCGCCGCGCCGGCGAGGAGGGGCTCTTCGGCTCGCTCGCGAAGACGAACGTCGCGACGATCTCCGGCTGCGACTTCGACCGCATCTTCACGTGGGATCCGCACAGCTTCCACACGTTGAAGAACGAGTATCCGGAGCTCGGCGGCGCCTGGACCGTGCTCCATCACACGGAGCTGCTGCTGGAGCTGTTCGAGCGCGACGTGCTCGTTGCGGAGCGGCAGCTCGACGCCGTCGTGACGTATCACGATCCCTGCACGCTGGGGCGCTACAACGGCGTCTTCGAGCCGCCGCGCGAGGTGCTGCGGCGGATCGGCGTCGAGCTCCGCGAGATGCCGCGCAACCGCGACAACTCGTTCTGCTGCGGCGCCGGCGGCGGTCGCATCTGGATGAAGGACCAACGGGCCGACGGCGTGCGACGCCCGAGCGAGCAGCGCATCGACGAGGCGGTGGCGCTCGGCGACGTCGAGTACTTCACGGTCGCGTGTCCGAAGGACGTGACGATGTACGAGGACGCGATCCGCAGCTCGGGGCACGAGCGCGCGATCGAGCTGCGCGAGCTCTCCGAGCTCGTCGCGGAGGCGGTCGGACTGAGATCGGAGCGACCCGGAGTCGGCTCCGTCGGCGACCGCACGGATACGCGCAGCTGACCGATCGCGCAGCTGCCGAACGAGCGCGACGAGCCGGGCCAACGCGCTTGACTCGAACAGACGCGCGTGATCTGATTGATATTGCTCGAATGTCTGGGAGAAGGTGGCTATGACTCACAAAGAAACACATTGTCGACCACAGCGGCTCGGCCGATGAGCGGCTCCACCACGCTGCTCGCACTCAACCGTGCGACGAAGTCCTACGGCGCGGTGCACGCGCTGAGGGAGGCGACGATCGAGCTGCGCGCTGGGGAGGCGCGTGCGCTGCTGGGAGAGAACGGCGCCGGCAAGTCGACGGTCGTGAAGGTCATGGCCGGGGTCCATCGGCCGGACCTCGGCACGGTCGTCGTCGACGGCGAGCCGGTCGTGTTCCACGGACCGCAGGACGCCCGCGACGCCGGCATCGCGGTCATCTACCAGGAGCCGACGCTCTTCCCCGACCTGTCGGTCGCCGAGAACGTCTTCATGGGGCGCCAGCCGCTGGCGAAGGCCCGGCGCATCGACCGCCGCGCGATGCACCGCATGGTCGCCGACCTGTTCGCGCGACTCGGCGTTCCGCTCGCGCCCGAGCAGCCCGTGCGCGGCCTCTCGATCGCCGACCAGCAGCTCGTCGAGATCGCGAAGGCGCTCTCGTTCGACGCGCGCGTCCTGATCATGGACGAGCCGACCGCCGCGCTCTCGGGCAGCGAGGTCGACCGCCTCTTCGGCGTCGTGCGCACGCTGCGCGACCGCGGCGCGGCCGTGATGTTCATCTCACACCGCCTCGAGGAGGTCTTCGCGCTCTGCGACACCGTCACCGTCATGCGCGACGGCGCGATCACGCACAGCGGCGAACTGGCCGACCTGACGCCCGATCAGCTCGTGCGCCAGATGGTCGGCCGCCAGCTCGACCAGCTCTTCCCGAAGGAGGAGGCCGAGGTCGGCGAGGTCGTGCTCGAGGTCGATCGCCTCACGCGCGAGGGCCACTTCGTCGACGTCTCCTTCGCGGTGCGCAAGGGCGAGATCGTCGCGCTCTCCGGACTCGTCGGCGCCGGCCGCAGCGAGGTCGCCCGCTCGATCTTCGGCATCGACCGCCGCGACGCCGGTGAGGTCCGCGTCGCCGGCACCCGGCTGCGCGCCGCCTCGCCGAGCGCGGCGATGGCGGCCGGCGTCGCACTCGTGCCCGAGGACCGCCGTCACCAGGGCCTGATCATGGACCTGTCGGTCGAACGCAATGCGACCATGACGCTCGTCAACGGTCTCACGCGCATGGGCCTGATCAGGCGCGGCTCCGAGCGCGCGGTCGCGACCGACTGGACCGCTCGCCTGCAGACGAAGGTCCATCGCCTCAGCGATCCCGTCTCGACGCTCTCCGGCGGCAACCAGCAGAAGGTGGTGCTCGCGAAGTGGCTGGCGACGAAGCCCCGGCTGCTGATCGTCGACGAGCCGACGCAGGGCATCGACGTCGGCACGAAGGCCGAGATCCACGGGCTGCTCTCGCAGCTGGCGAGCGAGGGCGTCGCCGTCCTGATGATCTCCTCCGAGCTGCCCGAGGTGCTGGGCATGGCGGACCGGGTCCTCGTGATGCGCGAGGGCCGGCTCGTCGCCGCGCTCTCGCGCGAGGAGGCGACGGAGGAGAGCATCATGTTCGCCGCCACGGGTCAGCAGATGGGCGTCGCGGCATGAGCCTGCGCGCCCAGGCCGCGCCGCCGGTCGAGCTGCGGCCCGAGGGCTCTGCCGCCACCGGTCTCGTCCAGCGGGCGATGCAGGTGCGCGAGCTCGGCATCGTCGCCGTGCTGGCGCTCGTGCTCGTGATCGCGACGATCGGCAACTCCCGCTTCCTCACCGGCCAGAGCATCCGCGACATGCTGCTCGACGTCTCGATCGTGGCGATGCTGGCAGTCGGGCAGACGCTCGTCGTCGTCATGCGCCACCTCGACTTCTCGGTCGGGTCGGTGCTCGGGTTCACGGCCTTCATGACCGGCCAGCTGTTCGTCGCGCATCCGGGGATGTCGATCGTGCTCGTGATCGTGATCGGCATGCTCGTCGGCGCCGGCTTCGGCGTCATCAACGGCGCGCTCGTGACGATCGGACGGGTGCCCGCGCTGGTCGCGACGCTCGGGATGCTCTACGTGATCCGCGGCGTCGACTATACGTGGGCGCACGGCAAGCAGATCAACGCGAGCGACATGCCGTCGGCGTTCCTGTCGCTCGGAAGCGGCAACATCGCCGGGATCCCCTACCTGGCGCTGATCGCGCTGGCGGTCGTCCTCGTGGTCGGCGCCTACCTGCGCACGTTTCGATCCGGGCGCGAGCTCTACGCGATCGGCTCCAACCCGCAGGCGGCGACGCTCGCCGGCATCCGCGTCTCGCGTCGCTCCTTCCTCGCGTTCGTGGCGTCCGGAACGCTGGCGGGCCTCGCCGGCGTCCTCTGGGCAGCTCGCTTCGGCACCGTCGACGCGACGATCGGGACGGGCGTCGAGCTGCAGGTGATCGCGGCCGTCGTCGTCGGCGGCGTCGCGATCTTCGGCGGCAGCGGCAGCGTCTACGGGGCCGCGCTCGGCGCGGTCCTGCTGAGCGTCATCGCAAGCGCCCTCGTCGCGCTGAAGGTGCCGTCCTTCTGGGGCGAGGCGATCAACGGCTTGCTGCTGCTCGTCGCGATCAGCCTCGATCGCCTCCTGCAACAACGCCTGAGCGCCCTGCTGAGGCGCAGGAGGGTCCGCCATGCCGCATAGACGCCGCTTCTCGCTCGCCGCCCTCGCTCGCTGGGAGCTGCTGATCTTCGTGATGCTCGTCGCCACCGTGACGCTGGGTGCGAGCCTCTCCGGAGAGTTCCTGACCGGTGCGAACCTCGGCTTCCTCACGCAGGACGTGATGGAGATCGCGCTGATCGCCCTTCCCCTCACGCTGCTGATCATCTCCGGCGAGATCGACCTGTCCGTCGCATCCGTGCTCGGGCTCGTCAGCGCGCTGATGGGCGCGCTCTGGAACGCGGGCTGGCCGATGGAGGCGATCATCCCGGTGGTGCTCGTGGTCGGAGCGCTCGCGGGCCTCGTCAACGGCCTGCTCGTCACGCGCCTCGGGCTGCCGTCGCTCGCCGTCACGATCGGGACGCTGGCGCTCTACCGCGGGCTCGCCTGGGGCATCCTCGGCGACAAGGCGGTCGCGAACTTCCCGAGCAGCTACACGAACCTCGGGATGGGCTACGTCGGCGGCACGAGCATCCCGTACACGCTGATCCTCTTCGTCGCGCTCGCGATCGTCTTCGGCGTGCTGCTGCGCGCGACGCCGCTCGGCCGCTCGATCTACGCGATCGGCTCGAGCGAGGAGACCGCGTTCTTCTCCGGGATCCGCGTCAAGCGCATCAAGCTGCTGCTGTTCACCCTCACCGGTCTCGTCGCGGGCCTCGCCGGGATCGTCTGGACGCTGCGGTTCGCGAGCGCGCGGCCCGACAACGGCATGGGGCTCGAGCTGTCGGTGATCGCGGCCGTGCTGCTCGGCGGCGTCTCGATCTTCGGCGGTCGGGGCGCGCTGCTGCCGGTGATCGCGGCGGTCTTCCTGATCGGCGGTCTGCGCAACGCCCTCACGCTCGACGACGTCTCCGACGACATGCTGACGCTCGTCACCGGTGTGCTGCTGATCTTCTCGGTGGTGGCCCCGAACCTCGCGCAGCGCCTGCGCGAGCTGCTGGCGCGGCGCCGTGCGGCATCCGCGCTCGAGCTGGGCAGCGAGCCGTGAGACGGTATGTCGCGATCGACCTCGGCGCGGAGAGCGGCCGCGTCATCCTCGGGACGCTGCGGGGCGCGCGCGTCGAGCTCGAGGAGATGCACCGGTTCGCCAACGCGCCGGTGCGCCTCCCCGACGGCCTCCACACCGACGTCGTGCGCATCTACGCCGAGGTGCTCGTCGGCCTGCAGCGCGCCGCGAGCGCGACCGGCGGTCGCGTCGACGGCATCGGCATCGACGCCTGGGGCGTGGACTTCGGCCTGCTCGACGGCGACGGCTGCCTGCTCGGCATTCCCTTCCACTACCGCGACTCGCGCACGGAGGGGATGGTCGAGCGGCTCGTGGAGCTGGCCGGTCGCGAGGAGGTCTACGAGACGACGGGGATCGGGTTCAACCAGATCAACACGGTCTGCCAGCTGCTGGCGATGCAGGGCACGCCTGCGCTCGCGGCGAGCGAGACGCTGCTGCTGACCGCGGACCTGATCGGCTACTGGCTGACCGGGCAGCGTCGCGCCGAGCGCACCGCGGCGAGCACGACGCAGCTGCTCGACGCGCGGACCGGGGCGTGGGCGTGGAAGCTGATCGATCGGCTCGGGCTCGATCGCCGTCTGTTCCCGCCGATCGCCGAGACGGCGTCGATCCGGGGCCCGCTGCTCGCCGGCGTCGCCGCCGACTGCGGTCTGGATCCCGGAACCGAGCTGGTCGCCGTCGGCCAGCACGACACGGCCTCCGCGGTCGCAGCGGTCCCGGCGACGTCGGATGCGTTCGCCTACATCTCGAGCGGGACCTGGTCGCTCGTCGGGATCGAGACCGACGAGCCGGTCACCGACGCGACGGCGCTGGCGATGAACCTGACGAACGAACGCGGCGTGCCGGACACGGTCCGGCTGATGACGAACGTGATGGGGCTGTGGCTCGTGCAGGAGTGCCGTCGCGCGTGGAACCGGGAGGGCCGCGACCTCGGCTACGGCGATCTCGCGCAGCTCGCGACGGCGAGCGCCAGCGGCGGACCGCTGGTCGATCCGGACCATCCGACCTTCCTCTCGCGCGGCTCGATGCCCGCCCGCATCGCCGCGCTCTGCCTCGCGCGCGGCCAGGCGGCGCCGGACTCTCCCGGCGCGACGGTGCGCTGCGTGCTCGAGAGCCTCGCCTGCAAGTACCGCCTCGCGCTCGAGCGCGTCGAGCACGCCGTCGGCCGCCGCAGCGAGGTCGTCCACGTCGTCGGCGGCGGCTCCCGCAACGTGCTGCTCTGCCAGCTGACGGCCGACGTCCTCGGCCGTGTCGTGCACGCGGGGCCCGTCGAGGCCACCGCACTCGGGAACGTGCTGACGCAGGCGCTCGCCCGCGGGCACATCGCATCGCTGCAGGAGCTGCGCGTCGTCGCCGCGAGCTCGGCGCAGACGGTCGCCTACGAGCCGCGCGCCGATCGCGCCGGGTCCGACCAGCTGTACGAGCGCTTCCTCACCGTCACGGGCCTCGAGCCTGCGAATCACCGGAACACGAAAAAGGAGTTCGACATGAGCCACGCAGTCAACGCGAGTCGGGACGACCGACCGTGACTGGGACCGAACCGCTCGCCGGCACCGCGTCGTTCGCGCCGCTCGTGGAGAGCCTGTGGGACGCGGCCGACGTGCCGAACGGCGATCTGGCTCAGCTGACGTACGCGTCGAATCGTCTCGGAGCCGATCGCTCCGTGTCGAACTTCGGCGGTGGCAACACGTCGGTCAAGACGCGCGACGTCGACCACCTCGGTCGTGAGAGCGAGGTGCTGTGGGTGAAAGGGTCGGGCTGCGACCTCGCGACGATGCGGCCGTCCGACTTCACCGGGCTGCGGCTCGGCGAGATCGTGCCGCTCTTCGAGCGCAGCGCGATGAGCGACGAGGAGATGGTCGCCTACCTCGCGCGCTGTCAGGTGACGCCCGACCAGCCGCGCGCCTCGATCGAGACGCTGTTGCACGCCTTCGTCCCGCATCGACACGTGCACCACACGCATCCCGACGCGATCAACATGATCTGCGGGGCCGCGAACGGCCAGCGGCTGACGCGCGAGTGCTTCGGCGACGAGGCCGCCTGGATCCCCTACGTCCGCCCGGGCTTCGCGCTCGCGAGACAGGTCGGCGAAGCGGTCCGCAACGACGGACGCGTTCGCTTCGTCCTGCTCGCGAAGCACGGGCTCGTCGCATCGGGCGCAACCGCCGAGGAGGCCTACGAGTCCACGATCGAGGCGATCAACCGGGCGGCGGAGCTCGTCTCCGCCCTCGCCCGGGGACCGCGCTTCGGCGGTCGCGCCGTCGAGCTGCCGGACCGCGAGCGTCGCGAGGCGCTGCTCGCGGAGGTGCTGCCCGCGATCCGCGGCGCGGTCTCGAGCGAGCGCCCGAAGATCCTGCAGGTCGACACGTCGGACATCGCGCTCGAGTTCGTCGCCGCTCGCGACGCCGCGGCGCTGTCGCAGGTCGGAGCGGCCTGTCCCGACCACCTCGTGCACACGAAGCGCCTTCCGCTGTGGGTCGACTTCGATCCCGCCAGCGAGGACGCCGAGGTGCTGATCGAGCGCGTGCGGTCGGTCGCGGCGGCGTTCCGCGACGACTACCGCCGGTACGTGGAGGAGTTCGCGAGCGAGGGGGAGGTCTCACATGATCCCGACCCGCGCGTGGTCCTGATCGCCGGCCTGGGCCTCGTCACCGTCGGGGCCAACCTGAAGGGCGCGCGCCTCGCGCGCGATCTCTATCACCGCGCGATGCGCGTGATGGGCGGTGCGGCCGCGCTCGGCGGCTTCGTGTCGCTGACGGCCGAGGAGTCCTACGCGATCGAGTACTGGCCGCTCGAGCTGTACAAGCTGTCGCTCGCGCCCGCGCCCGGGGCGCTCGAGGGCCGGGTCGCGTTCATCACCGGAGGCGCCGGCGGCATCGGACGTGCGGTGGCGGCTGCGATGGCGCGCGACGGCGCCTGCATCGTCGCGGCGGACATCGACGCGCAGGGCGCGATGGCGGCGGCCGCCGAGTTCGGCGACGCCGGGGTCGCGGTGACGGTCGACGTCACCGAGGAGCGCGCTGTCCAGGCTGCCTACCGCGACGCCGCGCTCGCCTTCGGCGGGGTCGACATCGTCGTCTCGAACGCCGGGCTCGCCTCGAGTGCTCCGATCGCCGAGACGACCGCGGAGATGTGGGACCTGAATCACTCCGTGCTCGCGCGCGGCTACTTCCTCGTCGCGCGCGAGGCATTCCGGCTGCTCCAGCGGCAGTCGACCGGCGGCAGCATGATATTCGTGGCATCGAAGAACGCGATCGTCGCGGGCCCCAACGCCGCCGCCTACTCGTCTGCGAAGGCCGCCGAGCTGCATCTCGCCCGCTGCCTCGCCGAGGAGGGCGGGCCCCACGGCATCCGCGTCAACACGGTCAACCCCGACGCCGTGCTCCAGGGGTCGCGGATCTGGGGCTCGTCCTGGCGCCAGGAGCGCGCCGACGCGTACGGGATCGAGCCGGAGGCGCTGGAGGAGCACTACCGCAGGCGCACGACGCTGAAGGTCAACATCGGGCCGGAGGACATCGCCGAGGCGGTCCTGTTCTTCGCGTCGCCCGACCGCTCCAGCAAGACGACGGGCAACATGCTCAACGTCGACGGAGGCGTCCCGGCCGCCTACCCGCGCTGACCCGTACGACCGCCGCGCCGATGGATGCGGACGCCCGCATCCATCGGCACGACGCGGGAGCGTCAGGCGCGTCCCGCAGACGTCGCGGCGGCGAGCAGCATCCGCCGGCGGTAGTGCTCGTCCGGCCGTCCGTCGATCCCCGCAGCCTGTCGATCGTCGAGGAAGCGCGGCGATCCGCTCTGAAGCGCGCCGAGCAGGATCCGCGCGGTCTTGACGCACATCGCGGTGATCTGCTCGACCTCCGTCGCGGTCTGGCCGAGGGCGACGAGGCCGTGGTTCTCGAGCAGGATCACGCGCGGTGCCTCGCCATGGCGGTCGATGTGCTCGAGCAGGCGCCGGCGCGTCTCGATCGCCAGCCCCAGGCCCGGATCGACGTAGGGCACGAAGAGCGGGTAGCGACCGCAGACGACGATCTGGTCGGGGAACAGCGTGCTGCCGAGGAGCGGCGCGTGGTGCGAGCAGAGCAGCGAGTTCACCGCGATCGGATGCGTGTGCCCGACCCACCGCGCGCCGGCGATGCCGACCGCCAGCGCGTGCAGCGGCGCCTCGACCGACGGACGCGGCGCCTGTGCGTCGGTGCGACAGTCCAGCAGCGCATCGAACCAGGAGGCGGCGTCACGCGGCGGTCGCTCGATCGTCTCGAGCACCGCGGCGGTCCGCAGCCGGACGAACGCGTCGGCATCGGCCGCCCCGAGGCTGAATCCGCTTGCCTTGACGAGGAAGTCGTCGTCGACGCGGGCGGAGGTGTTGCCCTCCGCCAGGATCACGAGATCGGCCTCGGGTCTCGCCAGGCGGCGCGAGAGGCCGACGAGCTCGTCGCGGACCTCGCACTCCGGGCGCTCGCTCGAGTGGCTGCCGCGCTCGGCGGCCGGCGGCTGTGACGTCATCTGTCTCTCCTCCCTTTCCCACGGCCGCCGCAGCGGTCGTGGGAGGTGAATTCGGCCATCGGCCGAAGTTGCATGAACGAGGCGCGGGCGCGGATTGCCCCCGATCGAACTGGCGCGCCGCGCGGATCGCCATCGGAGCGCGGCGCACGGGACGTTCCGTCAGATGCTGGTGACGTTCGCACCCTCGCGACGAAGGTTCTCGATTCGCGCAGCGGGCGCGTCGGCGACGATGATCTCGGTGACGTCCGCGATCGTGCCGACCACGTGCAGACCCGTCGTCTCGAACTTCGTACCGTCGATCAGCAGCGTCGGCTGGCGGCAGTGCCGCCACATCGCGCGCTTGATGTCGGCCTCGAACGGATCGGGATCGGTGAGCGTCCCGTCGTGCGTGATCCCCTTGACGCTGAGCGCCGCCCGCTCGGCGATGTGGGAGGCGATGGCGGCGCTGGTCTGCGGACCGACGAACGATCGCGAGACGGCGCGCAGGGTCCCGCCGAGACCGATCAGCTCCAGGTTCGGACGGGCGGCCGACGCGACCACGCGCATGATCTCGACGGCGTTCGTGAGGATCTTGAGCGCGAGCCCCTGGCGGATGATCTCGAGCGCGACGAAGTACGACGTCGTCGAGGAGTCGAGGTAGAGCGACTGCCCGGGCGTGAGGCGCGTGACGTAGGCCTCGGCGAGCCGCTCCTTCGCGCCGGTCGCGACCTCCAAGCGGATCGAGAAGGAGTCCTCGTGACTCGAGGCGTCCGGCAGGACGGCGCCGCCGTGCGTGCGCCGGACCTCTCCCGAGCGCTCGAGCGCAGCGAGGTCGCGTCGCGCCGTCATCGCGGAGATCCCGAACTCCTCCTCGAGCGTCGCGATGCTGACGCTGCCGTCGCGCTGGGTCAGGTCGGCGATCAGGCGCCGACGCTCCGCAGCAAGGATGTTGCGTGTGTTCTTCTTGGAAACACTCATGTTAGCCCCCGTTTCGCACAGATTGTAACTCCCATCCAATCACTACGCAACAACCGACCCGTGTTTGCCTCGCGCGCTGCGGGCTGGCTCTCCGGGCGCCCGAGCGCCCCGTGGGAGACGTCTGCACGCCACGCCGAGGGTGCAGCACGACGGATCGAGGTGCAGCGTCCCAGCCCCACGCCCTCGGCCCATCCGTCGAGCGCCGGCGGCCGCGCGCGAACGCCGCGAGGGGAACCCGAAGCGGGAAAAGGACCGCGTGCCTTGACACGGCGGGGTGTGATCTGTTTCGATCTTCCCTGCTCGTTTGGTCTGGTGAATGCGAGAAACCGCACGAAAAGTTACGTAACAAGGCCGAATGGAAGCGGCGGAGCCGACGTGAGCGAGACCGGCTCCGAACCGCGTAGTCACGGAAGCTGAAGACCGGCCACCGGCCTGGCGCTGCCGTCGTAGACGAACAACAGGAGGAGAGAGATGCTCAATCGCCTTGCGCGGGTTCGCGCCAGGGTGCCGCTGCTGGCTGCGTTCGCGTTGCTCGCGTCGCTGCTCGCCGCGTGCGGGTCGACGCAGAGCAGCCAGAAGAGCGGGGGGACGACGTCCGTCGCCTCCGGCGACGCGAATCCGAGCGCGCCGCTGAGACGGGGTCTGAAGATCGCGTTCCTTCCGAAGATGCTCAACAACGCCTACTTCACGGCGGCCGACAACGGCGGGCAGGAGGCGGCCAAGGCACTCGGGATGGACTTCAAGGTCGTCGGCCCCTCCGACGTCGGAGCGTCATCCCAGGTGTCGTACATCAACACCCTGACCTCCCAGCGGGTGAACGCGATCGCGATCTCGGCGAGTGACCAGAACGCGGTCGTCCCGGCGCTCACGCGCGCTCGCGCGCAGGGCATCAAGGTCGTCACCTGGGACTCCGACGCGGCCCCGGCCGGACGCGACGTCTTCATCAACAGCACGAGCGCCGAGGCCGTCGGCCGCGGCCTCGTCCAGGACCTCGGCAAGCAGCTCGGCCACAAGGGTCAGGTCGCGATCCTGGCCGCCACGCCGAACGCGCTGAACCAGATCACCTGGGTCAGATGGATGAAGACGGAGCTGTCCCTGCCCAAGTACAAGCAGATGCAGCTGGTGAAGGTGGTCTATGGCCAGGACGACGATCAGCAGTCGTTCAACCAGACGCAGGGGCTCCTCCAGGCGTACCCGAACCTGAAGGGCATCCTGGTGCCGACCTCGGCCGGGATCGCCGCCGCGGCGCGCTATGTCGACACGTCGAAGTACAAGGGCAAGGTGATTGTCACCGGGCTCGGGACGCCGGACGCGATGCGGAAGTTCATCAAGGACGGAACGTTGAAGTCGTTCATGCTCTGGGACGTCCCGAAGATGGGCTACCTCGCCTCCTACGCCGCGGCGGCGCTCGCCTCGGGACAGATCAGCGGCACCGAGGGGCAGAGCTTCAAGGCCGGCGACCTCGGCGAGCGGACGGTCGGCAAGTCCGGCGAGGTGATCCTCGGCCCGCCACTGATGTTCACCGCAGCCAACATCGACAAGTACCACTTCTGACCCGCCGCGCCCGGCACGGGGAGTCAGCGGAGTGAAGGAGCAGCGAATGGCATTGAAGCTCGCATCGATCCTCGGAAGCTTCGGCAACCGCTCCGATCGCTACATGACCGGCGGCTATGCCTCGGACGTGTCGCTCGAAGGGTTGTTCGACAGCGTCACGCGGATTCCCGAGCTGTCGGGCGTCGAGCTCGTCGGTACGTGGCAGTTGACGGCGGACTCGGTCGCGGAGGTGCGCGAGCACCTCGCGCGCACCGGGCTCCAGCCGGTCTCGGTGATCCCGGATCTGTTCGCGACGCAGACATGGGGCAAGGGAAGCTTCGCCGCGCACGATGCGGGCGTGCGTCGCGCCGCCGTCGACTACGTCAACGAGATGGCCGTGCTGGCGCGGGCGATCGACTGTCCCTGCGTCTGCATCTGGCCCGGGCAGGACGGCTACGACTACCCGTTCCAGGCCGACTACGCGCAGGCGTTCGACTGGTTCGCGGAGGGCATCCGCGCGTGCGCCGAGGCCGCGCCCGACGTTCGCTTCGCGCTCGAGTACAAGCCGAAGGAGCCGCGCAACCGCAGCTTTCTCTCGACCGCCGACCGCTCCACGCTGTTCGTGAAGGCGATCGGCCTGCCGAACGTCGGCGTCACGCTCGACGTCGGCCACGCGCTGGAGGCGTACGAGAGCGCGGCGGAGTCGGTCGCGCTGCTGCAACGCGAGGGCCTGCTGGCGCACGTCCACCTCAACGACAACTACCGGCTGTGGGACGACGACATGATCTTCGGCTCGGTGCACCCGGTCGAGCTGCTCGAGTTCGTCTACTGGCTGCGGCGCACGAGCTACGACGGCTGGTGCTCGTTCGACCAGTACCCCTACCGCGAGGATCCGGTCCGCGCGATCGGCGAGGGCGCCAAGTGGTTCCGCGCGCTCGAGGCGATCGTCGAGGCGAGCGACGACGACGAGCTCGATCAGCTGCTGCGGCGAGGCGACGCCGCCGAGGCGACCGCCGTGGTGCGTCGACTGCTGCTCGGCGGAGGCGGCGCGTCGGTCGACGCGATCGGCGCCGTCGGCGGACGTGTCGAAGGGGGTGCGTAGCCGGGAGCAGTCACGACGTCGAAGCGGCCATGCCGCACGCAGTTCCGAACTCGCAACAGACCAATTCGCAAGCGCGCAAGCACCAAAGGAGAAGCTCGTGGAGCAGACTCGCATCATCCTCGACACCGACATCGGCACGTACTACGACGACATCTGTGCCGTCCTCTTCGCAGCCCAGTCGCCCGAGCTCAAGGTCGAGGGCGTCACTACCTGCTACGGCGACACGCACCTGCGGGCGCAGATCGCGCAGAAGGCGCTCGAGGTCGCCGGCCGCACGGACATCCCGGTCTTCAAGGGCATCGGGCAGCCGATGCGCGGGCACGCCCTGATGTTCGGCTTCGAGGGCGACGGCATCCTCGAGCCCGGCGAGCAGCCCAAGTACGAGGACCAGCACGCGGTCGACTTCATCATCGAGACGATCATGAACAACCCGGGCGAGATCAGAGTCGTCACCCTCGGCACCGTCTCGAACGTCGCGCACGCGATCCTGCGCGAGCCGAAGGTCGTCGAGAACATCAAGGAGCTGATCATCATGGCGGGCGTGGTGATCCCGATCGTCGACGCGAAGGGCGTTCGTCGCTCCCCGCGCGAGGAGTACAACTTCAACAACGACGCGATCGCCGCGGAGATCGTCCTCAAGTCGGGCATGCCGATCAGCTACGTGCCGTGCGACGTGACGCTCGACACGCCGCTGCTCGACGGCGACTACCAGCGCATCCGCGACACCGACACGCCGATCGCGAACCTGGTCCAGAGAGTGCTCGACATCTGGCCGCCGCAGGAGAAGCTGATCTACGTCTCGGTCGGCATCCCGACCGAGTTCACCGCGCTGTGGCTGCACGACCCGCTGGTCGTCATGCACGCGTTCGACCAGACGCTGCTCGGGATGTGGCCGCTGCACATCGGCGTCGAGTACCCGCCGACCGTGATCGAGCGCGACATGGTGATCGCGAACGACATCCTGCGCACCGTGCCGAAGAAGCTGCCGCCGAACATGGACGTCGCCCTCGACGTCGACGGCCCGCGCGTCAGCTCGTTCTTCACGGATCGCATCGTCGCGCCGCAGGGCAACGGGCTGGCCTCGCGTCAGACGGCGGCGGGAGCGACGAGCTAGCGCCGAGCCCGGCGCGAGCGAACCTTCGTCAGATGTCCCTCCGCGACGGCGTCTCTCCCCGTCGCGGAGGGCATCTGGCGAAGCGACCGCCGCTCGGCGGTCGCCGGAGCTCTCTGGCTCTCCGACCGTGGAGGAGCACGTGAACGACCACATCGCCCGCGAGCTGGCGCAGCTGTGCCAGCGGATCGCGGGTGGATCGACGGGCCGAGCGATCGCCGATCGCGGTCGCGTCTCGGCCGCCAGCGGCGGCGATCTCGTCTTCGCGCCCGGCGAGGACTGGCTCGCCGAGGTCACGCCGGAGCGCTATGCAGCCATCCCGCTGGCGGATGCGGGGGAGGGCGGCCAGCGAGCCGCGGCTTCGGCGCCCGTCTGGACCGCCATGCACGCGTCGGTGCTGCAGCTGTGCGCAGCCCGCTTCGTCGCGCACACCCAGCCGCCGGCGGCGAACGCGATCCTGTGCTCGCGGCAGGCATATCGCATCGTGGAGGGGCAGCTGCAATGCGACGAGGACGCCCGTGAGGACCGCCGCGTGGAGGCGCTGTTGATGCCGTATGCCGCGAGTCCCGAGCCGTTCGCCGAGCAGCTTCGCGCGCGGATGTGCGCGTATCGCGACCTCCACGGCGCCGCGCCCACGCTGCTCTACCTTCAGAACCGCGGCGTCGTCGCGGTCGGCGAGACGGCGGCTGCGGTCGTTCACGCCACCGCTCTGGCGGAGGAACGCGCGCAGATCCTGCTCGCGACGATGAGCCTCGGCGGCCCCCACTACGTCGGTCCCGGCGCGACGGCCCGCAACTCGCCGCCGCGACCGCCACGTCCCTGGCTGGTCGCGTCGCGCGCCGGCCCGCGGCGCGGTTGACGGCCGCGATCGGCTCGCCTCCGGGCCGACGCCGGAGCCGCGCCCGAGGGCGCGGCGCCGGTCCGCTCGTCGAGGCTCAGCCGGCGGCTGCGAAGCCCGGCGAGCTCTGCGCCGAGCTGCCGTTGTCGTCGGCCGACAGCGGCGGGAACTCCTCGGTCAGCAGCAGCTGGAACGTCTGCGCCCGCGCCTGGTAGGCGATCGCCGTCTTCGTGACGCCGAAGAGGCCTGCGGGCTGGCGCCCGATCGCGAGGATCGTGAACCACGACAGGACGGCGATGGTGCGCGCGAGCAGCAGCATCAGGTACAGGACGATCATGACGGGGATCATCAGGATCCCGCGGAAGAACGTCTTCGCACGGCTGTAGTGCGCCGCCGGCGCCGCGATCACGAGCCGGATCGGGTACTCCGGGTGCTCACCGCCGTCGAAGGGCGGCAGCTCGTCGGTCATCAGGTGCTGGAACGCGTTGACCCGCGCGATGTAACGAGAGGCCTGCGCGACGACGTTGTAGAGCCCGTCGGGATAGCGACCGGTCGCGACGATCGCGAACCATGCGATCACGGAGCAGACGAGCGCGGCGAGTCCCCAGAAGACCGCGACGATCATCCACGGAATCGAGATCAGGCCGCGGAAGAAGCTGGAGAGTCGACTGCGTCGCTCGACGAAGTCGGCCTCGAAGGCCACGGGGTACATCTACAAGCACCTCCCAGGTGCGTTGAGGGAAATACGCGACGCCTTGGCTCGTCCGGAGCGGTTCGTCGCGGAACTGCTGGATGTGTCGGCAGATCCGCGCTGCGGCTTGAGCGTGAGACAGGCGGCCTCAGCGCGTGGCGCGCCCGGCGGCGAGCGCCGCCTGCGAGAAGCCCGCCAGCTGCAGCGAGCCCCAGCCGCTGGCGGGGTCGAAGGTCGGGCTCGCCGACCAGCCGCCGAGCGGCACGCCGCCGCCGGCGTCCGCCGGCAGCAGCGTGCCGACGTCGTTCGAGCCGCGCGTGACGTCGTTCAGCACGCGGTGGTACTGCGAGCCGCGTGCGAGCGAGTAGATCAGCGGGTTGGCGAAGCCGATCGGCCGCTGCCCGTTACGCGCCGCCTCCTGGTTCGCGAGCGCGACGCCGCCGGCCGTCAACGGCGTCGCCGCGCTCGTGCCGCCGAACGTCTGCCAGCCGCCGTGCGGAAGCTCGGTGCCGGCGCACGGCGACGCCGTGCAGTAGATCGCGTAGCCGGGGATCAGGTCGGCGAGCGCGGCGATGTCCGGAACGACCCGCGTGACGTCGTTCGCGACGCTGGGCGTGAGACCCGGACCGCGCTGCCACCAGGGCCGGTCGAACATCACGCTGAGGCCGCCGCCGCCGGACGCGAGGGCGGCCGGCGCGTCGTTCCAGACGACCTCGCGCGTGAGCCGGTTGCGCGCGTCGAGCTGCAGGTTCGTGCCGCCGACCGCGGTCACGCTCGGCAGGGCGGCCGGGACGTCGACGGCGAGCTGCGGCAGCGGCGCCCTCCGACTGGCGCAGCCGGCGCTGCCGCTGTCGCCGCTGGCCGCCAGCACGCTGATGCCGGCGCCGGCGGCGATCGTGAACAGCTCGTTCAGCGCGCGGGCGCCGATCACCTGGGCCGTCAGGTTCGGCTCGCAGATCCCGAGCGAGACCGAGATCACGTTCGGGCGCGTCCGCGGGTCCGTGATCGCGGTTGACGCGCTCGCCAGCAGGCCGGCCGCGGAGCCGCTGCTCGCGTAGACCCGGATCCCCTTCAGCCCCGGCGCCGCCGCGCTCAGCAGCTCGAGGTCGAGCGTCGTCTCGCCGCCGGCGGCGGGGAACGAGCGCAGCCCGACCGCGTGCGCCTGGATCGGCGGGACGCGCACGCCGAAGCAGCGGCCGAAGGTCGCGACGTCGCTCGGATGGAACCCGTCGGTCTCCAGCAGCGCGACGCGCTGGCCCTCGCCGCGCAGGCCGCGGCGCTGCAGCGCCGCGTGGCCGTAGGCGGTCAGGTACTGGTTCGGCGTGAAGCCGAAGAACGGCGTGCGCCCGGCGACCTTCCCCTCGGCGCAGCCGGCCGGCGTGCCCGTGCGGACGAAGCCGGAGCCGATCAGCGACGTGACTCTGTCGCGGTCGGCCGGCGTGACGTCCGGGGGCCCCACGACCGGCGCGCTCTGCGCCGCCGGCGCGTTCCGTGCGAGCGGCGCGCTCGACAGCAGCGCCGCGATCGTGACGGCGCCGCGCAACCTGGCCGGGACCGGCAGCTCGGCGCCGCGGCTCGCGGTCGCCGGGGAGGCGAGGGCGGCGTGCG